>CAYOXF010000077.1:0-14678 GCA_964407845.1 uncultured Acidobacteriaceae bacterium | reverse complement strand
CAGAAGGTTTAAGGAATTGCAAACCGCGACCAACACCAACGCCGTCGCTGCCAGCAGCCGTCTTGCCGAGCTTCAGCGCTCGATCGGGCGAGTCGTCAAAGGCAAAGAGGACGTCATCCACCTGGCGCTCACGGCGCTCCTAGCGCGCGGTCATCTGCTGATCGAAGACGTTCCGGGCGTCGGCAAGACGACTCTTGCACAGGTGCTCGCGCGTTCGTTTCAGTGTTCCTTTCAACGGATTCAGTTCACCTCCGACCTGCTGCCGAGCGATGTGATCGGCGTGAGCGTCTTTAACCCCGCCACGCAGGAATTCGAATTTAAGCCTGGCCCGATTTTCGCCAACATCATTGTGGCCGACGAAATCAACCGCACCACTCCGAAAACGCAGTCCGCGCTTCTTGAGGCTATGAACGAATCGCAGATTACTGTCGATAACCACACCCGCCCGCTGCCCCAGCCATTTCTTGTGGTTGCGACGCAGAATCCTATCGAGCACCATGGCACGTACCCCCTGCCTGAATCGCAACTCGACCGCTTTTTGATGCGCATCCGGATGGGCTATCCGTCTCGGACAAGCGAAAAGGAGATCATACGCAGCAATTCCGCGGCGGGGCACGCGGACCAGATCACCCCCCTAATGGATGCACACGATGTGGTCGGCATGCAGCAGGCCATCTCGCAAGTGAGGGTGGAGGAGAGCCTGCTTGACTACGCGCTGGAAATCGTGGAGCGAACCCGACAGACAGAGCAGTTGAGCCTCGGCGTCAGCTCGCGCGGAGCGGTCATGCTGCATCGTGCCGCACAAGCCCGCGCGTTTTTAGAAGGGCGCGACTATTGCCTGCCCGATGACTTCAAGCGTCTCATCATCCCTGTGTTCGCGCACCGCGTCGTTGTCAGCTCACGGTACGTTTCGACGCAGAAGAAATCCGATCAGGCGGAAGCGATTCTCCGGGAAATCCTCGACACCACACGCGTCCCGCTCTAGCTGCGAAGCATGTCCATGACAAACCCATCCGTCGCATCGCGTTGGTGGCAACGCCGTGATCGTCCGGGTTGGCGGAACTTCGGGATCGCGATGCTGGCGCTTTCCTTTGCGCTGGTCAGCGCGCTGTTTTCCGCCGCTGCCGCACAGGAAGGCCGCCTGTGGCTGTCGACGGCCACGACGGCCATTGCTCTCGCCATCGCCGCCTGGGTGGCGATCACGATCGTTCCAGCACTTGCGAAGCGCACGAGCCTGCGCTGGCTCGCGTATCAGGTCGATTACCGTCTCACGCGCGACGGCACGATTTACCTCGCCGCGGTCTTTATCCTCGTCCTCGCGGCGGTCAACACGGGCAATAACCTGCTCTTTTTGATTCTCGCTTGCCTGCTTGCCGGCATATTAGTTTCGGGCGTGCTTTCGCGCGTCGTGCTCACAGGGGTCGATTTGAAATTCGATCTCCCCGAACATATCTTCGCCGAGCAGCCGGTGCTGGCCGAAATCGAGCTGCGGAACGAAAAACAGGCGTGGCCCTCGTTTTCGCTGCTTGTTACCGGTGGAACAAAAAAAACACCGAGCGAGATCCTCACGCGGCCCGTTTTCTTTCCCTATGTTCCGCACCTGCGTGCGGTGAGGCAAAAGGTCGAGCTGCGCTTTCCCCATCGCGGAATCTATCGCCAGGATGCCTTCGGAATCCGCACGCGTTTTCCGTTCGGCTTCTTCGAAAAAACGCGCCAGGTGAACTCGCGCATCGAGATCACTGTCTATCCCCGCGTAGAGCCGGCCGATCAGTTCTACGAGGTCCTTCCGCTGTTGAGCGGTGAGGTGGCCAGCTTTTATCGCGGACGCGGCCACGAACTGCATTCGCTGCGCGAATATCGGCCGACCGACAGCGCGCGATTTGTCGATTGGAAGGTTAGTGCAAAATCGGGTCGCATGATGGTTCGTGAATTCGCTCGCGAAGATGAGCGACGCGTGATGCTCGTTCTCGACCCTTTCATCGGGCCCCCGCTTTCTCCGGAGCAGACGGAGCGACGCGGCAGCGATTCCGCAGAATCGATGACGGCGCAACACGCGGCGCGGTTCGAGCGGGCCGTCTCGATGACCGCCTCGATCGCCTGGCACTTTTACGAGATTCAGTCTGTCATGCAGTTCCGCACGGACCGCTTTTCGACGCCCATGGCTCCTGCCACCGAAATCATCTATGACACACTGCACGAGCTTGCGCTCATTAAACCGCAGGCTTCCGTCGTCGGCGGCGCATTTCTGGACGAGCTCGGCAACGACCGGGAAGTGTTCAAGATCATCCTCACTGCGCGAGCCCAGCGCAGCATCCCCACCGCACTGTGGTCATCGTCTTACTTTCTTTTCATCGACCGCCTATAAAACATGCGCAAACCTGGCTCATGCTGTGCCGCTCTTCTCGTATTTCCTTACACTCGATGATCGTGCGAACATACCGTCATTACGCGGATCATATTTGAGATTTCGCCGAGAATTCGTGCCGGCCTTCAGCGCCGTCTCCTGACCTGGTTCCAGACGCATCGACGCGATCTTCCCTGGCGTTTCACCCGCGATCCCTACCGCATCTGGGTTGCCGAGATCATGTTGCAGCAAACGCGCATCGCTGCCGTGCTGCCTTACTACGATCGGTTTCTCGAGAATTTCCCGACTGTCGAAGCGGTCGCTGCCGCCCGTTTGGAGAAAGTCCTGCAACTCTGGTCCGGCCTCGGTTATTACGGCCGCGCGCGCAACCTTCATCGCGCCGCACGCGAGATTGTCGCCGGCCACGGCGGCGAATTTCCCCACACGCTCAAAGCCGCTCTCGCTCTTCCCGGCATCGGCCGCTACACGGCCGCTGCCGTGCTCAGCACCGCCTATGATGTTCCTCTCGCGGCTCTCGATGGCAACGTCGCCCGCGTCCTTGCACGCCTCGGCGCGGTTCGCGGCGATCTGCGCGCGCCGCTCCGCTGGCGCCAGCTGAGCAAGACAGCAGAGCATCTGCTGGCCCAGCGTGCACCGGGCGATTGGAACCAGGCTTTGATGGAACTGGGTGAAAGGATCTGCACCCCACAGAGTCCCCGCTGCGGGAGCTGCCCCGTTTCGCGCTCTTGCCGTGCCCTGGCGCTCCGCCTTACAGATGAAATTCCCGCGCCTCGTCGGAAACGCCCCACCGTCCGCCTGCGCATCGCCGCGGCCGTTCTCTGCGACCCCAGCGGCCGCACCCTTCTGGTTCGCGATCTCCCGGCGTACGACGGTGTGCTCTTCTCACGCCTCTGGCAGTTTCCGGCCATCGGAGTTGCCCGTCAGCCACTCGTTGAATTGGAACGTCATCTGCGCGAGAGTCTGAAGCTCGACTCGACCCCGCTGGAGGTGGAAGCCTTGCCGGCGGCGCGCCATGGCGTCACGTTTCGTAACATCACGCTGCTTCCTTTCCTAGCCCGCGTGTCGAAACTGCCGCGTCTTCCGCGCACGCGCATCCTTGCCTTCGATCGTATCGATCATCTTCCCATCTCCAGCGCTACGCGAAAAATCGCTGCCGCAGCGGAGCGGTCTATTTCGCTCTCTCGTTACCACTTTGCCCCGCCGCCCTAAGCGAACAACCTACCTAGTGCTAGCATCGTATTGTTACCATGTCCGTTGCCGCCGAACACTTGGCGCCACCCCGAACCGACCCCGCGCCGGCCGAATTATTGCCCGCCGTGCAGCGCTACTTTCAAGTTTCGCTTTTCTTGCTCGTCGCGACCGGGGTTTTTGCCGTCGTCTCGACCGGCAAGCTCGATCCCGTCTCCACGCTTGTTCCCCCCGCCGCGCTGATCTACAAAGGGGTGCGCCTGTTTCGAGGACGCGGCCCCGAGCTTTCCGCTCGGGTGGCAACGTGGTTCGTTCTCGCCTATTTCCTTTTCTTCCCGCTCGATCTTTGGGTTCTGTCGCGCGGCCTGGCCGAGGGCGCTCCGAACCCACCGCTCTATGCGGCACTGCTTTCTGCGATCCACCTCCTGCTGTTCGCCACTCTGGTCCGTCTCTATTCCGCGCGCACCCAGCGCGACTCCGCTTTCCTAGCGGTTCTCGCCGTCACGTGCATGTTAGCCTGCGCGATCTTGACGGTCGACACAGGCTTTCTCGTCGCATTGGCGATTTTCCTGATCCTCTCGGTTTCCACATTCGTCGCTCTCGAAATGCGCCGCAGTGCCGCCGGAACCGTTTCCCCTCCTCTTGAGCGGGATTCGCCCCTGGCGCGGCGCCTTAATCACGCGCTCGGAGTGACCTCGGTGCTTGTCGCTGCCAGCGTGCTCGTACTCGGTACAGTGATTTTTTTCATGATTCCCCGCTTTACCACTGGCTACTTGAGCGCCCTTACTCTCCAACCCGCCCTGATGACAGGGTTCAGCGACAATGTCGCCCTCGGTGAAATCGGGAAGATTCAGAAGAACACCTCGGTGGTCATGCGCATTGCCGTCGAAGGGGATCCCAAGCGCGCGCAGGGCGTCCATTGGCGGGGAGTGGCACTTACCACGTTCGATGGCACACGCTGGTTCACTCCGCTGCGAAATGAAACCGTCGTCCTGGCAAACTCCGAAGGAGATTACGTGCTTGGGTTTGCCGGTCTGTTTCGCGGAGCGTTCTATCCTCTGCACTACACCGTGCTCATGGAACCGTTGGGCACAGACGCCGTCTTCATTGCTCCGCGCGCAGAGTCGGTTCGCGGGCACTTCGGCGAGGAACCCACACGGTCCGATGGCCTTGCGCGCGGTCATTATCTGCTGATCGATCAGACCGGCTCACTTTTTAACGCTGCTCACAATGGTATGAAAATTCGCTACGAGGGCAGATCGCTCCTGCCCATGACATCAGAGTCTGAATTGCGCAGCGCTCCGGTGGTCTACCCGCCGAGCTTTCGGGAAACGTATCTGCAGCTTCCGCCGCTCGATCCGCGCATCCGCGCGCTCGCCGAAAAAACCACCTCCAGTTCAACCAACGAATACGACAAAGTCCTGAGCCTTCAGCGGTATCTGATCTCCCACTACTCCTACACCTTGGACCTTACGGGGACGCCGAGTAAGGATCCACTTGCCGAATTCTTGTTCGTCCGACGGTCCGGAAATTGCGAATACTTTGCCTCAGCGATGACGGTGATGCTGCGCGGGATCGGAATCCCGGCGCGTTATGTGACCGGATTTCTGTCCGGCGAATACAACGACGTCGGCGGCGACTACATCGTGCGTGAAAGCGACGCACACGCCTGGGTCGAAGTCTTTTTCCCGGATTACGGCTGGATCACTGTCGATCCCACCCCTCCGGCGAACGCCCAGCGCTCCGGCCTACTCGACACGATCAGTCGCTATTGGGATTGGTTCCAGTTCGCTTGGGGAGAGTGGGTGATCAACTACGACTTCACACACCAGCTAACCCTGGGGCAGAACCTAGAAAGGTCTTCGCGCCATTGGGGCGATCGCGCGCGCAACATGTACCACGAAAAGGAAAGAGCCGCCATGGCCCGACTCCTTGCGCTCGATCACCGGCTGGAGGCTTCAAAGTATATTCGTCCAGCCGCGCTTGTTTTTCTGTTCGTGATACTGGCCGCCCTGCGCGGGCGCTCCATGATCGGTTACTTCGCTGCTCGTTGGAGCCTTCGCGCCCAGCGCCGCGGTGACCTCACCGCAGCCCTGGCCGCGCTCGAGTACAGCGAGATGCTCCGTTTGCTGGAAAAGCGAGGCTGGCAGAAAGCACCGTCGCAGACGGCGCGGGAATTTGTTTCCAGCCTCCCGGGAGGAGATTTGACCGCGCCCGTCGCACAGCTTACCGAGCTCTACCAGTCGGCCCGCTTTGGCAGCCATCCCGCCCGCATCGAACAGATGTCTTCCCTTCTCCGCTTGATCCGCGATTCCCTCCGCTCTCGCAAGCCTTTCCAACGCTGAAAGTGACGCGTCTCTCCCTAAGGCCCTGCTGCCGAGCATGCTAGAATCGCTTATTTGTTAGCACGTAGAAGGAACGCTCGACCATGCTGAAAGTTGGATTCGTAAGCCTGGGATGCCCGAAGAACCTTGTCGATAGCGAGGTGATGATGGGCATGCTCCAGCGCGCAGGCTACCAAATCTCGCCGCGCGCCGACGAGGCCGACGTGATCGTCGTCAACACCTGCAGCTTCATCGCGCCGGCACAGCAGGAGTCCGTCGAGACGATTCTCGAGATGGCCGAATATAAAAAGTTCGGGCGGGCGCGGAGATTGATCGTCGCAGGCTGTCTGGTCGAGCGCTACCGCGACGAGATTCGCGAGCAGATTCCAGAAGTGGACGCCGTAATCGGAACCGGAGAAGTCGAACAAGTCCTCCAGGCCTGCTCGGGTGAGGTTCCCTCGGCAGCCGGCGTGGTCGAGCCGCCCGCCCCTCCCTCCTATCTCTATCACGATCTCACACCACGCATGGTTGCCACGCCGCGGCACACTGCCTACATCAAAATCAACGAAGGCTGCGATCATCCCTGTACTTTCTGCATCATTCCGCAGCTTCGTGGGAAATTCCGCAGCCGGAGGTTTGAATCCGTCGTGCGCGAGGCGAACAACCTCGCCGCGGCGGGAGTCCGCGAAATCAACCTCATCGGTCAGGACACGACGCACTACGGCGAAGATCTCGGCCTTCACGACGGTCTGCCCACGCTCCTTGCGCGCCTCGCACACATCGGGGACCTACACTGGATTCGCTTCCTGTATTGCTACCCCAACCGCATCACGCCGAAATTGCTCGATACAATCGCAGCGCACGAAAGCCTTGCCAAATATCTGGACATCCCACTCCAGCACGCCAGCCGCAGTGTACTCGCGCGTATGAGGCGCGGCTCGAATGGAGACGCATTCTTGAAAATGCTCGAGAAGATACGCAAGGCGATCCCCGGCGTTTTCATCCGCACTTCGTTTATTGCTGGATTCCCGGGCGAAACGGAAGGAGACTTTCGTGAGCTGTGCGATTTCGTCCGCGCGGCCGAGTTCGATTGGATGGGAGTCTTCGCATACTCGGATGAGGACATGGCCAAGAGTTTTCAGCTCGATGGGAAAGTCGATCCCGAGATCATCGAGCAACGCCGTCAGCGGCTCATGTCGATCCAAAGGAGAATTTCCGCGCGCAAGCTGCGGCGCCGAGTGGGCGAGCGCGTCGAGGTGATGCTGGAAGGCCCGTCCAAGGACACGGATCTGATCTGGGAGGCCCGGCTGGAGGGCATGGCGCCGGAAATCGATGGCAAGGTTTACGTCACGGAATTCCAAGGGATCACCGATGCCGTACAGCTTCCCGCTCCCGGCACTCTGGCAATTCTCGAAGTAACGGAAGCGAAGGACTACGATCTCATCGGACGTGTCGTCGAGTTTTCGCCACCGCTTGTCGCCCGAGCTCTCAAGCGGCCACCAGACGTTTTCCCGATTCTCGCCCAGCGTTGAAAGAGATCTTTTTGCAGATGCGTGGCATGTATAATCGCCGCTGATCGGTGAAGTTTGGGCGAAAAACTTTCGCTTCCATGAAGGACTTCGGGATGCGTACCAAGCTGGAACAGGGAAAGTCAACTGTGCCCGTACCGGAGCCGAATCTGACCCCGGCGGAAATGATCGAGCGAGCCACGGCGCTGCAGCCCCGGCTCCGCGCCGAGCAAGACGAAACCGAACGCCGCGGGGTCTATTCCGAGGCTATCCACCACGCATTCCAGAAGGCCGGGTTCTATCGTTGCTTACAGCCGCGCCGCTTCGGCGGCTACGAGTTCGACCTGAAGACCTATTACCGCATCGGTATCGAGATCGCGCGCGGCGATCCGTCGGCGTCGTGGTGCCTGATCGTAGGCGCAGGCCACGCGCTGATGCTCGGCTCCTATTTCAGCGAAGACGCGCAGGCCGCTGGGTTTGGCCCCAGCGGCGATTTCTCTGCCCCGTCGGTAGCCGCGCCGAGCGGAACTGCAACGCGCGTCGATGAGGGTTGGTTCGTCCAAGGAAAGTGGGGCTACGCTTCCGGCGCGCCCTATGCAACACACTTTATGCCGAGCGTCTTAATCGCTGACGAAACGACTGGCCCACCGCGGGCGGGAATCGCACTCGTCCCGCGCTCGCAATGGAAAATGCTCGATGATTGGGGTGCCATCCTTGGCATGCGCGGCAGCGGATCGAACTCGATCGTGATTGAGGGCGCGCGCGTGCCTGCCAGCCATGTGATCGAACTCGATATGCTCAACATCGATTTGACCGGAGGCACTCCGGGCCTTCGGCTTCACGGCAATGCCATGTACGCGGGCCGCTGCTTATCCTTCTTTCATGCGGAACTGGTCGCCGTCATGGTTGGCTTGGGCTACGCCGCGATTGACGAGTACGAACACCTCATTCTCACGAAGAAAACTCCCTATCCGCCGATGCAACCGCGCTATCTTCACCACGACTATCAGCGCCACCTGGGCCTCGCGCTCGGCTTAATGAATGCGGCAAAACGGCTCGTGCTCAACGCAGGCGATGTTTACAGGGAGTATTGCCTCCGCGGAGTGGAGGGCGGGAAGCCGTTTACGATGGAAGAGGACCTCGAGCTTTTTGCGAGCCTGGAACACGGCGGGCGCCTGGCATGGGAAGCCGTGGAGATGCTCGCCCGTACTTCCAGTTCCAGCGCCGCGAAAGATGGCGAGCGCATGCAACGGTATTACCGTGACGCTTCCATCTACAGAAGCCATCTGTCCGCGCAGTACGAGATGCTCGCGCAACGATTGGCGCTCGTCCATCTCGGTCTCGACCACGGTATGTCGACCACCGCTCGGGGAGCCACGCCGAAAGGCGACGGCGAGAAGTTGTAGCCGATCGGGACGAAGCCGCGCAGCTTGGGAGGATGCTGAAACGATGAAGCGGCAGTGCCCCATGTGCGGGCAACCCACGGATTCTGAAGTGAATGGGGATTTTCCATTTTGCAGCGAGCGATGCCGCTGGTTCGATCTCGGAAACTGGGCGAACGAGAGCTACATCATCAGCGAGCCAGCCTTCGATGAATCGTTGCTCGAAAACCTCGAGCGGGATACGGCGAGCGCGGATGAGGAAACTGACCCGTGAGCGCGAGCACCGAGCCGTCGTCAGGGGACCTGGCTGTGTCGCCCGCGCCGAGTGAGGAGGAGGCCGGCAACCCTGCCGTAGGGCCTAAGCCGCGCTTCGCCTTGGCGATTGCAAGCGCCTGCGGCCTTGGATACATTCCGATCGCGCCGGGCACGTTCGGTTCTCTCGCGGGTCTTGTCCTTGTTCTACTCCCCTCGTTTTCCGTGGCTGTGGCGAGAAGGATGGGGGGCCCCTTCGGCGAAATCATAGCCGGCGGCGACCGCACGATCGATGCGATCCTTTCTCTCCAATTTCTGCTTGCCGTCGCAACGGCTCTGATAGGCGTATGGTCGGCCAGTCGCGCCGCTAGGTTCTGGCAGCAAAAGGATCCCCAGCAAGTTGTGATCGACGAGGTCTCCGGACAACATTTGGCCATCGTGCTGGGCGTCACCGCACCGCTGTGGCGGGAACCGGCGCAGATGATTTGGGAGAACGCCGGCATAGGGGGCCGACTGACGCTCCACTCGGTGCTTGGCTGGAAATATTTGGTCGTGGGTTTTATACTTTTTCGCGTATTCGATATTTGGAAGCCATTTCCGGCACGCCAAGCGGAGTCGCTACCGGGTGGCTGGGGAATCATGACGGACGATTGGGTAGCTGGAGTCTATGCGGCGATGGGACTGTGGATCGCACGGGCCGCAGGGCTTTGAGCATGGGCTTTTGACTCCGATTTCTCATGGCAATGAACGGAACATTGCGGATCGAAAGCGTGAAACCCGCGGCGGCTCTGCCCGGCGGCGAGATCACCATCCGGGGCAGCGGCTTTTCTCTACGTAACCACGTACGGCCCCACGTACAGTTCGGCACCGCCGACGCGAACGTGATGCTAGCGGCGGAGGACCTTTTGATCGCCTGCGTTCCCGAAGGCGCGTCCGGTGGCGCCGTGCGCGTGCGGATGAACGGCGTCGAAAGCGCGCCTTTTCCGATCGCGCTCGGCCAGCAAGTCGCAGACAACCTGCATCCGGTAGGCAACCCTGCGGTCGACGGCGACGGCAACACTTATGTCACTTTCAGTGGCCAGCGTGGCCAAAAGGTCCCTGTTTCGCTCTATCGGATCACGGCGAATCACACGGTGAAGCCGTTTATCACGGAACTGATGAATCCGACGGGGCTTGCCATCGATCGCGACGGCAACCTTTTCGTCTCTTGCCGCAACGACGGCACCGTGCATCGCGTTTCGCCTGACGGCCGTTCCGTGCAGTGGATCGAAGGAATGGGCATCGCCACGGGTATTGCCTTCGATAAGGCGGGCAACCTTTACGTAGGCGATCGTAGCGGCACAATCTTCAAGATCGGACCCGACCGCGAAATCTTTGTGTTCGCGACGCTCGAGCCATCGCTTTCGGCTTACCACCTCGCATTCAGCCCATCGGGTGACCTGTTCGTCACGGGGCCAACGACTTCCAGCTACGAGCGCGTTTACCGGATTTCGCCAGCCGGGGAAGTGGGCGTCTTTTTTCGTGGGCTCGGGCGCCCACAAGGGCTTGCCTTCGATCGCAAGGGAAATCTCTACGTGGCGGCGTCGTTCGGCGGCAAGCGCGGCATCGTCCGACTCACCTCACAGGCTGAGCCGGAACTTGTTCTGGGTGGGAGCAACATCGTTGGAATGGCACTTCTGCCCGCGCACCGCGCCATGATCACGACCCACAACGCGCTCTATTCTCTCGACTGGAACGTCGAAGGCCTTCCTATGAACGGCTGAGGACTCCGTTCATTTCTTGAGACGTTCTCACCAGGCCCGCGCTCGGCGCAGCCTCTCTTGCGTTCGGCTGCGAGCATCGAGTAAAACTTCTAAAGCATGAACGCGGAAATTATCGCCGTCGGATCGGAGCTGCTAACGCCGTACCGGCTCGACACGAATTCCCTTTTCCTCACCGATCAACTGAACCGGCTCGGCATCCCCGTCATCCACAAAGCTGTGGTCGGCGACGGCCCGGATGAGATGCGGTCCTCTTTCCAACATGCGCTGGCGCGCGCAGACATCGTTGTCTCTTGCGGCGGCCTGGGTCCCACGGACGACGATCGTACTCGACAGACGGTAGCCGAGCTTCTCGGGCGAAGGCTGCTGGAAAATGAAGAAGTGCTTCGCAAATTGCAGGAGCGTTTTCGCCGCTTCGGCCGTGCCATGCCGGAAATCAACCTGCGCCAGGCGCTGGTGATCGAGGGGGCAGACGTGCTACCGAATCCGCGCGGCACCGCACCGGGCCAGTGGATCGAAGCACGGGGACACATTCTCATTCTTTTGCCTGGTGTGCCGCAGGAGATGCGAGCTCTCATGGAAGCGGAGGTCGCCCCTCGTCTCGCGAAGCTGGGGAACCAGCTGCGACTTTACACGCGCGACCTGCGCATCGTCGGGCTTTTCGAATCCGAGGTGGAGCAACGTGTCTCACCGCTCTATGCCCAGTTTTCGGACACGGAAACGACGATCCTCGCGACGGCGAACGGCATCCAGCTTCATCCGAGGATCTGGTCCGATGACCCCGCCTACGCCGAATCACGCCTTGGTGAGCTGGTGCAACGGATGGCGCTGGCCCTTGGCGAGAATCTCATTTCAACATGCGGAGAGACGATCGAGGCCGTCGTGGCGCGCACGCTGACAGAGAATCGGGCCACAATCGCTGTCGCCGAAAGCTGCACGGGAGGACTCGTTGCCGAACGGCTTACCAGTATTTCCGGCAGCTCCACCTACTTTCTGGGTGGCGTTGTCTGCTACAGCAACCAGCTCAAGACCCAACTCGTCGGCGTGCCCGCAGAACTTATCGAGGCGAAGGGTGCGGTCAGCTCAGAAGTGGCGCTGGCGCTGGCCGACGGCATTCGCAAACAGACGGGCGCAACGATCGGAGTGGGAATCACGGGCATTGCCGGGCCAACAGGAGGAACGCCGGAAAAGCCGGTCGGGCTCGTGCACATCGGCATCGCTGACCAGCACGGGCCGCACGAAAAATCCTTCCGCTTTCCGGGTGACCGTGAACGCATTCGTTTTTTTGCTGCGCAGAATGCGCTCGATCAGGTGAGGCGGCTTTGCTTGTTTCCTCCCACGCCACGACAAGAATAGGCAGTCAGAGGAGCCCACCGATGCGAACCAACGATATGCCTTGCCGCGTTCTTCAGGACCGTCGAAAAGGCGGCTGGGCGTGAGGCTTTTTGTGGCGCTGGATTTTCCCGACGTGATCCGCAACGCGATTCGAGAACTGATTGCCCACCTCAAGCCGCTTGCCAAGGACGCGCGCTGGACACGGGTGGAAGGAATGCACGTGACGCTGAAATTCATTGGCAACGTCGAACAAGAGCAATGCGAGCGGATTGTTTCAGCGCTCGCCGGCATTCAGTTGCCCGCTCTTGTCGATCTGCGGTTTCGAGGTGTCGGATTTTTCCCGAGCGAGCGCCGTCCGCGAGTCTTTTGGTGCGGAATCGAGGCGTCACCGAATCTTCGAGAACTCACTGCCGAAATCGAGCGCGCCCTCCTCCCGCTGGGAATCCCCGCCGAAAAGCGCGAGTTTGTCGCGCATTTGACGCTCGGCCGATTCGATTCGCCAAAAGGTCTCGGCAAACTCGTTGAAAAGTCTCATGAAGTCCGATCCCTTGATTTCGGCCGAACGCGCCAAGGGCAATTTCACCTCTTTGAAAGCGTTTTGAAACGGTCCGGTGCAGAGTACAACAAGCTCAATAGCTTTACGTTCGCAAAGGAATCCCCTTGAGTGGCCCTTGGTGGATTGCTGTCGCTGCCTACTTGCTCGGCTCGATACCCTTCGGGCTGGTGCTTGTAAAAGTGACGAGCGGCAAGGACATTCGCTCCATCGGCAGCGGCAATATCGGAGCGGCGAACGTGACGCGCCACGCCGGCTGGGCCGTCGGTGCGTTGACTCTGCTGTTCGATGCCGGCAAAGGCTACCTCGCCGTTTGGCTCGCGGAACGTTGGACCCACGGCAATGGGCGCTGGATGATGGCCGCCGCTGTTGCCGCCGTGATCGGACACATCTTCCCCGTGTGGCTCGGATTTAAAGGCGGCAAGGGAGTTGCAACCACCTTTGGTGTTTTCCTGCCCATCGTCCCGTACGCCGTCCTCGGAGACGTGGCGTTTTGGATCCTGGTCGTGATCTTCTGGCGCTATTCGTCGCTCGGCTCGATTGTGGCGATGGCAACGCTGCCGGTTCTGGTCTATTTTTTCTACGCCCCACACCACGCCCCTCCAGACCACGTACTTTGGGGAACCATCCTTGTCTCGGTGCTCGTGCTCTGGAAACACCGGGCGAATATGCGCCGCCTGATCGCCGGTGAAGAGAGCCGACTCGGCTCTCGCGAGTAGCCCGCTACTTGGTCATGGATGCTCCTAACTGACACAAGCCATGTGACTTATCCGCCACCCCTAGTACCATAGTCCCCTTGTGCGGCTCGATTGCGTCCGATAGCATTTTCCCTGCGGGCAGAGAATGTTCAGCAATTCCCTAAGCAAAATCCCGACCCGACGCCTCCGCATCCTTTGGATCGTGCTGGGAGCGTTGTTGCTGGTCAGCGTCACTCCCCTGTGGCTCTACCACCGCCAGGCGCTCCGCCTGAGTGAGGAAAAGCTGCAGGATACCGAGCGTGTTCAGCAAAGCGAGATCACACGCTCGCTCGCAAACGAGACGCTCCAATTCGAGCAGGGCCTGCGCCAACAGCTTCTCAGCCAGCGTCAGGTCATGGCTATCACGGGCTGGATCCAAAACGTGGATGATCCCACTCGCGCGCCGCAGCTTTCCCGACTACTCCAGGACTTCGTCGAAAATGACCCGGACATTCTCTTTGTCACGGCTGTGAGCCGCGAGGCCAAAGGTCCTACGGCGGGAAGCGTCAGCGCCGACCGCGATCCTTTCGTCGACGCCGCCCTGAAGCGAGCCTTTCAGGCTAGCTACCAGGGATTTGACTCGATTAGCGAGCCCTTTGCGGAGGGGCAGAACAATCGGCCGGCACTGGTGATGTCCGTGCCCTTGTTTGCTGACGGCCAGTTCTCGGGCATGCTCGCCGCGGTCGCTTCGCTCGAGCGCCTGCAAGCACGATTGCGCGATATGAGCGTGCGTGACCGCATCGTGTACATCGTCGACGGCCACGGTAAGATCGTGGCCTACCCAGACGGGCGCGCGATGGTTCCCGGTCAGAACGTGACTTCCCTGTCGCCGCTCGCAAAACAGTTCGGTGAATTGCCGCAGGAATTGCGCGCCACGCAGACCACCAACTTCGTCGCGAGCAGCCCCGATAAGCGCCACAAAATCGAAATGATCGGCACGTACAGTACGATTCCGGAGCTTCGCTGGGCAGTCATCGCGCAGCGGAGTCTGGATGACGCCCGCGTCGACGCCGGCGTCACCGAGCTGACTTCAGAGGCCTTGCAATTCGTCGTGGGCGTCACGTTCGTTGCCTTGCTGCTCGGATATCTCTTCGCCGTACGCATCACGCGCCCGATCCGCGGACTTGTCGAATCCACGCGTGCGATCAGCCGGGCCGAGTTCCACGAACGCGTGCCCGTCAGTGGCGCCGCCGAAATCAGCGAACTCGCTGAGACGTTTAATCACATGGCCGGCGATATCGAAGAGTTCGTCGAGAAGCTGAAAGATGCCGCCG
>CAYOXF010000076.1:0-25331 GCA_964407845.1 uncultured Acidobacteriaceae bacterium | reverse complement strand
CCGGGCCGGCTACGGCTGGTTCTACGATCGAATCTATGGCAACTTGCTCATCGACAATCAATTGAACCTCCCGCCGTACTCCGGCGCAGCCTACGGAAGCTTCCCAGCCAACCTACCTGCTACACTCCACAATCCCTGGATTGGCGGCGCGCGGCAGCCGACACCTTTGATCTGGACACCGCGGACACTGACATCGGCCCTCGGATACACATCCGATTCGCCGGAGATGGCGAACCGCCTCCCTCTGATCCAAGAATACACGCTCGATCTTCAGTATGAGTTCGCACGCGGATGGGTGGCAGACGTCGGCTACGTGGGCACCCACAGCATCCATCTCTACAACTGGTCACAAGACATCAACGTCGCCCATCTTCCGGCCAATGCTCCGAACAATCCGACGGCCGCGTCCGGACGCGTGAACACGGAGATGATTGCATCGTCGTTACCGTATAACGACCCTGCCAACCCCTTTCCGGTAACAGCAAGCTATGGGACGTGCTTCCCGTGCGCCTTCGCGGGCTTCCCTGAATTAATTAGCTCGAATATCAACAACCGCGTGGGTATCCTGGGCTTTGGTCCAGGGGGTTTTGCCACCACTAACACGAATGGCGACGCCCTGTACGACAGCTTGCAGGCTCAGCTCCGGCACCAGTTTTCGCACGGTCTCTTGCTCCAAGTGTCCTATACCTGGAGCAAGGGCATAACGAACGTTGATACCGCGGTGGCCGGTAGCGGCATCCAGCCCCCCGGCGCAGTCCTTTACGGGGCCACCAACAGCAACGATCCTCTGGACCTCGGCCAGCAGTATGGGCTGGCAGCCTTCAACCGGTCCCAGCGCGCGATCATCTCCTACGTCTATGAGTTCCCCTGGAAGTCGCAGGGGGGCATGAAGGATAAGTTACTCGGAGGCTGGAGCCTCTCCGGAGTAACCACGATCCAGAACGGACTGCCCTTCACGATCAACGACAGCCAGGGTGCGACGATTTACGGCGCGGGGGCGGCCCGAGCCGCACTGGCCGATCCCACCCACTGCCGGCAGAATGGAAACTGCAACTCAGCCATTCCGCTCACGAGCTCCGGGAGCACGACCCAGCGCGCCCTAACGAACTGGTTGAACCCGGCGGCGTTCATTTCGATGTGCACGGTCAGCGGGTTCAGTGGCCTCCCGGCCAGCACGTGTACGACGCCTCTTCCGGCGGATTCGCCTTACTGCATCGGGGGAGTTCCCAATCCCGCCGGTTCTCCTACAGCACCTTGCGGGGCGGTTAACTCAACGTTCCCAGGGGCGGGAACCGGCTACGGTAACTCCGTGGTTGGTGCCGTCTTCGGCCCTGGGCAGTTTAACTGGGATATGGCGCTTCTTAAGAACACCAAGCTCTGGGAGGGCGGAACGCTGCAGTTCCGGGCGGAAGCCTACAACATATGGAACCACCCACAGTTTGATCCTCCCTTCGGAAACGACATAAGCACCCCAACCACCTTTGGCAAGATCACGTCGACATCGACGACGCCTAGGGTGTGGCAGTTCGGTTTGAAGTTGCTGTTCTGATACGGCGCGAGGCCGCGCAACCCGGCCAGCGGTGAAGCTGGCACCACCCCGGACCAGTTGGGCTCACCCACCCAACTGGTCCCTTTTTTGTCGGCTCGCAGCCCACAAGGCCCGAGAATGGCCGAGAATGGCCAGGATTGACACACCTTCTGCCCGCGCCTATATTTTTGTTGGTCCCCGGCGGATGTCTTCGACACCTTTCGGCGAACACCTCAGGCGCGAACGCGAATTGCGCGGCGTTTCGCTTGAAGAAATCGCAGCTGCCACCCGCATCAATACCCGCTTTTTGGAGGCCCTTGAAAATGAGCAATGGGATCGGCTGCCCGGTGGTGCTTTTGATCGCGGGTTCATCCGATCAATCGCGCGATTTCTTGGCATGGATGAGGATGGCCTAGTCGCTGAGTACACCTATGAGCGAAACAGTGTAGACGACCCGCGCGGCGGCGGACATTCTGAAAGGATTCCGCGAGCTTGGGGGTCGGTCGTTGTGATTGCTTTCCTTGCCGTGGCAGTCATCGCTGGCGGGTTCTGGGGGCTGGGACATTTTCGCGGGGCCATCGCTGGGCGCCTCCGTGGGCGATTTGCGGGAAGCGCTGCCGCCAGTGGAGGTGCGACCACGCCGACTTCTGCGGCGGCTCCGGTTCTGACGCCCATGACCCTCACGATTCGGGCGAGCCAAGCCGCGGAGCTAACGGTCGCTTCCGATGGCCAGACCGTCTTTGCCGGAATCCTCCAGGCAAGCGATGTGAAGCGGTTTGAGGCCCATGAGACGCTGAAAATCGTCTCGAGCGATTCGGCAGCCTTTGAGTTCACGCTCAACGGTCAAGTGATCGGATGGGCTCCTGTACCAGGTGAACCGGGAGAAATGAGATTGACAAGGAACGATCTGCCGAAGCCCGCGGAGGCGTCTCATTAGCGCGGAACTGTGTGCGCAGATACGTTCCGGCCACGCGCGCCCCGAGCAGAAGCTGGCCATTTGCGGTGGCAGTGTACCGCTGGGTCCCGAGGATCGTGTCGAGTTGCTCGCCGTGCTCGCTTCTGACAGCGACCCCACAATCTCCGAACGCGCGCAGAACGCGCTGCTCACGCAACCGGTGGAGAACTTCCTGGCCGCCTGTAATCGTCCCGACGCCGACAGTCGGCTGTTTGCTTACTGCGCGGACAATTTGGGAAGCCGGCCCGGCATTGCCGACGCTCTAGCGAAAAACGCAGCGTGTCCTACGGCCTGTGTTGCGCGCGTGGCGCAACATTTGACTGTGCCGGGCATCCAAGCGCTGCTCGACAATCTGGAGCGCTTCGTTTCAGACCCTCAGCTGGTCATTGCGGTGGCCGGGTTGTCTTCCGGTTCGAGTGAACAGCGGGAGTTGCTCGGCGAATTGCAGAAGGGCGCGGTCGCTCAAAACGAGATGCAGGACGCGGCGGCCGACGCCGAACCGGATCCGGTGAAGCGCGAGACGCTGATGCAGCGTGTTGCGCACATGAACGTCGTCCAGCGCCTCACCCTCGCGCTCAAGGGTGGCCGCACCGAACGCATGCTATTGATCCGTGATCCGAACAAGCTTGTGCAACGATGTGTCCTGCAATCTCCGCGCCTGACCGACACGGAGGTCGAAGCGTTTGCCTCCATGACCAATCTGACTGCGGAAATCCTCCGGACGATTTCGCTCACGCGAATCTTCATGAAGAATTATGCGGTGGTCAAGAATCTGGTCAACAATCCCAAGACGCCGCTCGACGTCTCTTTGCATCTGATGGTGCGGCTCACGGCGACAGATTTGATGAAACTCACGACCAACAAGAACGTGCCAGAAACCTTGCGGTCGGCTGCGGTCAAGCTGAACCGCAAGCGCAAGATAGGCGGCTCCGGGGACTCCCACTAGGCATTCAGCGATCGTTAAACCTTTGCTCCCGGAAGGGATCGCCGTACATGTTATAGCCGTTTTCCTCCCAGAAACCGGGCGCGTCGTCAGTCATGAATTCAATCCCGCGGACCCACTTCACGCTTTTCCATGCATAGAGATGTGGCACGACGAGGCGCACGGGATAGCCGTGATCGGCAGGCAGCGGCTTGCCATCGTGCTCGAGCGCGAACAGGGTTGTGGGCCGCATCAAGTCATCGAGCGGCAGGTTCGATCGGAAGTCGTACTCGGCGTGAACCATCACATATTTGGCCTCGGGCTTGACGACGACGAGGCGGGCTACTTCGCTGAAGGGCACGCCCTTCCAACGCACATCGAACCGACTCCACCGCGTGACGCAGTGCATGTCGGCCGTGACCTCCCGCATCGGTAGCCGCGTGAACTCCTCCCAACCCAAACGAAGAGGCTTCTCCACCCATCCCGTGATCTTAAAATCCCAGGTCCGCGGGTCAAAAGGCGGCACGTCACCGACATGCAGCACCGGCCATTTCAGCGTCGCGGACTGACCGGGAGGGAGACGCCCGGCGTCACGCATCGCGCGTTCGAGCTGCTTTCGTTCCGAAATTTCGCCGAAGACCATGTCCGGTCCTTTGCCTTGACTCAAGAGCAGACCTTTATTGTACAACGGCGCTCGTGGCTGACCCCGTCTTGGCAGGAGTTGGCTGTGCTATGATTGCGCTTTTCGAACCGTCGAGAAAACACAACAGGAGCAACCCTTGTCAGCCCGCATCCTCAACGGCAACGCCATCCGCGATGAGATCTACCGAGAGCTGGAGGCGGAAATCCGAGCGCTCGCCGAGCAAGGAGTTCGTCCTGGACTTGCGGCTGTGCGCGTCGGCGAGGATCCGGCGTCGAAGCTGTATGTGAACAGCAAGATCTCGGCATGCGACAAGCTTGGGCTTGCGAGCTTCCACATCACGCCGCCCGCGTCGACGACAACGGGAGAGCTGCTTAGGCTAGTGGACGAACTGAACCATCGTAACGATGTGGATGGCATTCTCGTGCAGATGCCTCTGCCCAAGCAAATCGATTCCAAGAAGATCCTCGATGCGGTCGCTCCCGCGAAAGACGTGGACGGCTTTCATCCAGTGAACGTGGGCCATCTGGTGGCGGGACGTCCCGCGCTCGTGGCCTGCACACCTGCAGGGGTGATGGAGATTCTCAAACGCAGTGATATTCAGGTGGAGGGCGCGAACGCCGTCGTCATCGGACGCAGTGATATCGTTGGCAAGCCGATGGCGCTGCTTCTGCTGCATGCCAACGCGACCGTCACAATCTGCCACTCGAAGAGCAGAGATCTGCCCGGGATTGCACGCCGCGCGGACATCCTTGTTGCGGCGATCGGAAAAGCGGCGATGGTGACACCGGAGTATGTCCGCCCTGGGGCGACCGTCATTGACGTCGGTCAGATTGTGGTGAGGGATCCTGCAGACGCCGAGCGCATTTTTGCCAAGTTTCCGACGAAACTCGAATCGTTCCGGGGAAAAGGTTCCATCCTGGTCGGCGATGTTCACCCCGAAGTCGTGGAGGTCGCGGGCGCGTACACTCCTGTGCCCGGAGATGTCGGCCCACTGACCATCGCCATGCTGATGAGCAACACCGTGAAAGCGGCGCGGCTCAGGCGCGGCAGCCAGGTCCCCGCGGCTGCATTTTCGCGGACCTGATGCTGCGTATTGGCCTTACCGGTGGGATTGCCTCGGGAAAATCCACGGTGGCCGCTCTGCTGCGCGACCGCGACTACCCCATACTCGACGCAGATGTCCTCGCCCACGAACTTCTGGAACCCGGACAGGATGCCTACCAGGAGGTGGTGCGCGAATTCGGCGAGGGAATTCTCACGAGCGGGAGAAGGGTTGACCGTCGAAAGTTAGGAGCAATTGTCTTTGCCGATGCCAGCAAGCGTGAACGCCTGAATCAAATCATGCACCCGCGCATCCAGCAAATTGCCGCGCAGTGGTTTGAAGCGCTCGACCGGCCAGGTGGCCCTGACTTCGCCTTTGAAGATGCGGCGCTAATTCTGGAAGCCCGTGCGAACAGAAATTTTGATCGCGTCGTCGTGTGCTGGTGCCGTCCGGAACAGCAAATAGAACGGCTCGAGGCACGGGGATTTTCGCGCGAGGAGGCGCAGCGGCGAATTCAATCACAGATGCCGATCGATGAGAAGCGCCGATTGGCCGATGACGTGATCGACTGCTCCGGTTCGATCGAAGATACTGAGAGACATGTCGAGCAGTTAATCGCCCGATGGAAGCACGTTTTAGCCAAGCCCAAGAACTGATTCCCTCGTATGTAGGCCGATGGGGTCGAGCCTGTTTGAGGCAAATTGGCTCTTGCAACCCGTTCGTTCGCTGTAGAATCTGTCGGTAGACGGGGACGTCGGCCAATGACTCGAGGACAACGCTGGTCGCGCGCGGTCCGGCCGTTGCTGGTGGGCTTGATCGTAGGGCTGATCGCGTATTGGGCCGGGTCAAGATACGGACAGCGCTCGGCGACAATTGTGAGCGCCCTGCCCCCGCCTCCCAACGGCGACGTCAGCCTCGATCCTACCGAGGCCGAAAACGTTCGCATATACAAACAGGCCTCGCCGGCCATAGCAAATATCGTGACCCGTGCGATGCAGTATGACTTCTTCTACGGCGTGGTCCCAGTCGAAGGTGCGGGCTCCGGCTTCGTGATCGACACCGCAGGGCATATCCTGACGAATGATCACGTGGTCGAAGCTGCCGAGACGATTGAAGTGACGCTCGGGGATCAGTCGCGCTTCAATGCCAAAAAACTCGGAGCCGATGAGCGTAACGATATCGCCTTAATACAGATCGATCCCGGTGGCCACAAGCTCACGCCGCTGCCGCTCGGTGATTCGCGTAATCTGCTCGTGGGACAGCGCGTGCTTGCGATCGGCAATCCCTTCGGTTTTCAAAGCACTCTGACAACGGGCGTTGTCAGTTCGCTCGGCCGCACCGTACAGACCGGAGAGAACACCTTCATCGACGACGCGATTCAGACCGACGCCGCAATCAATCCCGGTAACTCGGGGGGGCCGCTGCTCAATACGCACGGCGAAGTGATCGGCATCAACACCGCCATTCACTCCGACACTGGCGCCACGGTCGGAATCGGTTTCGCGATTCCGATCAACACGGCACGCCGCATTGCCAACGACTTGATTACCCAGGGTCGGGTGCGCCGGGCAACGCTGGGCGTGGAAGGCCGAGGGATTTGGCCGCAACTGGCGCATGCGCTCAACCTCCCCATTGAGCATGGGATTCTGATCGAGCGGGTTACGCCCGGGGGACCTGCGGCACAGGCGGGAATCCGGGGCGGCACCCGAACGGTGCTCGCGGGACTGCAACAACTCATGATTGGTGGCGATGTGCTGATCGCCATTGACGGGAAAGCAGTCACGAGCGAGACCGATCTGAATCTGTTGCTCAACCGCGATGAACCCGGCGACAACGTCACTCTGACAATCCTCCGCGACGGGAAAAAGATGGACGTGCGCGTGAAGCTGGGCCAGGGCTAGAGGTCGGTTCGGCGTTCTTCGGCTTTCGTGTGCAACTTCGCGGCCAGCCCCGGCTCGCGCCATTCGTCGCGCACCCGGTCGCGCTCGCTTTCCGTCAGCTGGAACCACGATTCCGAGATATCCCGGACGCGCTCGAGCGCAGCCTGCATTTCTGCCTGTTTCTGCTTCATCGTGTCGCTGTCGGCATCCGTGGGTACGCGAATCGGGGGAGCGACGAACATCACAGTCCTTGAAAAGGGATAGGGCAGACAGAAAAGATCCCATGCTTTTTTGAACGTGTGACCGCGCTCAACCGCGATGTGAAACACGGAAATCGGTCGGCCCGTTCGCCGCGCCAGAATCACGGGTCCTGGTTTGGCGACATAGCGCGGGCCGCGCGGGCCATCGATGGTGAACCCGACGTGACGGCCCGCTTCGAGATGGGCCGCCATCGCTGTCAGGCCTTCGATCGCACCGCGCGTCGAGCTTCCCTGTGCCGTGCCGAAACCGAGACGCTCGATCACACGCCGGGTCCACTGTCCGTCGAAGTTGACCGTATTGAGGACGACGATGCCGCGGTGGCGCCAAATCCACGCGGCCGGGAAAATGCAGCGGTGCCAGAACGCGCCGATGGCTGGCTCGCCCCCACGCGGAATCTGAATGGCGTTGTGGACTCCAATCACCTCGGTTCGCAGAGTAGGGCCAATGATCCGGATGACGGCAGACACGGCCCACGCGATCACCGGAATTTGCAGACGTCGCCAAACAGAAAGTTCTGGCGCCAGAATCGCTGGCTCCGAACTCGCCTCTGCCAGCGCCGGGCTCGATTTCGACACGTTCTCCACTGCTGTATAGTATAGGCGGTTCGATGCGAGCCCGATTCCAATTCGCACGCAGGTGTACCACCCTGCTCCGACCCATCCCTCCATTGCTGGCCCGGTTCTCCATAGCGGCATTGCTTTTGTGCCCGGTCGCGGTCTACGCCGACAATGCGCCGGGCGCCGTAGGCCGCATCGAAGGCAGGGATGTCTCTGTCGAAGCCGGGGTTGGCGGCACAACCACGTCTGCTCCGAGCACCCTCGCGAGCGGGAACGTTGTGACCGTGCACTCTGGCAAGGCGCGGATGACGCTTTTCAGCGGCGGCAAGGTCGAAATCTGTGGTCCGGCTAAGTTCACCCTCCTACTTTCGGGCCAGGCGGTCACCATTGCACTCAATTTCGGCCGAGTGCGGGCCGAGCTGCCCGCCACGACAACGCTCCGCATTTTCACACCTACGATCGTCGGAACGCCGATTGACATCGGCGGTCAGTCGCGCGACATCACCGTAGGCCTGAGCCTTGATGACTCGCTCTGTGTGCTGACCACGAGCGGCGCCCTCCAACTGGAACATCAGTTTACTGGTGATAAAATCATCGTTCCGCAGGCAGGAGATTTTTTCCTGAGTCCGGGGCAATGGTTGCCCACCGCGGGCGCCCCCGGAACATGCCAGTGCTTGGAGGATGCACCGAGCACGAGCCCCGTCACGACTGATTTCGCAGCAACTGTCCCAACGAGAGTGCCCGAGGCCACCTCGGCCGACAACGCTACGTCCCAACCAGAATCCGAACCGCGCCTCGCCTTCAGTGTTCTAGAGAACGCAAATCAAGGACACCCTCTCGTGGCATCGGAAAAGATCGAGACGCCCGCCGTGCCTCCCTCCTACGTGACGAGCGACGCTCTGGTGCCGGCTCTCGTTTTTGCGGCCGATTCACCGCTCCCTCCCCCTGGACCATCCGCTGAGACGCTTTTGCTAATCCGCGAGGCGCACCTGTCGTCAGAATGGGAATTTTCGGGGCGCGTCGAGCCGCCCGCATTTGTCGGGGCCATGGAGCACGCGCTCGGAGAGGCGCCCGTCACCACGAGCTCCGCTCGCTCTGCCCAGACTGAGCCCTCTGCGCCTCAGAAGAAAAAGAAGGGTGGATTTTGGGCCGCCCTAAAGCGCGCGCTCCGAGGCGGCGCGTGAGATGAGCGGAGGGCATCGCCCAGTTCGAGATCCCTACTGAGCAATCGCCATGGCCGGGACCCTTCCACTTCAGGTTTCACCCAAACCGGTTGCAAAAGCCGTGTCGCGTACGACCGCGACTCCCTGGCACGTCTGGTCCGGCGTACTCGCAGTGAGTTCCATCACCTTCGGTCTCTATTGGGACATTTCCTGGCATATGACGATCGGGCGCGACACGTTCTGGACACCCGCGCATCTTGCGATTCACTTGGGCGGCATTCTCGCGGCGATCACGTGTACCTACCTGATTTTTTCGGCCACGTTTGGCGAAGGTGCTCGATCGCGCGAGCTGTCGGTCGGAGTGTGGGGATTTCGTGGGCCGCTCGGAGCATTTTTCACCGCCTGGGGCGGAGCCATGATGCTGACGTCCGCCCCGTTCGACAATTGGTGGCACGCCTCTTTTGGGCTGGACGTCCAGATTCTGAGCCCGCCTCATTTTGTTCTGGGCCTGGGCATTAACGGCGTTGTTCTGGGGTCGACTCTTCTGGTCATATCGCGAATGAATCGGGCCGAGGGCGCAGAGAGGGTCAGGCTGGTTCGCATTTTACTGTATCTGGCGGGCCTGCAACTTGTGCTGCACATGATGTTGATCTACGAATATTCCGACGCGGCGTTGATGCACAGCACGACCTTCTATCGCACGCTTACCATCGGCGTGCCCTTGATCCTAATTACGTACGGTCGGGTGTCGGGCTATCGCTGGGGATCGACAACTATCGCGTCGGTCTACATGGCATTCATGCTGGTGACGACCTGGGTGTTTCCTCTATTTCCGGCGTCGCCAAAGCTCGGTCCCGTCTACACGAATGTGACGCACATGCTGCCCCTCGGGTTCCCCATGCTCTTGCTGCCGCCGGCGTTTTTACTTGATCTCACAGCGGCGAAAATTGCCGGGTACAATCGTTGGGTCCAGGCCGTGATTCTAGGGACCGTTTATCTGACCGCACTCTTCGCTGTACATTGGCCTTTCGCGAACGTTTTGATTTCGCCGCACGGGCGGAACTGGTTCTTTGGCCAGGGCAATATTCCGTACTTTGTCCCGCCTTCTGTCTACCGTCTTTTCCACGAATTCCGGCGATTGGATCCGACGCCAACGGCATTCCTCACCGGAATGGGCATCGCCTGGGGCTCCGCCATTGTTTCATCGCGAGGCGGAATCGCTATTGGCGATGCGATGAAACGCCTGCAGCGCTAGGTAAACGTGAGACATCGCTTCGCGATCGTGATGACGCAGATCCTGGCACTGGCCTCGCTGTGCTGGGCTCATGTCGGAAGCCCTGACGTCTACTTTCAAGGCTGGGCAGGCCCGTATCATCTCGTTGTGAGGGTTCGCACTCCACCCATGATTCCCGGCGTTGCGGACATTCAAATTCACAGTGATACCTCCGGGATTCGCCTACTCCAAGCAACCCCGCTCTACCTGGTTGGTGCGGGCTCGAAATACCCACCTCCGCCCGATGCCCTTCAACCCGTCACCGGCGATCCTCAATCCTTTACGGGAAAACTTTGGTTGATGGACGCCGGCTCATGGCAGGTACAGATTCAAGCAAACGGAAGCCTCGGCCCAGGCGCGCTGGCACTGCCCGTGCCGGCCTTCGCCCGGAGCACCCTTCCGATGCAAAAAGGCCTAGGAGCTTTTCTGTTGATCCTAATGGTGCTGCTCGTGGCCGCGCTTGTGTCTATCTTTGGTGCCGCCCGGCGTGAAGCGACACTGCCGCCGGGCGAGGAGCCGGGTCCCGCACAGAAACGGGGCGCATGGCACGTGATGGCAGTCGCGTTTGCGCTCATCATGGCAGCGCTGGCCATAGGGAACTGGTGGTGGAATCGCGTGGCAGCGGCAAACGAGACAAGAAAAATCTACCATCCTCCCAATCTAGTGGTGACTCTCGCGGGTCAGACGATGACTCTCGAAATCGCCGAATCTCGGTGGCACATCCGACGTCCTGACACCGTGATGACGGAGATCATTCCCGATCACGGTCACTTGATGCATCTTTTCCTCGTGCGCGAGCCGCAAATGGACCGGATGTACCACCTGCATCCCGAACAGGAGGCGGCGGAGCCAGCGACTTTCGTTCTAAACGTTGCGGGAGTCGAGCCGGGACGATACAAGGCTTTTGCAGATATCGTACGCGCGTCCGGCTTTCCGGACACGATGGTAGCAGAGGTCGATATTCCTGAAACGAAGGGAAACGCCATAACCGGCGATGATTCAGAAGTCAGCTCTCGGCCGCTGACCTCAGAAAGTGCGGGGAACCTCGAGACACCGCTTTCTGACCACACGCGCATGGTCTGGCAGCGAGATCCGGGCCCGCTCGCGTCCAATCAGCTACTTTGGTTCCGGTTCCGCGTGGAAGATGCAATGGGGAAATCCGTCACGGATCTTGAGCCGTATATGGGGATGGCCCTACACGCCGAATTCATTGCGTCCGATTTTAGCGTGTTCGCGCATGTGCATCCCGACGGTTCAGTGCCGATGGCGGCACTGAATCTCGCGGATTCGACCTTGCGCGCGAAGCCCACCGAGGAGGCCAAAGGCCCTGACGCGATGGCGGGAATGGACATGTCGTTGCCGGGCATGGGAGGTGAAAGCAATTCGAGCGTGGCGCTGTCAGCCCCACTGTCCTTTCCATACGGGTTCCCGAAACTCGGTCTGTATCGAATTTTTGTTCAGGTCAAGCGCAGGGGGAAGATCGAAACGGGAGTGTTTGATGCGAAGGTGAATTAAGGCTTCGTCTGGATTCAGGATCGTCACATGCCTTCGTAGTTTGGTCCGCCGCCGCCCTCCGGCGGGACCCACTGGATGATTTGGTAGGGATCGGCGATGTCGCAGGTCTTGCAATGGACGCAATTCGCGGCGTTGATCTTCAAGCGCGACACGCCGTTTTCCCGGACCATCTCATAGACCGCCGCTGGACAAAAATACTGGCAAGGATTGCCGTACTCGCGTACACAGCGGTCGCCACAAATATTAGGCTCGAGTACGACGAGGTGGCAGGGCTGGTCTTCATCGTGACGTGTGCCGGAATGATAGACGTCGGTGAGCCGGTCGAACGTCAGCTTGCCATCGCCTCTAAATCGCTGAGATGGATCGAGCGATTCGCGGCCCTGAAGCTTGTCATAATCTTTGTAGCCCGCCTGGGTGCGCATCGGATCGATGAGCCCGCGCCCGCCCGTGATGAATTGCAAGCCCGCATGCATGAGGCCCTTGAGGAGTCCACCATGAAATGCCTGATGGAAGTTGCGCACGGCCCAGAGTTCCGTCTTTAGCCAGCTCTGCTCGATTTTCTGCTGATAGACAGATAGCTTGGCGGCCGAGGTGTCGCCGGCGGAAAGGGCTTCGTAGATGGTTTCGGCGGCCAGCATTCCGCTCTTGATCGCCGTGTGAATCCCTTTGAGGCGCTGCGAATTCAGCAGGCTCGCCGAATCTCCGACGATCAGACCGCCATCGAAATAGCTCCGCGGCATCGAATACCAGCCGCCGTAAGGCACCGTCTTCGCGCCGTAGCGGACGAGCTTGCCGCCTTCGAGAATTCTCTTGACGAACGGATGCGTTTTGAATTTCTGAAACGCCTCGTGCGGATCAAAGAGCGAGTTCTTGTATTCCAGCCCAACCACCGTCCCGACGGAAACGCGGCGGTCGCGCAGGCCGTAAACCCAGCCGCCACCGTAAAGATCCGAGCTAAAAGGCCAGCCCAGTGTGTGCGCAACGTAACCCGTTTCGATGCGGCCGGGCTCGACGTCCCACAGCTCTTTGATGCCGATCCCGTAGACTTGCGGATTGAGCCCTTCGAACTGGAGGTGCGCGATGAGATCTTTTGCGAGAGAGCCACGCGGCCCTTCCGCGAGAACCGTCACTTTCGCGCGGAGTTCGTAACCAGGCGTGAAATTGTCCTTGGGCCTGCCATTCTTGTCGACGCCTTTGTCTTCTGTAATGACGCCGGCAATTCCGTTTTTTTCGTAGATCAGCTCCCTACCAGCGAATTGCGTGAACAGATTGATGCCTTTTTTTTCAACCAGACTGCCCAGCCATTTGACCAACTTGTTGAGAGAAACGACGTAATTGCCGTGATTGCGCAACGGAGGCGGGGTGATGGGGAGTTTGAGCGCGCGGCTTTCGGTAAGGTAGTAGACCGCGTCTCCGGTGACAGGGGTATCGAGCGGCGCAGATTTCTCAAAATCTGGGACCAGCTCGCCGAGCGCGCGGGGATCCAGGATCGCACCGGAAAGCTGGTGCGCGCCGATCTCGCGCCCCTTTTCAAGCACGTAGATGTTCTCGGCTGATAAGGCCGGGGATTGATTTCGAGGGGCATGCTGCTCGATCAAGTTCGCGAGGTGCAGTGCGCAGGAAAGTCCCGCTGGCCCCGCGCCGATGATCAACACATCTGCTTCAAGCCGTTCGCGTTCGATGGCCACGACAGAATCCTAGCAGAAGTTCGAGGACTCAAAACGCGCTGTGCGAAGAAAAGGCCTTTGGGCTAACTGGAAACCAGCGAAACGCAGGAAGTCTCATAACGGCCTGAGCCCATTTGTCCTTCGGGGAAAATGCCGTGCCGGGCAATCCACTCGAAGGATTGTTCGAACACCGCTTTCGTGTAAGGCTCGAAGACGATGCGTTCGCCGGGACCCCAGCGGCGCGTGTCCATGGTGCTATGGAATCGGACGGGGAATTCCTTCTTGTAATGGTGGGTATAGAGCTCGGGGCGCAAGTCGATGTCACGTTGGGCCTTTCGCAGCGCACGAAAATAGCGTCTCACGTCCTCCATGTCCGGATTGCGCTGGATCAATGTGGCCATCATGAAGGTTGTGTCGATGATCTTGCGAAAACCAAGCTGCTCAAGAAAGTAATAGGGACCGCTGAACAGCGACGCTGCAGGGACCTTCTGATCGATCAGCAGCTCCATCCGGCTAAAGAGCATGCCGTCGGCGAACGAAAGTTTTATGTCGGCAGGCGAGAGGTACTGCTCGAGCGCCTGAATCGTGGAGTAGTGACTGCCGGACTGGTACCCGACGGAAATCGGCACGCCGGCAAGCTGCGCAGGTTCGCGAACGGGCGACTCGGGTGGCACGAAAATTCCGGCAGGTGAAACCGAATAGGCGTCGGCGTAAAGCTTGCCGTGCCCCGCGGAGGCTGAAACGTTTACGGTCCAGTGGCAGGCACAGCCGATGTCGGAGCCGCGTCCTTTTTCGAACGTTTGGAACGCGCCAACTTTGTCACCGAGGTGGTGACCGCGTCCTTCGGCCGAAGACAGTGCTTCGTGAAATTCGTAGTCAAGGCCTTCCGCCGCGAAATAGCCCTTCTCTTCGGCAACCCACTCATGAAGCCGCATGTGCGGCGCGATGATGAACTTGGCCATCCAATTCCCCTCGGCGATCCTGACAGCGATCGTAGCATAGAGCATGGAGAGCTACCATCGCACGGCTCTATCGACCAACGCATGGAGGCTTTCTCAGATTCGAGCGACGGCGTTGGCGGAACAGCGCACGTACGATATACTTTTGGCCGTGGCGTTTGAAAAGTGGAAGGTTTACTCCTGGCTCGAAGCAGTCAGGAGCTGATGCTGCGGCAATCCTGAGGTTTCGCTTCCCAGCTACAAGATTCGCACACGGGCCGATTGGCGGCAGGACAGAAGTGCAAGGCAACGACCAACGGCCGGAAGAGACCAATTCCATTTCCAGTTCCGACACAGGTCATCAAAGCGTCGCAGTAGTCGGGGGATCGGCGGCCGGCCTGTTCACGGCCTCACTGCTCGCGCAGCGGGGCCGATCGGTGCGAGTATTCGAGCGCGTCGAAGCGCTCGAGCCGACCGAGCGCACGCTGATCGTTACGCACCGCATGCGTGCCATTCTGGGACGGGCCGCCGAAGGCAGCATCCTTAATGAGATTCGCCGTTTCGAACTTTTCACCGATGGACGCGCGGCGACGATTGCGCTCAAAAGCCCCGATTTGGTCGTCGAACGCCGCAGGCTCATTCAGATTCTCGCCGATCAAGCGCAGAAAGCGGGAGCGGTGATTGAACTCGGCCGCTGCTTCCACGCCCTCCACGCAAACGGAAACGGTCTATCGGTCGAGGTGGAACGCTGCGCCGACGGCGGCCACGAGGAAATTCACGCTGAATCGGTTGTTGGCGGCGACGGCGCCGCAAGCCGCGTGGCGCGCACTGCGGGCTGGGCGCCGCTTGAGACAGTTCCTCTGGTGCAGGCCATCGTCCCGCTGCCAGCCAACATGGCGCCAGACACCGTACGTGTCTGGTTCGTTCCGCAGGACACCCCTTACTTTTATTGGCTGATTCCGGAATCGCCCGAGCGCGGCGCGCTCGGGATGATCGGTGAATCGGGCCCACAGACGCGGCGGCGTCTTGAAGAATTCCTCGAAAAACGCCAGCTCGACCCCATAGAGTTTCAGGGCGCACGGATTCCCGTCTACCGACGGTGGGTCCCGGTCAGGCGGCAATTTGGGAATGGATCTGTCTATCTGGTTGGCGATGCGGCCGCGCAGGTGAAGGTATCGACCGTGGGTGGAATCGTCACTGGTTTTCGCGGAGCTCTCGGCGTCGCCGAGGCGATACTAAATGGCGGAGCGAGCCGTGAGCTGCGCCTGTTGCGCCGCGAGCTCGATTTTCACCTTTTGCTGCGCCGTTCTCTGCACCACTTCCAGCAGCCCGACTATAGCCATCTCGTGGATCTGTTGAATGACTCGGCCAAACAATCTCTTGGCGAATATTCTCGCGATGAAGCCTGGAAGCTGCTTTGGCGAGTTTGCCTGCGTCAGCCGCGGTTGGTTTTGCTGGGCCTCCGCGGATTGTTGATGAGAAGCAAGTCGATCGACAAGCCCATCGAATAGCTCGGATCGATATGGCCCGCCGATTCTCGTTTCGAATCGCTGTGCTGACGGCCCTGATCGTACTGTGCGCGGCGGCCGTGTGGGCGTTTCGCGGAGCCGGTCGCTGGCTGGTGCGAGAGGACCCGCTTCGCCCGGCCGATATCATCGTCGTACTGAGCGGAAGTATGCCGTGGCGCGCCGAAGAGGCCGCACGGATTTTCGCCCTCGGTGACGCGCGGGAGGTTTGGGTGAGCCGGCCCGTGGCCCCCGTCCGTGAGCTGGCTTCGCTGGGTATTCCCTATGTAGGCGAGGAATATTTCAACCGCGAGGTCCTACTGCACAGCGGCGTGCCGGAAGCGGCGGTGCGCGTGTTTTCTGAACCGATTGTGGACACAGAGGAAGAGGTGGCAGAAGTTGCCCGCGAAATGCAAAGGGAAGGGAAGACGACTGCCATCATCGTCACCTCGCCACAACACACACGCCGTGTGAAAGCTCTCTGGCGCAAAATGGTCGGCAACCATCCCGAGGCCGTCGTGCGAGCAGCGTTTCAAGATCTGTTTGACGCCGATCACTGGTGGCACAACACGGCCGACACATTCTCTGTCGTGCGCGAATTCATGGGTCTCACAAACGTTTGGTTGGGGCTCCCGGTGCGACCGCATTCCAAAGGATGACTCGACTTACCTGAACACGCTCACCTCGGTTGCGACACGAGATCGATCGCAGGAGATTCGGACTCCAGAATTTTCCAGCGCTCCCACTCGGACCTTTTGGAGAGGTCTTGCAGATGCAGCTGCCATTCGATGCCGAGAGTGTCCTCTCTTCCCGAGTAGAACACCTGCCAAGAGTTTGCTCCCGCAGAAAGTTCGTGCGAGGTGGAGTCGCCAGTACCGTTATGGGTCGGGTCCTGACTGCGGAACGCGGCCAGTTGTGCCGCATCGAGCGGTACGCGAAGGAACACTACGTCCGTCAGAACCGCCGCATCCCGGCGACCGTTTTCCGAAGCACCCAGCGGGTTCCCGAGGAGATGACCGCAGAGTTCCACTGAGTTTGCGCGCAGTCGCAGTTCGACCGAAGGAGGACGCAGGGCGGATGATCCCGGCCGCGAGAGCGGCAACTCCCAGAGCGTCCATGCCTCGTTCGTCCGGGTCGGATCGGAATAGAGGTCGAGCGAGCGTGTCTGCCAGCGGGCTTCCTTGCCCTCCGGGAGCACTTCGGTGATGCTGGCTACCGTATGGCTACGCCATCGCTCGAGCTTCACGGAGCCGACGAAGCTGCCGTACGCGCGCACAAATCTCTTCTCGTCTTCGGTCGCGTGCAAGGCCTCATTCCAAAAACGATCGTCCAAGCGCAGGGAAAATGTGAAGACTTGCTCGAGAGGCATCGGCGCGGCTTCGTTCAGCCGTTGGACGAACATGGGGTCGGAAATCGATTCCAGATCCTCCACACGTTCGGAGAGGCGTTTGATCGACCAGGTTTGACGCCGCACAATGCGCTGCCAGTGTTGTACCAACGTGAGGAACATGAACACGATTGCCACGGCGAGGATCAGGGCTAGCCAGCCGACGTCCATTGCTTAGGTCTCCGGGTCCAGCGAAGCGACGCTGCCGAGAGCGTTGCGTTTTGCGGATTCTACTACCAATTTTCCGCCTCGCCTACTCGCGAGTTGCGCCGGGTGGGCGAGCGGATTATGATCATCGACGCCATGAGCCGCACAAAACTGTTGCTAGCGATTCTGATCCTCGACACGGTCACGGCCGTGGCACAAGCGCCCTCGCAGCAGAGCGCGCCCGAATCCACCGCGAAGTCTTACGAGTTCGATATCGACGCCGCAAAACAGTGGGTCGATACGAAGGTCGACCTTCGGGCCGGAGAAAAAATTCATCTCACCGCCACCGGGACCATCACTTATCCCGCCAACGAGTCCTCTAAATCGAAGGCGCGCTCGTTCGGTCCCGACGGCCTCACCCGCAGCTTCGCCGATCTGATTCATGAATACGCCGTGCCGGACGCAGGCCACGGCGCTCTGATCGGCCGCCTGGGTTCGGTCGATGCCGGCGGACAACCGTTTTTGATCGGCGGTTCGTTCGATTTTGAGGCCCCCGTTGCGAATCGTTTGTTTCTGGGCATCAACCAAAGCCTCAAGGACGCCGGATCAGCGCAGGGAAGTTTTCACGTCAAAATCGAAATCGTCAACGTCGGACTCGCCACTGCCGCAGCCGCCGTCGTGGGTGGTCCGGCGGACGCGCGCATCGGCGCTATCACGCCTTCCCTGCTCGATGAGATTCCACGCCGGGTCTCTGACCAGCAGGGGCGTCCAGGTGATATGGTCAATATCCTGATCCTAGGCACCGAGGAGCAGGTGGTGGCGGTATTTAAGGCGGCCGGCTGGGTCCGAGTGGATAGCTCGGTTGAAGAGACTGCGCTGACAGGTCTGGTCGATTCGCTTGAGAAAAAAGATTACCTGACCATGCCGATGAGCAAACTGTATCTCTTCGATCGCCCGCAGGATTATGGCTTTGCACACGCCGAACCGGTGCGCGTGGTGATGTCGCGAAATCATCTGCGCGTGTGGAAATCACCCTACACGGCAGGGGGGCAGACCGTGTGGTGCATCGCGGCCACGCATGATATTGGCTTCGAGCGAGATCAGCGCAACAATAGCATTACCCACAAAATCGATCCCGCAATCGACGGCGAGCGCGAATTCGTGAACAACACTCTTACCAGCACAGGCCTGGTCGTCGCGCGCGACCACGTTACGCCGTCAAAGCCCCTTACCGAGGCGAAGACAGCGACGGGCGGCGAATTTCATTCCGACGGTCACATCCTCGTGCTCGTTTTGAAACCGTCCACTTCCACAGCCAGCAGCCGTTAGCGGCGATACGCTCGTGAAGCACTCCCTCGGCTCTACTGGCTCGCGGACGCACCGGTCACGTTGAACTTGAAAAGCGCCGTGCCCGAAGGATAAAGCAGATCACGGAACTGCGCCGTTTGCTCTTCGCCCGGATCCAGGCTGAGATTGATCTTGCCGGTGTTTTGAGCCAGGACGCTGTTGTCCGCGCCGAGATAAGTTGTCTGGTAGGCGATGTCCTTGTACGCATACGCGTGCGACATGTTGCGCAGGTCCACGGACCAAACCGCAATATTGCCCGTAACGTCCTTGTCCATCTTGACGCTAACGACTCGCAGATCCTTTACTGGGTCTGCACTTGCTGCTGGCGCGCTGGATGTGGACGCCGCGGAGGCGGCGGAGTTGCTCTTGGAGGTCCCTTTGGGCCCCATGACGTAGTAGGCGAGCGCAGCCACCACTACGATGATCACTGCGACCCCGATCCACATCCCAAGTTTGCTCGAGTTTTGCTTTTGCTGTGCCTCGAACATGGCATTTGCCTCCCGAACCCGCCCTCTGACCTCCGGCTGGTTCTATCCCTCGTTGAGCCGCGTTCGATGGGAGGTTCGCCGATCAGCGGAACTCCCCCTATTGGCGCGGAAGTTAGCACGATGCGCCTTATCCTTCAACACATTCTGTCTTTCAGCTGTCGCTGCGTGCCAGTTCCGCCCGCAAAAGAATCGTTTTAAAAAACGGATCGGGCTGCATATCATCGAAGGCTTGGAAAGAAGCGAACGCGGTTCGGCGAATCGAGGAGAAGCCGATGGCAACGATGAAAGCGGTGCGAATTCACGAGTATGGCGGCCCGGAAGTTCTTCGTTACGAAGAGGCGCCCCGTCCCGTAGCGGGAGCCGGCGAAGTTCTCATCCGCGTGCATGCCGCGGGTGTGAATCCGGTTGATTGGAAAGTGCGCGCTGGTTTCGCCAAGGATCGTCTCAAATACAAAATGCCATTCATCCCGGGCTGGGATCTTTCGGGCGTCGTCGAAGCCGTCGGGCCCGCAGTATTGCGCCTTAAGGTGGGTGACGAAGTCTACAGCCGGCCAGATATTGCGCGCGATGGCTCCTACGCCGAATACATTGTCGTCAAGGAATCGGAAGTCGCGCGCAAGCCCCAATCGGTTGATTACGTTCATGCGGCCGCAGTCCCGCTCGCTGCATTGACTGCGTGGCAGGCCCTTTTCGACGGCGCCAAACTCACGGCGGGACAGACCGTGCTGATTCACGGCGCGGCGGGCGGCGTCGGCTCTTTCGCCGTGCAGTTGGCCAAGATAATAGGCGCTCGGGTGATTGGCACCGCCTCGAAGAAAAATCACGAGTACCTGCGCTCACTTGGCGCCGATGAAACGATCGATTACAACACGACGAAATTTGAGGACGTGGTCCACAATGTGGACGTTGTTTTGGACACGATCACCGGAGAAACGGCCGACCGCTCGTATCCCGTAATTAAGAAGGGCGGCGTGTACGTTTCGATTCTGATGCCGCCGTCGCAAGAAAAGGCCACCGCGCACGGCGTTCGGGCCGTGCACACATTCGTTCAGGCGAGTGCGGAACAATTAGGCGAGATCGCGAAACTCGTCGATACCGGCAAACTCAAGATCACGATCGAGAAAGTTTTTCCGCTCGCCGAAGCCCGCGCCGCCCAAGAACTCAGCGCCCAGGGCCACACCCGCGGTAAAATTGTCCTCCGTGTGATTTGACCTTCCGCGTTCGGAAGGTCGCGGATCGAGAGGGAGGCAGTGGCGGAGCCTGCCAGGGCGATCCCAGCTGCGACACGCTCTGAAATCGCTCCGGGAGCGTGCCGAACCTACCCACGCAGTCCGTCGTTGCCTGAAGCGTGAGCATGCGATATAAACGCGCGGTCGCGAGAGAAACGCCGCACGTACGGTGCGCGTCACATTAGGCGCGCGATCGATCTCAAATCTGTCGGGGGGAATGGGATGATCAAGGCTCAGGGTTTGGCTTTCTCGTGTTTGCTGGCGTTTTTGTTGGGAGAAGGGGTCGTGCCTGTGGCGCATGCGCAGGTGGAGGAGGGACTGACGCCACCCCCCGCACAGGGACAGTCGGCACGGCCTCCAGCCGGACCTCCCGGACAATTTACCGCCCCGCTCGCTCACGGTGAGGTGAAAAACTACAAGCCAGTGACCAATGAAATGCTGCTCCATCCGAGTCCCGATGATTGGCTGCAATTCAGTCGCACCTATGATGCCTGGCGCTATAGCCCGCTCAAGCAGATCAACAAGAAAAACGTCGGCGAACTTCGCGAAGCGTGGGTGCGAGGCCTACCTGCTGGCATCACCGAAACGATTCCGATCGTTCATGACGGTGTGATGTACCTGATCACGCCCGGCGGCGGTGTCCAAGCTGTCGATGCGACCAACGGAGACATCATCTGGGAGTACAAGCGACCATACAAAGATCCTCGGCTCGGAGGGCAGGAGCGCACGAAGGCGATCGCCATTTACGACGACCTCGTCTACTTCACGGCGCCTGACGGCTACGTGGTCGCGCTGGACGCCAAGAACGGTAAAGTCCGGTGGGAAACTTACAAGACCGATACGCAGAATACCTCCGGAGCGATCGTGGTTGATGGCAAAGTGATATCGGGAGGCACGTGCGGTAAAGGCCGCGAGAGCTGTTTCATCGAAGCCGATGATGCGGAAACCGGAAAGATGATCTGGCGATTCTTTAATGTCGCCGGCCCGGATGATCCTGGCTACGCTTCCTGGAATGGAGCGGACAACACAACCTTCACAGCCTCTACCTGGGGGCTGCCGGGAAACTACGACCCGATCCGAAAAACGATCTACTGGGGTATCGCGAATCCGTCGCCGTATGAGCGCCTGGCGCGCCACGGCGGAAATCCTGACGGCACCCCTCGCACTGCTCCGGCTGACCTCTACAGCAACTGCACGGTCGCGCTCGATCCCGAGACGGGCAAACTCAAGTGGTACTACCAGCACCTACCGGCTGACGACTGGGACACCGATCACACGCACGAACGCACGCTTGTGACCACCACATTTGATCCTGATCCCAAGTCCGTGAAGTGGTACAACACCCAGGTTCCACGCGGATCGAAACACGACGTAGCCGCGATGGTCGGTGAGAGCGGCATCATGTTCGTGCTCGACCGCAACGACGGCACGTTTCTTTGGGCCGAGCCGGTGCCGGTCGACGCGCCGAACCTGGCCCTTTCAAACATCGACGGCGCGACTGGAAAAGCCACGATCAATTGGGATGTGGTGATGAAAAAGCCGGGTGATCACCACGTGATTTGTTATTGGAATGGGCGGAGTTACTGGCCCACGGCGTACGATCCAGAAACGAATTCACTCTACACGGGCTATGTCGACAATTGCCTGGACATGACAGCAAATGGCTTGAGCGGGTTCCGACATGGCGTGTTGCGTGAGGGCTCTGATATCAACGCCATCGCTGGCATCGCCAAGATCAATCTTTCGACCGGCGAAATGATGAAGTTTGACACGCAGCGTCAGCCCGGCACGGGCGCGTTGCTGGCCACGGCGGGAGGATTGATTTTCCACGGAGATATCAACCGCAGATTCCGTGCCTTCGATGCCGCCACGGGGAAAAAGCTCTGGGAATCGATTCTCGGTGGTCCCGTCTCCGTCAGCACCATCACCTACGCGGTCAATGGCAAGCAGTACGTATCGGTAATTACCGGAGACAACCTGGCCGAGCCAGTGCTTTCCCGTCAGTCCGATACGCCGCTGCTGCAAGGACACAACGCGATTTACACCTTTGCCCTTCCCTAGGAGAAGGCGCAGCACGGCCGGTATCGGCCGCGCTCGCTGCTCAGCTTGCCGGTGCTGCCTTCGATTTAAGACCGAACAGGCGCATGGCATTCTCCTTCAGGATGAGGGGTCGCACTTCATCCTTGAAAGGGGTTTTCACGAAGTCAGCCAACCAGCGGTCCGGCGTGATGAGCGGATAATCTGAGCCGAACAGCAGTTTGTTCTTCAGCAGTGAGTTTCCGTACTGGATGAGGTTGGGCGCAAAATACTTGGGCGACCAGCCGGAGAGGTCGATGTACACATTCCGCTTGTGCAGGCAGATCGAGATGGCCTCGTCCTGCCAGGGAAATGAAGGATGCGCCATGATGATCTTCAAATCCGGGAAATCCACGGCGACATCGTCGATATACATCGGATTGCCGTACTTTAGCCGGATTCCGCCGCCCCCCGGCATCCCCGTGCCGATGCCACTGTGGCCGGTGTGAAACACGACGGGCACGCCCGCCTCCTCGATGACCCTATACAGCGGATAGGCGATCGGGTCATTGGGAAAGAACTGCTGGATCGGGGGATGCAGCTTGAAACCGCGAACCTGGCCGGTCGCGATCAGGCCTTTGGCTTCGCTGATGGCCAACGGGCCGCGCGTGGGGTCCACGCTGACGAAAGGCATCATGATGTCCCGGTTTTGAGCCGCGAATTCCAACACGGAGTCGTTCGAAACCTGGGGGCGTCCGGATAGGCGCTCGTCGACGGTGAAAATGACACAGGCGATGTTCCGCGAGCGGTAGTATTCGGCCATTCCTTGGCGGCCGCGCGGCGCGCCTTCGCCGAAATACTTCCTGGCCGCTTCGTCCGTTTCTGTTCCTTCGCCTTCGTGCTCGACGTGCGTGTGCACATCGATCGCAGTCAGGCGATCTACATCCATCACTTTTTCGTTGGCCATCGGGGCTCCCGGAATGGATTTGGATTTCGAAAAAGATGCTCGATTTTGCCCTGCGATTATCTGTTTTTTGGCGACATTCCTCAACTGATGCAGTTGTTTTGTCCTCCGGGCGAATCGAAGATCCTTCCGGCCCACGTGCGGCACTCAAAGACCCATCTGAAAGGCCGATTTCGGGCACAAAAAGTCCCCAATTGCAACGAACCGATTCCCGTGTAGAATGGTTTGAGGATCGCAGTACCGCTTTCTCTCCAGCAGAAGGCGCCAAGCCAATTCGATTAGAGGTGACGTGTATGAATCGTATCTCTATGGCCTTGGCAGCTTTGCTGCTTCTCGCCGTAGCTGCCCTGTCGCCTGTATTCGCGCGAAATCAAACGACCGCTTCGATTGCGCCAGACGAGGTCTCCTCCGGCACTCGATTTCTCATCCGGATAGAGAAGACACTCGCAACGAATGACCTCAAGGCGGGAGATTCTTTCACGGCACGGACGATCATGCCGATTGCCAGTGCTGATGGGACGACTTTGCGGGAAGGCGCCGAGATTCGCGGCCATGTCGACAGAGTCGTACCGGCGAACAAGGCTGGGCGAGCTCGCTTGTGGCTGGCCTTCGATGACATACGGACTCCGGGCGGGTGGATTCCGCTGGTTGCTATGGTGGACGACGCGCCGGGCCTGCACTCGATACGCGTCGATTACAACCGCGAGGGTGAGATTGAGATGAGCGCCGATAAACGGCAAGAAGCCCTCCAGGCGGCCGCGGCCGCAGCCCTTGTCGGAGCCGCGCCGGGCGTCCTCAAGCGTGATAAGCGAGATGCTGCGATCGGCGCAGCCATCGGCGCCGTGACCGCTTACATGGCGGCAGCCAGTCTCGGCCAGGAACTCACGCTCGAAAAAAACACGAAGCTGGAGCTGATTCTTGAGCGCTCCCTGTTCTTCGGTCGAACTTAGCTGCCTGGCAGCGCAAGCAGGCCGGCCGCTGGGCCTGTATCGCTGCCCGGCGAGAGTTGGCGTGTGAATTTGCCCTTTCAGATCAAACATTACGCGGGTTGCACCGCGGCCGGGCGACCGACGGTGCGCCTCGCCTTGGAATTCCGCAGGACTGCTGGTAGATTCAAATGATTGATGGCCGCCGAGAACCTATCGTTGCAACGCATCCTCATCGTCGAGGACGAAGAAAATGCGCGCAAGGGCTATGAGGCCCTGTTGTGCAAATGGAACTGCGAAATTCTGGGCGTAGGGAGCGGCGAGGACGCACTGGCAAAAATCCCGGATTTTCACCCACAGGTCATTCTGGCCGACGTGGAACTGCCGGGAATCAATGGGCTGGAGCTGCTGCGTCAACTGGGTGACGAGACACGGGAAATTCCAGTCATCATCATCACGGGGCGCGGCAGCGATGAGCGCGTCGTGCAAGCGATCGAGGCAGGCGCCTTCTGGTACATCGAGAAGCCGCTAAAACCCCCCATTTTGCGGGCGCTGCTTGACCGAGCCCTCGGACGGGTGCGCGATCGGCAGGCGGTCGCTGTCCTGACCCGGCAATTGCGAGAGGCTGGAAAACTGGGGGAGCTGGTGGGGTCGTCAGCGGCGATGCAGGAGGTGATGCGGCATGTTGAAATGGCTGCGCCGTCGACGGCCTCCGTGCTGATCACAGGCGAAACGGGTTCTGGCAAAGAGATGGTCGCGCGGTCCATCCATATGCTGTCGCCGCGCGCCGAGCGTCCGTTTGTCGCCATCAACTGCTCGGCCATTCCTGAGTCTTTGATGGAAAGCGAAATTTTCGGCCATGAGAGAGGCGCGTTCACGGGAGCCGCAGAGCGGCGCATCGGCTGTTTCGAACTGGCACACGGCGGTACGCTTCTGCTGGATGAAATCGGCGAGATGCCCGCGCCAACGCAGGCGAAA
>CAYOXF010000075.1:0-7040 GCA_964407845.1 uncultured Acidobacteriaceae bacterium | reverse complement strand
ATCATCGAGATTGCCATTCCCGCCGACGAGCAGGAAGGCGGGACCATGGTGATTCCCGGTCATGGACGTCTCTGTGATATCGCTGACGTCGTCTTTTACCAGGAAATGGTCACGATCATTCGCGATCGCGTGCAAGACATGATTAAAAAGGGCATGACGCTCGAGCAGGTGAAGGAAGCCAAGCCGACGCGCGACTACGATCCGCGCTATGGGGCGACCAGCGGCATCTGGACCACGGACATGTTCGTTGAAGCTGTCTACAAAAGCCTCGCGAGTAAGCCCTAAGGATTCGCGCAGGGCGGCGAGGGAATGTTTGTCGGTATAATATTTCGAAGGATTCCGGGAGAGGATTCTATGAAGCGGATCGCCTTTTTCCTGATAACGGCGGCATTGTGCCTAGCGGCTGGGCGCGCGTATGCCCATCATTCTTTCGCGGCGACCTATTTCGTCGACCAAGAGATCACCGTGGAGGGAACGCTTACGCAGTTCTTGTATCGCAACCCGCATTCGTTCGTAAAAGTAGAGGCCAAAGACGATAAGGGCAACGTGGTGACGTGGTCGGTTGAGTGGGGCGGAGGCGCACAACTCACGCAGGAGCACGTAACGCGCGACACGCTCAAGCCGGGCGATCACGTGATCGTCACGGGAAATCCAGGGCGCGATCCCGACGAGCACAGGATTCGCCTGCACAAGATTGTGCGGCCATCGGATGGATGGAAGTGGGAAGGCGTGATCATGTGACGATCCTGTCTCATCGCCACGATCGAGATGGGAGGCGTTGCCTCACGGCGGAGAGAAGAATGAGGTCCCTTTATGGGTTTCTGGGCCGCGGGCTCCTGGCGATGTTCGCCTGCGCCTTTCTGGTCACGCCTGCTTCGAACGCGCAGATCGGTTTTGCGTCCTCAGCTGCTCCCGCCAATCCCAAAGCGGCTGCCCCGATTGATCTGACAGGGTATTGGGTCTCGATCATCACCGAGGACTGGCGCTATCGGATGATCACGCCGGATAAGGGAGACTATCCCGGAATTTTCCTGACCCCGGCAGGTCAACGCATCGCGCAATCCTGGGACCCGGCCAAGGACGAGGCGGCCGGCGAGCAATGCAAATCCTATGGCGCCGGGGCCATCATGCGGGTCCCCACGCGCCTGCACATCAGTTGGGACAACGACACCACGCTTCGAGTGGAGACGGATGCCGGAAAGCAGATTCGGCTTTTTCATTTCGGTGTGTCAGAGCCGCCACAGGGTGAGGCTCCTTCATGGCAAGGATACTCGACGGCGAGCTGGGAGGGTTTGAGGCCCAGAGGATTTCTGGGGCCGGTCGTTGCAACGGGGGGCGCGCCGAGGGCGCGTCTCGACGAAGGCTACCTGAAAGTCATTACCAAAGATCTGCGGCCGGGCTACATTCGAAAAAATGGAGTACCCTACGGCGCAAACACGATCGTGGAAGAGTATTTCGACAGCTTCAATGAGCCCAATGGTGATTCCTGGCTGGTTGTGACCTCCCTCGTCACCGATACCGAGTATCTGGCCCAGCCCTATTTGACCAGTTCCCAATTCAAAAGGCTGCCCGATGCGTCTGGCTGGAATCCCACACCTTGCGAGGCGAAATAGCCACCCACACCAACCACGGCGGCAGGGTGGAGCCAGGAGTTTCTCGAGGATGATGGATGTGGTTTGATCACTTTCTCGAATGGCTCGCCACGACACCGTTCAGCATCACGATGCGCGAATCCACGTGGGCCGAGCCGATCGTCGAGACCATCCACGTTCTCACGCTAACGATGTTCTTGGGTTTTGCGATACTTTTGGATTTGCGCCTGCTGGGTCTTTATCTGACGCGCAAGCGGTTTTCCGAAGTGCTCGCGCAGTTCAATCCCTGGCTATTCGGGGGTTTTGCCGTGATGGTGGTCACTGGGACATTGCTTTTCTGCGGCGATCCGGTTTCCTTCTACAATACGAAGCCCCCATTTTTCAAAGCCAAAATGATCCTGCTCGTGCTCGCCGGACTCAACGTCACGATTTTCAATTTCGGCATCGGGCGAAAGGTGGCGCAATGGGATTCGCTGCCAAAACCTCCGCTGGCTGCGAAGGTGGCCGGGATCGTTTCGATTGTGCTGTGGATTTCCATTGTCGCTGCGGGACGTGCGATCGCCTATGCTTTGCCGCCGCCGTGAGGAGGCTCGTTCAGGATGTGGCTTCGGGAGCTGATACTGTCGTTTTGCCAGTGGTGCAATAATTCCTTCTTTGGGCACGGAATCCGCAATTCCGTGTGGCTGTTTCCCTTCGTTGAGATGTTTCACCTGATTGGATTGGGCGTGCTGGGCGGTACGATTCTCGTCCTGAATCTGCGGTTGCTCAGAATCGGCTTTCGCGGCGAACGCACTTCCGATCTGGCGAAGGACGTTCGACCCTGGACGATCGGGAGCCTCGTGGTGATGTTGGTTTCCGGCTTTTTGCTCTTTTCCACTGAGGCTGTGAAGATGTACGGCAACTGGGCCTTCCGGTGGAAGATGATTTTTCTGCTCTCGGCGATTCTTTTTACATTTACGATCCATCGCAAGGTGGCCAGTTCCGATGAATCGCGTATTGCCCCCGTGTGGCGCATCTCCGCGGCGTTGCTTTCCTTACTTCTTTGGTCTGGCGTAGGACTCGGCGGACGCGCGATTGGCTACGTGACAACTTCGGCGAGCTCGGTGAGCGTTCCCGCTCCATAAAACGCTCACCCGCGCGGTGCCCGTGTAAGCGCTTCGATCTTCGTGAGGATGGCACACATGCTTCTGGCACACATTTTCGAGAGGTTCTTTGAAAGGATTCCTCTGAACCCGATCGCGCGATGGGAATGGGTCTTTCCGATCGTGGAGGCAATCCACATCTGCGGGTTCGCGCTGCTGGTTGGGTCGATTGTGATTCTCGACCTGCGCTTACTCGGTGTCAGCCTGCGGAGTCAGCCGGTGTCGCGTCTCGCAAAGGAGCTTTCGCCGTGGATTTGGATAGGAATCATCTTCCAACTCACGACAGGGCCGTACCTGTTTTCTGGCGATCCGCACGAGTACGTCCAGATCGCCGCGTTCCGGAACAAAATGCTGTTTCTGTTGCTGGCGCTTATTTTTCACTTCACGGTGATTCGCCGAGCGACTACGCCATCAGCCGATTCTGAACCGCTGGGATGGAGAAGGCCGGCCGCCTTCGTCTCGCTGGGTCTGTGGTTTTGCGTGCTGTTGGCCGGCCTTTGGATCGGGAATCTATAGGACACTCCGGGTCGTGCGAAGGAAGGGATGAGATGGGCTTTATGGGCTTTTGCCAATGGCTCGGCGAGACAGCCTTCAGCAGGCATCTACGCGAAGCGCCCTATGATTTCCCGGTCCTCATCATCATCCACATCCTAACCATTGCGCTGTTCGGCGGCATGGTCGTGATGGGCAACCTGCGCGTTTTGGGACTGGCGATGAAAAGCGTGCCCGTCTCTGAGGTGATTGGTCAGTTCCGGCCGTGGAAGTGGACGGCCTTTGTCTTGCTGTTCGTGAGCGGAACCCTTCTCGCCATGTCCGATCCGGTCGAATACGGCGGCAATATTATGTTCTGGGTCTCGAATGCGCTGCTTCTTCTAGCTGGGTTCAACGCCCTCATCTTTCGCATGGGTGCGTATCGGAGCGTGGCGGCGTGGGACAACGCGCCAGAGGCTCCTCCCAGCGCGAGACGGTGGGCGGAAGTCTCCCTGTTCCTGTGGATCACTCTGATTTTTGCGGGGCGCGCCATTGCTTTCTTCTAAGGCGGTATCTTCAGGACGGCCTTGTTAGCGGCGTGCGGGAGCTACATCGAGGCGGACCGCGATTCCTTCTGACTGGTTGGTCGCGGCAGGATAGTACTTCATGACCAGCGGATCGTGCCCGGGCACGATGTGTTCGGGGGAATCGGCCAACCGGTCGAGCAGCTTGAAGCCCTCCAGCATTTCAGCGACGTTGTATACGATCGGAAACGGACGCCGCTGCTCGAAGTTTGCGTACAAATGCGACGCATCGGACGCCAGCACCACCCAGCCGCGACGCGTCGAAACGCGCAAGACTTGCAGTCCTGCCGAATGTCCTCCGACCCGATGGAGACTGAGTCCCGGGACAAGCTCAGCGTCACCGTCGTGAAACACCGCTCTGTCGGAATACACCAAGCGCACCATCTCTAGCGCGTTGTCGAGATCGAAAGGCGCGCGCAGTATCGGATGGCACATCGAGCGCCCCGTCGCAAAGGCCATCTCGTCATCCTGCAAATGGAAACGCGCCCGTGGGAAGCGAGGGAGATTGCCGGCATGATCGTAATGAAGATGCGTGAGGATCACGTCGCTCACCTCCGATCGATCCATCCCCAGCAGACGGAGAGATTCGCCCGGGCAGCGCAGCCATTCGCGCCGCCGTCGAGCCGCTGCCTCTTGCCCGAATCCCGTGTCCACGACAAAACTGCAATCTTTTCGGCGCAGGACCCAGACGAAGTAATCGAGGTCGGAGGCAAACTCATGAGGGTCCGCCAGAATAAAGTTCTCACCTGGATGCCGGTTCCCCAAATGAGCGTAGCGGATGGCAAAGATTTCAAAGGGCTCGATCGGCATGTGTAGCACCTGGCGCGCTGCTACGGTTCGGAGCGGTTCAATCGATGATGGGTGCGCCGTACCGCGTTTGTTACGCGCGCTATCATAGGGCATAATCTGGCGGCGGAAAACGTCGTTTCGCGCGCGTCGAGCGAGTCAAGGGAGGTAAGGCGAATGCCGGACGAGATCGGGTTTGTCGGCGTGGGTAGGATGGGAGCCCGCATGGGGGCCCGCCTGATCCAGGCCGGTTACGGGCTCACCATCCATGACACGAACCACGCCGCGATGGTGCCTCTGATAGAACGGGGCGCGAAGCAGGCCAGCTCACCCGCTGCGGTTGCCTCGGCCGCCGAGATCGTCTTGGCCAGTGTGCCAACGCCGCCCATCGTGCAAGCTGTCAGTCTCGGTCCGGATGGCCTGATTCAAGGGAAGCGCATCAAGATTTTCATCGATGTTTCAACGACCGGAGCAACCGTTGCAAAAGCCGTTGCAGAGGGCCTGGCCACGAAGGGGATCGCCGCGGTCGACGCACCGGTCAGTGGCGGCATCACCGGAGCCGAAAAGGGCACCCTCGCGGTGATGGTGTCTTGCCCGGAGAAAACCCTCAGGATCGTGAAGCCTATATTGGAGGTTCTGGGAAAGGTTTTCGTCGTGGGCACCGAGCCCGGCCAGGCCCAGACCATGAAGTTGCTCAACAACCTTTTGTCGGCCTCCGCCATGGCTGTCACATCCGAGGCGGTGGCCATGGGAGTCAAGGCAGGTCTCGATCCGTCGCTCATCGTCGATGTCTTCAATGCGGGCACGGCGCGAAACAGTGCCACCGAGAACAAGATGAAGCAGCACGTCATCTCGCGTTCTTTCAGCTACGGCTTCGGCCTTGGGCTGCTGAACAAGGACATTCGCTTGTGCATGGCCGAAGCGGACGCCTTGGGGGTGCCGATGGTGGTGGGAAGCGCGGTTCGACAACTCCTATCGATTGCAACTCTCACCGAAGGGCCGGATGCCGATATGACCGCCATGGCCCGAACGGTCGAAGCGTGGGCAGGAGTTCAAATCGGCCAAGCGCCGAGCGCCTGACGGAAGATCAGATTTTGGCGAGGAATTCGAGATTTCCACACCAGGAGAGGACCAACGACATGGATCAGAAAACGTTCGAACGAGGCCGCGAAATTCGCAGTGCTGTGCTGGGAAAGGATTTCGTGGATAACGCATTCAAGACCGCCGACGATTTCAATCGCCCGTTGCAAGAGCTTGTCACCGAGTATTGCTGGGGAGCGATCTGGGGGCGAGAAGAGCTTCCACGCAAAACGAGAAGCATGCTGAATCTCGCCATGATCAGCGCACTCAACCGTCCCCACGAGCTCAAGGCACATATCAAAGGGGCGCTCGTGAACGGAGTCACGCCGGTGGAAATCCGTGAAGTGTTGCTGCAAGTGGCGATCTATTGCGGTGTGCCTGCTGCTGTGGATTCTTTCCGAGTTGCGCGCGAGGTGTTCGCAGAGCAGGAAGCTGCCAAGACCAGGGCGTAGCGTCGGAAGGCGCGTTCATCTCACGGCGAAGGAAGAGGAATGAAAAAGCACCGCATGCTTATCGGCGGCGAGTGGGTTGAGCCCACCTCCGGGACTTGGTTCGAGTCCGTGAATCCATTCACGGCTGCCGCATGGGCCCTGATTCCCCGGGGAGGTCGAGAGGATGTCGATCGCGCCGTTGTCGCTGCAAGGTCGGCGTTTTATGCGAGCGATTGGCGCAAGCTCACCGCTACGGCGCGGGGGAATCTGTTGCACCGCCTTGCCGACCTCATTCTGGCGGATGCTGCGAAGCTCGCTGAGATCGAAACGACCGACAACGGCAAGCTGATCGCTGAAATGCGCAGCCAGTTGAGCTATATCCCACAGTGGTTCCGCTATTTCGGCGGGCTGGCCGACAAGATCGAGGGCCGCGTCATCCCGATCGATAAGCCAGGGGTCTTCAATTTCACGCGAGAAGAGCCACTGGGAGTCGTCGCGGCGATCACGCCGTGGAACTCGCCCCTGCTGTTGGCCTCCTGGAAACTGGCTCCCGCCCTTGCGGCCGGGAACACGGTCGTTTGGAAGCCTTCGGAATTTTCTTCCGTTTCGGCGCTCGTGTTCGGCGAGCTGTTTGAGCGTGCGGGCTTTCCTCCGGGCGTCGTGAATATCGTCACCGGTTACGGCAACGAAGTTGGCGAGCCGCTGATTACGCATCCGGCTGTGGCCAAGATCGCGTTTACCGGAGGTGATCGTACCGGCGAGCACGTCTATGGGCTGGCGGCTCACGGAATCAAGCCGATTACGTTGGAACTAGGGGGTAAGTCCGCGAACATTGTCTTCGACGATGCCAATCTCGAGGAAGCCGTGAAAGGGGTCGTTTCCGGGATCTTCGCAGCCACGGGTCAGACCTGCATCGCCGGATCGCGCGCGCTCATCCATCGTCCGATTCATGAC
>CAYOXF010000074.1:0-10640 GCA_964407845.1 uncultured Acidobacteriaceae bacterium | reverse complement strand
GCATAGAGCGTTGTGGTCTTACCCGAGCCGGTTGGCCCGGTGACCAAAACCATGCCGTACGGCTCGTGAATGTAGCGCCGGAACTTGGCAACCTCTTCCAGGTCAAAGCCAACGACGTCCAAATTCAGATTGCGAAACTTTTCGCTGAGCGTTTCCTTGTCAAGGACCCGCAGGACCGCGTCTTCACCGTGCACCGAGGGCATAATCGAGACGCGGAAATCGACGTCCCGCCCTCGATAGCGAACCCGAAAACGGCCATCCTGCGGAACACGGCGCTCGGCAATGTCGAGCTCGCTCATTACCTTGATGCGCGACAAAATAGTAGCGTGCCAATCCTTGTCCAGCGGCTTCATAGCGTATTGGAGAACGCCGTCGATGCGGTACTTGACCACCACCTCTGAGTTGCGCGTTTCTATGTGGATATCGCTGGCGCGCCGCTCGAGCGCAGTGAAGATAACCGTGTCGACGAGCCTCACTACAGGGCTCACGCCAGTGTCGACGCGCGTGAGCTTTTCCATCGAGATGTTCTCGTCGCTCTCTTCTTCCTCGCGCACCACCTGGAGGGTGAAACCTTCCGTTGCCTGATCCAAAACCCGTTGCGATTGTTCGGTGCGCTTCAGTAGATCGCCGATCTGAGAGGCCGTGGCTACCTTGATTTGCAGGCGCTTTCCCAACAAAAGCGACAGTTCGTCGGTGAGGTGTAACTGGCTGGGGTCGGCCAACGCGATGACGAGCGTGGAATCGTGTGCTTCAAGCGGCACGAAGTTGTACCGGAACATCATCTCGGCCGGGATATTCCGGAAAAGCTCAGGATCAATGCGCTGCTCGCGCAGATCAATCAAGGGACAGCGATAACGCTCCGCGAGTCGGCGCGCCTGCTCGCGCTCGGCGGACTCGTCTGGCCTCATCGGGGCGTTGTTGATCGTCGCCATATAGACCTATCCCCCCGGAGCTCCGATTTGCAGTGAGAACATGGGCAGATAAAGAGCGATGAGAATAAAGCCTACCACAAGCGCCATCACCACCAAAATGACGATGGGGATCCACGTGAGAGTACGTTGCAGGCGTATCCCGACTTCCTCTTCGTAGAATTCCGCTACGCTCGTCAGCATGGCCGCAAGTGCGCCAGACGCCTCCCCGACTTCGATCATCTCCAGGGCCAGCTCGGGAACGAGCCGCGTTTCGGCGAGGCTCTCGTGCAGAGATTTTCCTTGCCTCACGCGATCGGCGGCGGCTTCCACGGACATTGAAACGAGTGCGCTGCCAATCGCTGAGGAAGACGTCTGCAGCGCGGGAACCAACGGAGTCCCGCCCACCAGCAGTGTTGACAGGGTGCGGGTGAACTGTGCGATTTGCGCCTTCAGCCACACTTCGCCCAGCAGCGGAATGCGAGGTTTGAGGCGATCGATGGCCAGAGCCCCGCTCTGTGAACGCGTCCATAGGAAGATCACCACAGCGGACCCGGCTAGAACAATGGCAAATGCCAAAAAGTACTCCCGCAGAGGCTCGGCAACTGCCAGTAGAATCCGGGTCGGCGTCGGGAGGGGTACCTCCAGTTCATGATAGAGCTCAGCGAATCGCGGCATCGCGTAGGTGACCACGTAGGTCAATACGAAGATCGCTGTCGCCACAAGCACGGCAGGATAGATCAAGGCCGTGATGAGACCACTTCGGAATCCGGTGCTCACCCGTAGATAGGAAATGTACTGCTCCAGGACCCCGGTCAGATTTCCGCTGCGTTCGCCAGCCGCGATCACCGTGACGTAAACCGGCGGAAACGACCCCTGGGCTTTGAGAGCCTCCGACAATAGAGCGCCGTCCCGAACCCGCTGACGAACTTCGCTTAAAATCGGTCGAAGTCGGGGAGCGGCCGCACGCTCAGCCAGCAAATCCAGCGCTTTCAGAATCGGCAGGCCTGCCTTAATCAGCGTGTTGAATTGTTGATTGAATATCAAAAAGTCTTGCGAGCGAATCTTCTGGCTACTCGCCGTCCCCAGCTGAGAGACTAGATCGAAGTGCCTGTGCACGGAAAATACGTAAAATCCGCGCTCGGCGAGCTTTTGCCGAGCCTCCTTCTCAGACTGAGCCGTCTCCACTTGCTGGAAAATACGGCCTCCAGTATCACCGACTTTGCAAACAAACTCGGCCATCGTTGCACACGGGCGGCCCTGTAGGGCCTGACACAGCTCAGCCTAGCATACCGCTTCCAAGCCAAGGCTGAGCGAGCGAAAACAGTTGATGAACAGGATGTGACAACGCCAAAAACGCGCTATCAGCGGGGGGAATCCGTTGTGATACATTCGCGCCGGATGCCCCGCCGTCATATCGAGGATAAGGAAGCTCATGGAACCCATCTCTCATTTCTTCTATTCGGACCGACTGAAGCTCCAGTTCTGGGACTGGGGACAGGACGGCAAACCGTCGCTGGTACTCGTGCATGGCGGCTTGGATCACGCGCGCAACTGGGATCGGATCGCCCGGATCCTACGCGAGGAGTACCACGTCTACGCGTTGGATCTGCGCGGACACGGCAATAGCGCCTGGGCCCCTGGCGCTACTTACAGCATCGCCGAGCACGTATTGGATTTGTCCGCCTTGGTTGACATCATCGGCGACTTCCCCTTGCGCTTGATGGGTCACTCGCTGGGTGGAGCCATCGTTCTCAATTACTGCGGTGTCTACCCGGACCGCGTCCGCAAAGCCGTTTCCATCGAAGGCCTCGGTTTCCCGCCCGAAAGCCGTGCCCACGGACCCGCCCCCGAGCGTCTGCGGAACTGGATCGAATCGATCCGCAAGACTGAGAAGCGTCAGCCGAAAACCTATCCCAACCTCGCGGCTGCGGTGGTGCGACTGAAACAGGCCAACCCGCATCTGTCGGATGAGGTCGCACAGCATCTCACCTTGCACGGCACGAACTGGGAGCCGGACGGTTCGCTGGTCTGGAAGTTCGACAACTACGCGCGCGTACTTCCTCCCTACGGGCACCGGATGGATGAATCGGTCGAGATATACGGCCAGATTAAATGTCCCGTTTTGCTTTTCTGGGGGCAAGAGAGTTTCCTGCCGCCTCCGACGGATGATCCACGTAGACACGCGATCCGCAACTGTCGCTTGGTAAGAGTCGCCAATGCCGGCCATTGGTTGCACCACGACCAGCTGGATCTTCTTCTCCAGGAAACGGCCGCCTTCCTCAGAGACTAGCGAATTTCACCCGACAGTGATTCCTCGTCAACGACGGCGACCCCGGGCGGCGGCTGAAAGTGAAACTTGACTTCCGGAATCGCCACATTCTCTTCCCAATGGCCAAATCGAAATTCGATTTCAAGGTTCCCCGGTTGGTGAATGACCACGCGGACAAGCCACGCTTCCGGATCGGTTTCGAGCAGTACGTAGAAAGGAGTGTCGGCAGCGGAGCTTTCAGCAGGATTGTCTCGCGGGGCACAACGGAGGAGCCAGTTGCCAGCTGTCAGTGGGTTTTCAACGGTGCCGTCGGAGCTTACCAGCTCCAGTTTGCGGCAAAGCTCCGATAAATGGGCCTTCCCGGCAAGCAGCGCCAGGGGCGTCCGCCAGTCGGAGCTTTCCCTCATTCTTGCGCGGCTGGCGGTACGGTCTGCGGGGACATAGAACCAAGCGTTGGTGCCGTCCACCAAAAACAGCTTTTCCTGGGGTGAGTGATATTCCCAGCGCATTCGCCCCGGCCGAGAGAAATACACGGTTCCCGATTCCGCGGTGACTGCACCGTGGCTGTCGCTGTATTTTTCAAAAAACACAGCCTTGAGAGTTTTGGCACTGCGATAGCGGTTCTCGAGGTCCCGTCGCACAGCATTCACGTCGGGGCTTATCGCGACAGAAGCAGCCAGTAGAGATATGAGGAGGAAGCCAGGGCGCATCGCCTCCAGCTTAGCAGCAACGCAGGAAACCGAGAAACCTCGCGCCGCGCGATACTGACTGAACGCCGCTTTCTGGTGTCATTTGGGGGGTGCTTTGCATCCTGCGTGCTGGCCAACCTGCAAACCGCAACCGATCGCGGGTCTTTCAGGCGCGCAACAACTCAAGCAGAAGTGTACGAATTCGATCAGTCATCGCCGATGGGAATCGCTGTCTGGGGGCAACCGGACGTAGTCGCCACGATTGGTGCGAAGCTCTCGCGAATTACTCCCGTTGCATCCACACAGTAAAAGGTCGTGCCGGTGGGGAAGCCGAAAGGCGTGGCCGTTACCGAAAACATGTCCAAGTATCCCGGAGCCGCGCAACCTCCCGGCGTTTGTGCGATTTGCTCTGCTCCGGTAACCCAAGTAAATTGGTACCCGGATTTCTGGCCGGAAGCCAAAACCGGGTCAACCATTCCGGCGGCGTTGCAGCTTGCATTGCCAGCCGGCCCCAAGACACCGAGACTCGGTGGGTAGCCATCCTGATAGGTGGTGCTGTAATTCGTTGCGGCGGAGTCCAGAGCCCGGAGGGAGGCAGCGGCCGAGGATTGATTCGCTGCAATCCTCGCACGGACCAGGTTCGGAATGGCGATGGCGGAGATGATCAGGATGATCGCGACGACGATCAGCAGTTCGATTAGCGAGAAGCCTTCTTCTTTGCTGTTCGTCATCGGAGCGACCCTCACGAGAGATCCTAGGGAGGAAGCGGCAGGCTTCCTCCCTAGCTCGCCTAATACTAGTTGCCGATTGGAGCGTATGGTGCCGCCGTCGGGCACGTCGGGCCAGATACGTTGGCGACCGCGGCCTGCGATGCAGCGGGGGGTGCGTTGGTCTGCATGATCACGTTCGATGCGTCCACGCAGTAACCGATCGTCCCAGTCGATCCGCTCACAGGATTGGCGACCACCGAGAAACCGTCGGTGAATCCCTGCGTACCACATGCTCCGGCCGGAGCCAGAGCGATTCCTGGCGTGAAAATAAAGTTGTAGCCGGACTTCTGCTTGTTGACGGCCAGGTTTTGATCAATCAGGCCGGCCAACGTGCACGACGCCACCGCACCGTTCGTCGGCCCCATCATGGCCAGACCGGTGGGATAGCCATTCTGATACGTGCTCTGATACATCGCCGAAGCGCTGGCGATGGTTCGCAGAGACGCCGCAGCCGAGGACTGGTTCGCCGCGATACGGGCGCGAATCAGGTTCGGAATTGCGATGGCCGCGATGATCAAGATGATCGCCACAACGATCAGCAACTCGATGAGTGAAAATCCCTTCTCTCTCTTTCTCATAGTTCGTCTTTCTCCTTGAGGACACTCAGAATCTTTGTACTCCCTGGCGGAGTACATCGGGACAGTGTGCAAGGCGGGTGCCAGCATGCGCCGGGAGTTAACGCTTACGACACCAAGAATTATAGCTCGCCGTTTCAGCGAAATACAAAGCTCAGGCTGGCCAGCTGCCAAACGGCGCAGCTGGGACCCTTCCGGACCCTCCCAAAATTGACGCTTTTTGGCATCGGAAGATGACCTCGCTCGGCAGGGTTGACGGCCGGAGCTAAACCCCATATTTCTTGGCATAATGGCGAAAAGAGCGGTAGGACATCCTTAAAATATTGGCGGCCTGGGTGCGCACGCCTCCGGACCGCTCGAGCGCTGCCAACAAATAGGAGCGCTCGAGCTTCTCGATGTGCTCCTCCAGATTGATCCCCTCTTCCGGTAGCACGGCGCCGTTCCCATTGTGAGGAGCCGGCGTGGAGATCCATTGCTGGGCTTGAGTGCGAATGCGATCGGGCAACGAGTCGGAAGAGATCCGCTGGCCACCTTCGAGCGCCACGGCACGCTCAATCGTGTTTTCCAACTCGCGAACGTTGCCCGGCCAGTCGTACACCTCCAGCAGCCGCATGGCCTCCGGCTCAATTCCCTCCACACGCTTGCCCATCGCCTTTGTGAGCCGCCCCAAAAACTCCCGTGCCAGCAGCGGAATATCGTCGCGCCGCTCGCGCAGCGGAGGTAAATGGATGGGAATGACGCTCAGTCGGTAATACAGATCCTCGCGAAAACGTCCTTCGGCGATCTCTTTTTCCAGATCTTTGTTCGTCGCAGCAATCACGCGCACGTCTATGTCAACTTCTTCGGTGCTTCCCACCGGACGAACCTTCCCTTCCTGCAGCACGCGGTAAAGCTTCACCTGCATGGTGATGCTCATGTTGCCGATCTCGTCCATAAATAGCGTTCCGCCGTGCGCAGCGTGGAAAAGGCCGCGGCGGTTTTCCGCGGCGCCGGTAAAAGCTCCTTTAACGTAGCCAAACAACTCCGATTCCAAGAGCGTTTCTGGAAATGCGCCGCAATTGATCGTAATGAACGGGCCCTTCGGCCGCGCGCTATTGTCATGGATCGCGCGCGCAACAAGTTCCTTTCCCGTCCCGCTTTCTCCCGTGATCAGTACCCGGCTCGGCTGGGGCGCGACGTTGACGATCAGCTCGAATATGGCCCGCATTTTCGGGCTCGTGCCAATCATATTGTCGAGACCCGTCACGCGTCGCAGCTCGCGCCGCAGGTAACCGGCCTCCTTCTTGAGCGCTAGGTTCTCCGTCACCTGTTGAATTGCCGGGCGAAGTTCATCCAGCAGGCGATCGCCCTTGATTACGTAGCGATCGGCACCGAAATTTACGGCGTCAATAGCGGTATCGATCGTGGGCACGCCGGTGATCAGAATGAATACGGTCGTAGGCGAGAGTTCTTTGCAATAGCGCAGCAATTCAACGCCGTCCATATCCGGCATACAGATATCCGATACGACGATGTCGAACACGCGCCCGGCCATTTGCCGCTTGGCCGCCTCCCCGCTCGTCGCGACTTCGACCTTGTGACCCTCCTTGCGGAAGCTGATCTCCAGCAACTCGCAGATGGAGTGCTCGTCATCTACAACGAGGAGTTGTGCCATAAATGCCCTACGCCTTGCCCGCCATGGTTATCTCTCGCTGCGCGGCTGTGGTGTCGGTCTGCACACGGCGGCGCGTGCTATGGCGCGTCGTCACGGCACGCGGCAGCTCGACGATGAACTCCGAGCCTCGCCCTGGCGCCGTTTCGACGCGAATCCTGCCTTTGTGCGCTTGCAGGATTTGGTACACGATCGCAAGCCCGAGCCCAGTGCCCCCGGCAAAGCTGGATTGAAACGGCTCGAACATCCGCGCCGCCATGCGAGGGTCCAAACCCGTTCCCGTATCGCGTATGGAGATGCTCACGAGCTCTGAGTCGGCTCGCACGCCTACCGATAGGACTCCGCCATCCGGCATCGCCCTCAACGCGTTGTTACACAGATTCCAAAAAACCTGCTTGATCGCGTCGCGGTCAGCGCGCGCGCGGAGAGGGCGCTCGGAAAACGTGCTCTCGATGCGTACCCTGTTTGATGCCGCCGCATTGCGTTCGAGCAGCAGCAATGTCTCTTCGGTTAACGCCACCATATCTACTTCCACAAAGGAATATGACTTCTCGCGCGAGTAGTCCAAGAACTCGGTAATGATCTGGTTCAGCCGTTGGGACTCGCGACTCACAATTTGCACGAGCTTCTTATCGTCGTCTTCTAGCGGAGCGAGCCGTGCGAGCTCCTTGAGCGCGCCCGTCATCGCTGTCAGCGGCTGACGAATTTCGTGGGCAATGGCTGCCGATAGCCGGCCCAGCGCGGCCATGCGCTCCTTCGTGTACACCTCGCGTTCCAGCCGCTTCAGCTCGGTTAAATCCTGAAAGTTAAAGACAAATCCGGTCGTCTGGTCCTGCCCGGCGCGCAGTGGCGAGATGGAGACGCCGAGATAGCGCGTGGCGCCGGAAGGAGTGCGAAACTCGACCTCCTTCCGCAGCGCGAGCGGCCAGCCGATCTCGTCCAATTCCACGGGCCAAAACCCGGGAAAGACGTCCGCGACTCTCTCGCCTCGGAGCGAGCCAGACCCTCGGCCCATGATCTCTGCGCCAGCGCGATTCAGCAGCAAGATTCGCCCTTCGAGATCGGTTGTCAGCAGACCGCCGCGCATCGATTCGATGATGTCTCGGTTGAACGCCTGCAAATCCCGGAGTGCCTCGTTTTTTTCCTGCAGCTCCACGCCCTTTTTGCGGATCGTCTGTGTCAGCAAACTCCCAAGGTAGGCCACGCCAAAAAAGGCGAACAGATTTACGGCCAGCCACGATTCCAGCGTGCGGGCGGCCGGCGCGGAAAGCGTTGTCCGAGGAATGATGGCATAGTACGTCAGCTCTACCATGCAACCGACGAGCACGAAACTGAGCCCGGCCACAAGAAATGCGCCCCGCCGTGAAAAAAGAATGCTTCCCATCAAGATCGCCAACAGATAGAGGGAGATGAAGTAGCTGTCTTGGGCTCCGCTCGCGTAGACAATTCCGGTGATGATGACCAGATCGAGGATGATCTGCAGCGGTCCCTGCCACCGCGCTGGGGAAAAGCCGCGTTGCATGATCACGTCCAGGGCCGCCAGGACATACCAAGACGCAGCAAGCAGAATCAGGGTTCGTACGGGAAGAGGAATCGGCGTCCATTGGCGGACCGCAACGATCACTCCAATCAAAACGGTGATGATGAGAAAACGGACGCGCCCCAGCCAAGGTAGCCACTCATTTATGCTGGGTGAAGATTCCATCTTTGATCCGCCTGGCTTCGCTGTGCTCCGTAACCGACTGCGGCCCGTAGCTGGCTGGCGCCGTGCCCATGCGACCCCTGCCGTTTGGATTGCGGCGAAACGGAGCTAGTGTTGGGCCAGCTTGGCAATCAATGAGAACAGTGGCAGATACATCGAAATCACGACGCCGCCGACGACCACGCCAAGAAATACGATCATAATCGGCTCGATCGCCGTCAACATATCCTTCACCGCCGCGTCCACTTCGTCTTCATAGAAGTCAGCGATCTTTTGCAGCATCGCGTCCATGGCGCCGGTCTGCTCGCCAACGCCAATCATCTGCGTGACCATTCCGGGAAAGACGTCGGTCTCTTTCAGTGGATCGACCAGCGACCGCCCTGCTTCGACCGCCTTGCGGGTCTCCTTGAGAGCCTTCTCGACCACGGCATTGCCCGAGGATCGCGCTGTAATATCCAGTCCCTCCAGAATGGGCACGCCGCTCGCGATTAAGGTTCCCAGCGTGCGCGTGAATCGCGCCACGGCGATCTTCCGCAACACCATGCCCACCACGGGCGCCTTCAAGAGCAAACTATCGATCACGAATCGCCCGTGGGGCGTTCCGTACCAGAGCTTGATGGCAACCCCAGCAGCGATGAACATCAACAAGAGCATCAGTCCGTAAATGCTGCCCACAAATTGGCTGAGAGCAATCACGATTCGCGTGGGAAGCGGTAAGTCAACGTCCATGCCGTTGAACAGGTCAACGAAAACAGGCACGACCTTCCACAGCAGCAGCGTAATGACGCCGCCGGCAATGCCAAGCACGGCTGAGGGATAGATCATGGCCGACTTGACCGCTCGCTTCAGTTTTACGTTTTTCTCGATGTAGCTCGACAAGCGCTGGAGAATGGTGTCCAGGATACCGCCCGTCTCACCTGCCTCCACCATGTTGTGGTAGAGAGAATCAAAGACCTTTTCGTGCTGCCGCATCGACGCCGAAAGCGTGGCGCCACCCTCGACCGAAGCCCGCACCGAGTTAAGGATCTTCTGGAAGGTTTTGTTTTCCTGCTGGCTGGCTAGGATTTCGAGGCACTGCACCAGGGGCAAGCCGGCATCGATCATCACGGAAAACTGGCGCGTAAAGACGGCGAGTTCCTTCGCCTCCACGCCCGCCCCGAATGTCGGGATGTTGAACTCCTTTCCCTTCTCGGAGAGCTTACTCACGTTGATTTGCTCGCGGCGCAGCGTGGCGGCCAATTGAGCCTTGTTGTCGGCTTGGCGTTCACCCGTGATGGTCGCCCCTGCGCGATTCGTTCCCCGATACGTGAAGACCGGCATGGTATTTACCCCCTTCGTTTACCGTCGGACAGGAGTCCGGCCGCCGCCCACAGGCGGCGAAGTTACCCCTCGATTAATTAAATCCTGTAACTCATCTGGATTCGAGGACCTTGAGAGCGCCGTTTCCAAACTGATCAACTTCTGGAAGTACGCGTTTGCAAGACTCTGATTGAAGGTCTGCATTCCGGTGGTGCCAGTGCCGGTCTGCATGGCCGAATAGATTTGGTGGATCTTGTCCTCTCGAACAAGGTTTCGAATGGCGGCGTTGGGAATCAGGATCTCCATCACCATCGCACGGCCGCGACCGTCCACCCGAGGAAGTAGGGCCTGGCACAGAATTCCTTCCAGCACCATGGAAAGCTGAGCCCGAACCTGCGGCTGCTGGTGGGCCGGAAACACGTCCACAATGCGGTTGATCGTCGAAACCGCCGAGTTCGTGTGCAGCGTGGCGAAGGTTAAGTGGCCGGTTTCGGCGATTCGCAGCGCGGACTCGATCGTTTCCAGGTCGCGCATTTCGCCGATCAGCACGACGTCCGGGTCTTCGCGCAACGCCGCGCGCAGCGAATTGGCGAATGAATGCGTGTCGGAATGGACCTCCCGCTGGTTCACCAGGCACTTCTTGTGGTTGTGCAGAAACTCGATCGGGTCCTCGATCGTGATCATGTGTTCTTCGCGTTCGTTGTTGATCTTATCGAGCATTGCGGCGAGCGTCGTGGACTTGCCCGATCCCGTCGGCCCGGTTACCAGCACCAA
>CAYOXF010000073.1:0-22162 GCA_964407845.1 uncultured Acidobacteriaceae bacterium | reverse complement strand
CATCGCGTAGGGAAAGTCCTCTTCCGCAGGAAGAAGATTGGCGAGAGCGCGTTCGGCAAGCGCACCGTGCCCGATCTCTCGCCGTCCCGGTCCGCGCAGGAATTTCACTTCACCGACAGAGAAAGGCGGAAAGTTGTAATGCAGCATGAAACGCTTAAAAGCCTCTTCCTCAAACAGGAGGTCGAGACGCTGCTTATCTTCCTTGGTTCCGAGAGTCGTCGTGGCCAACGCCTGCGTTTCACCGCGCGTGAACAGGGCCGAACCGTGCACCCGTGGCAACACCCCGATTTCGCACGTGATCGGGCGGATCTCATCGAACGCGCGTGCATCGGGACGCCGGCGGCGGATCAGCATATCGTCGCGGAAAATGCGCTCACGCAGCCGCTCAAACGCGCGGTCGGCCAACCTCTTCTTTTCCTCGTCTTCCTCGGGTATTCCCGCGACGATTTCGTCGTGGATGCGGTCAACCAGCCCGTAGCTTTCTAGCTTCGCGTGCTTCGCCGTGTCCAGTGCGTCGCGCAGCCGCTCGCCATACTTCGCCTTGATCTCCTGATAGAGCGCCTCATCGAATGCCGGCGCGGCAACCTTCACCTTTGCCGGGTTCACGCGACTGCCCAAATCGCGGATGGCAGCGACGACCTTCTTGATCTCGGAGTGACCGAATTCGAGCGCGTCTGCGACAGTGTCCTCGGAAACCTGGAGCGATCCAGACTCCACCATCACGATGGCTTCCGCCGAGCCCGCAATGATGATGTTCAGCAGGCTCGTCTTCTGCTGGGCAACGGTCGGGTTGACGACGAACTTGCCGTCAATCAGTCCCACGCGCACGCATGCGATGGGGTTGTTGAACGGAATCTCGGAGATATAAAGTGCGGCGGATGACGCCGTCACAGCAATCACGTCTGGGTCGTTTTCGCTATCTGCGGAAAGCACGGCGGCAACGACTTGCGTTTCCGTTGACCAGCCCTCGTCGAACAGCGGCCGCAACGGCCGGTCGATCAGCCTCGAGGTTAGGATTTCGCGCTCTGACGGACGGCCTTCGCGCTTGAAGAAACCTCCAGGGATCTTCCCGGCGGCGTACGTGTATTCGCGGTAGTCCACGGTGAGAGGGAGAAAGTCCTTTTCCGTGGCTTTGTTATCCATGCAGGCGGTGGCAAGCACCATCGATTCTCCATAGCGCGCCACGATAGCGCCATGCGCCTGTCGCGCCATTTTGCCCGTTTCGAACGTTAGCTTTCTGCCGCCCAAATCCAAACTCACTTGTTCAAACATCCCCCACATCCTTCTGTCCCGGCTTTCCGGGAGCGATTTTTCAGCTACGAGACAATCCTCTCAAGGTACACATCGAAGAAGCGGAAACGCAGAAGACAAAGCCGTGCCTCAGCGTGCAAATGGTCGCGCGCTCGTACGACGCGTTGGCATGCACGACGGCCCACAGCTCAAGTCTTGGCGGTGGTGGAAATTGCGGCCGGAACGGCCGCTCAGGAATTCCGCATTACTTGCGCAAGCTGAGTCTTGCCACAATCTCGCGATACCGATCCGGGTCGCGCCGGTTCAGATAATCCAGCAGACGCCGCCGCTTGTTGACCATCATGATCAACCCGCGCCGCGATGCGTGATCCTTTGCGTGAGACTGGAGGTGGGTCGTAACGTAGTTGATGCGCTCACTTAACAACGCGATCTGAACTTCCGGCGAACCTGTGTCCTTGGTGTGAATCCTGTACTGCTCGATCACGCCGGCTTTGGCTTCCATCAACTCGTACCTCCCCCCTGAAACGTCGTGCCCTACTCTACGTTCTTACGTTTTTCTTCGACTTCAAAATGCTAGCACACACGCGAATGGCAAGCTACAACGATTTTGTGCTCGCCGTCGCCTGCCCTCGCCCTCGCGATCGAACAATGTCCTTCGCAGTTTCGCTATTTCGTGCCGTGGCCCTGGACCAGCGAGAGGAATTCGTCGCGCGTTTGCTTGTTGTCGCGGAACGCTCCGAGCATGGCGCTGGTCACCGCCGCCGAATGTTGTTTTTCCACACCGCGCATGACCATGCAGAGATGGCGCGCCTCAACGATGACGCCCACGCCCTGCGGCTTCAGCTTGTCGTTGATCGTTTGCGCGATTTGACTGGTTAGCCTCTCCTGGATCTGCAATCGACGAGCATACATGTTCACAAGTCGAGCGATCTTGCTCAACCCCACAACCCTGTTGTTGGGAATATAGGCGACGTGACATTTTCCGAAAAACGGCAGCAAGTGATGCTCACACAAGCTGTAGACCTCGATGTCCTTCACTACAACCATCTCGTCGTAGCACACGCTGAACATCGCGCCGTTCAGCAGCTTTTCCGGCTCTTGCCGATAGCCGCTCGTCAAAAAGCGCAGCACCTTCTCGAAACGCTCGGGGGTGCGCCGCAGGCCCTCGCGGTTCGGATCTTCACCGAGCTGCCCGAGCATCCGGCGGACTAGCTCGGCGATGTTGCCGGACTCCGCGAGCTCGACGGCTGTCTTCTGAGCCGCCTCTTCCGTGGGATGGAGAAGACTGGATTTGCTCCTCATTCCGCCCTTTCCTGTGCGGCGCTTGATTCCCCAGCGAATTCGAAGCTGTTGTTGGCGGTCTCCTCGATCCGCACCTTCTCCAGGCGTGCGCTGGGAAAGTTCCTCAGCCGCCGATAAATTTCACGGCACACGTTTTCCGTCGTCGGTACATTGTCCCGAAAGTCGCCAACCTCTTCATTTAGGTACTTTTGGTCGAATGGCTCGAGAACTTCGCGCGCGACAAACGGATCCAACTCGTTTAGATTCGCCACCATTCCGGTCCTCGGATCAACGGGGCCGGTCAGGGTCACCTCAACAACATAATTGTGCCCGTGACCGTACGGATTGCCGCACTTGCCATACAGCCTCTTGTTCTCCTCTTCGCTGAAGGCGGTGCTGTATAAACGGTGCGAAGCCGCAAAGCGGTAGCGCCGGGTGAGCGAAAGCTTCAGCGGTCCCGTCACAGCCGGCCCTCTCCGGGGTGCACGCCATTCGAACCCGCCGTACAATCTGCAAACAGATCGGGCGATTCGTAAACGCGCACGCAGTCCAACCGACCCTTGGTGATCTTCGGCTCGAGCAGAGCCCAGATCACAGCTGCGATGTTCTCGCACGTGGGAATCTTCCCGGCGAGCTCCGGCACTTCGTAGTTCAAATGGCGATGGTCCATGCGTTCCGCGATTTCCCGCTGCAGAATCTCTTTCAACTCCTTCAAATCGAGAACCATGCCGGTCGCCGGGTCGGGCTCGCCCGCGACCGTAACCTCGAGCACGTAATTGTGCCCATGCCCGTGCGGGTTGTTGCACTTCCCGAAGAGGCGACGATTCTCTTCCGCCGACAAATTCGGGTTATGGTAGAAGTGCGCCGCCGAAAACTCAAGTTTGCGTGTGACTCGAATCATCGGATTTTCGGAGAATAAACTCTGCCCTTCCACACGACGCCAGCACGTGTGCTCTTCCACCACGAACCGACCAGCACCGCACCATAGAGCGCCGATCCTAGGTAACAATATTGGATGTAGGAGAGCGGGTACAGATTCCGGTAGAGAGCACTCGCGTAGGAAGTGGCCCGCGACGCGATCGCTCCCACGACGGCACCGGCGAGCCCGACAAGCAAAGTCCTCGGCGCTCCGGCGCTCAACAGCGCTAGCAGCGCTACCGCTAGGGCCAGCTCCAGCCATGGCGACGCCGCAACCAGCTCGGCCGCTACGGTCTTCACACTCCCGCCGGCGAGCAGATATAGATTCTTCGTCCAGCCCTCCCACATGGCCGCAAAGGACCGGTACATCCTCGTCCGCACCACCCCCGTGGGCGCCGCGAAATAGATTCCGTAGCCGGCTTGCTTGACTCGGCGAGCTAACGCCACATCCTCTAAAATCTGGCGCCGTACGGCCGTGTGTCCTCCCACTGCTTCATAGACATCTCGGAAAATAAGAATAAACTGACCGTTGGCGGCCGCATCGGGTTGGCTTGGATCGTTCACGCGCGCAAACGCAAATTTCTCAGCCAGCCTACAATAGACAAAAGGGATCAGTGCTTTCTCCCAGAACGTTTCGATTTCCTGTTCGGGAGAATACGAGACCAACGTCGCCTCGTGGTCAGCCGCATCCGCCAGGCTGCGCCCCACGGAACCCTGAAAATGGTAGGTGTCGGCGTCTGTGAAAAGCAACCAATCCCCGCTCGCCACGGCTGCCCCGAGTGACGCGGCGTAGTTCTTGCCCACCCACCGAGCCGGCAGCTCGTCTGTCCTAAGCACTCTCAGCTTCGGAATCCGCTGTGCCAATTGCGCGAGGATTTCCTCGGTCCGGTCCGTTGATTGGTCGTTGACGACAATAATCTCGCCGACCTCGTGCTGCAGGGCTACCGATTCAACGGTCCGCGCGATCGAAAACTGTTCGTTGCGAGCGGGAATAATCACGGAGACCAAGTCTTTGCGATCCTATCTGCGGGGCTGCTAAACTGCTTTTTGGGGCCAGCAATCGCTTCATTATAGTTCCCCTGGATCGTAGATTGAAACGGAAACTGAAAACGGGCCTTGTTTTGGCCTTTATGGTCGGACTCCTCTACCTTTTTGCGCGGCCTGATTACCGGCAGGGCGAGCGAAGCCTTCGCGGACGTTCGGCCAAGGATTTTCCGCTCACCTTCGATGGTAAGCCAGGACATCTCTCCGATTTTCGCGGCAAGGTCGTGTTGTTGAATTTCTGGGCCTCTTGGTGCCCACCTTGTGTCGATGAGGCTCCGGCTCTCGACCAGCTACAGCAACGCATCTCCGCCCACGGCGGGACCATCCTCGGCATCAGTATTGACGAAGACCAGAACGCCTACGAGGAGTTTCTGCGGATGTACCAGGTGGATTTCCCTACGTTCCGCGACCCGTCGCGTCAGATTTCGCTGAACTACGGGACCATCATGATCCCTGAAACCTACGTGATCGACCGCAACGGTCGCATCGATCGCAAAATCGTCGGTCCGCAGGATTGGACCAGCCCCGCCATGCTTGCCTACATCGACTCAGTACTGAACGAAAAGTAGTCGCGTTATTCGTACCGCAGGGCCTCGACCGGGTCCATCCGTGCCGCCCGCATCGCAGGCACGAGTCCGCTCAGTATGCCAACGACAACGAGCACACCGACCGAAGTCGCGAGGATCTCCCAGGACACGCGCATGTGGATGTCCACCGCGCCCGAAGTGTCCTCATACGCGGGTCCGAGAAATGGCAGGGTCCCGATGGCCCTGCCCATCACAACCGAGAGCACAGTGCCGATCGCGCCCCCGGCGAGCGTCAAGGCCAGCGCTTCGGCCAAAAACTGCACGCGAATGTGCCGCCTCCGGGCGCCCAGAGCGCGGCGAAGGCCAATCTCGCGGGTGCGCTCGTTCACGGTCACGAGCATGATATTCATTACGCCGATTCCACCGATTCCAAGCGTCAGCAGCCCTACAAACAGCAACAAGCCTTCCAGGCCATAGGTGATGGCCTCATAGATCGGCCGGAACGCCGCCATGCTGATCATGCGTACGGCGCGTTTGTCAGAGGGTGAGAAATGTTGACGCTCGGCAAGGGTGCCCAGCACCTGTTGCTGGGCCTTCCCGTCAAGTTCCGGTGCCAGGGCTCTCACCACGAGCACGCTTGCCGAACGGTTGTCCCACAAATCACCGGCCGTGGCATAAGGGATCCACACGGACTGGTCGTCGTTCTGAAAATAGCTGCTGTCTTGAAACTTTCGGTCCATCGTGCCAATCACTGTGAAGGGAGTGCCCTCGATTCGCACGGTTTCGCCAACCGCAGGCGCTCCAGCGAACAGCTTCTTCTTCATCATCGCGCCGAGAAACACCACGCGGCGACGGTTCACCTCGTCCTCCGCGCTGAGCCACCGTCCCTCCGAGGCAACTTCGTTTCGCATCTCGCCGTACTCCGGACAGACACCCCGCACGGCCGTCGTCGCAAACCTCTCTTCATGCGACAGCCCGATAAACTTCACCGTTTCCTGACAAACTTGCTTCACGGCACTTGCGCCGGCGCGAATATTCGCGATGTCCTCCTGCTCGAGTTCGACCTTCCGGCCTGCCCGTTCCCCGCCTGCTTGCTCGCTGGTCGTGCCAGGCCAGCAGACGATCACATCGTGTCCGAAAGCTTCGAATGTGTGCATCAGCACGTGCCGAAAGCCCGTCCCGTAGGCGAGCAACATGGTCACGGCCACGATTCCCCACACGATTCCGGCCATCGTCAGGCAGCTTCGCACGGGCTGCCTTCGAAGTGATTGCCACGCTTGTGTGAAAATCTCTTCCAACATGCGCTAGCCTCCCGCCTCATAGCGCAGGGCCTCGATGGGATCGACGGCGGCCGCCCGGTGGGCGGGGTAGAGCGCGGAGCCGACCGCGATGGCCGAAAGCAAGGCGAAAGACAACAGGCCCGCTTCCCAGGTGGGCAACAATCCCACGAACACGTCAGGCATCGGCAGCAAATCGACGAGCGCACACATGCCGTAGGCGATGGCCATTCCAACTCCGCCGCTTAGAAACGCGATGATAAGTGTCTCGATGAAAAACTGACTGACGATGGCTCGGCGCGTCGCTCCCAGTGCCTTGCGCACGCCAATTTCCCGCGTTCGCTCGCGGACTGCCACTAGCATCACGTTCATCACACCGAGGCCTCCCAGGCACAGCGTAATGATGCCGACGGCGCCCATGAAATACTCCATCCCGTCCATGATCAGGGCGTTGGCCTTCGCGTTTTTGATCGTGTCCCAGACGAACGCCGCTTCCTCGTCCTTCGGATCGAATCGGTGTATCGTCGCCAGCGCCGCCAGCGCTTGGCGCTTGCAGTCCATGTGCTCGGCCAGCGATTTGGGTACAACGATCATGTGGTCGATCGTGTGGGGTGGCATCGGCGGCTTATTCGGAAAGTCGCGGACAATGGCGCTATAGGGAATGAATATTTTTCGAATGTCCTCGCCGTCGTAGTCCGAGTTCTGGTTTTTTGCACGCATGACTCCGATGACGGTGTACGGAGTGTCCTGCAACCAGATCGTCTCGCCGATCGCTTCGCGGGCACCATACAGCTGTTTCTTCGCGTCACTTCCCAAGAACGCTACGCGGCTGGCATTCGCCTGATCCTCATCGTTGTAGAACCGACCTTCCCCGATGTCGACGCTGCGCTCGCTTGCAAAAGGCGGTAGAGACCCTACCACGAGCAGGGTTGCACTGTTGTAGCGGCTGCGCAGCGGAACCTGGGTGCCGATTTCGGGCAGAACGTACTCGCACGCAGGCGATTGGCTGAGTACATCGAGATAGTCGTCCTCACGCCAATGGATATCCCTTCCGGCGCGCATGCCTCCTGCCTGCATGCTAGTTCGCCCGTTGAAAAAGATCATGATGTCCTTGCCGAACGTCTCCTGGTTGCGTTTGAGCCCGACGCGCAGACCCTCCGTCGCTGCCACCATCAAGGTGATGGAAATGATTCCCCAGGTGATACCGAACATGGTGAGAAAGGTCCGGAGCTTGTGCGCCCAAAGCGTATGGATCGTGTCTTTCAGGAGATCCCCGAAATTCATTTCCCGTCTCTGAGCCTGAGGAATGCTACTGCAGGATAACTTTCTGCCCTTCGTAAAGCCCCGAGAGAATTTCCGCCTTGACGCCGTTGGAGATCCCGACTTTCACGGCGATCTTTCGTCGTCCCGTGTCCGCTTTCGGATCCGGAATCTCCACCGAGGCGCTCTTATCTTTGTCGAATACGAGAGCGCCTTCTGGCGCAAGCAGCACGCCCTTCTTTTCTTCGAGAATGATCTCGGCGTTGGCGCTCATGTTGGCGCGCAATTCGCCAGTGGAATTCTGAATCGAAACGCGCACCTCAAACGTGGTCACATTGTCCTTCTCGACGCCGAGCGGTGAGATTTTCGTCACCTTGCCTTGGAAAGCCTTGTCTTTGAACGACTCGACCACAATCCGTGCCGTCTGCCCCAGATACACTTTGCCGATGTCGGACTCGTCCACCTTGCCGCGCACGTACACCTCACTCGTATCGCCCAGGGTCATCACGAGCGTTGCTTGCGATCCCAACACCAGAATCGAGCTGACGGCGTCTCCTACCTCAACGTCCTTTGACAACACCTCTCCGTCGATCGGGCTGGTGATCGTTGCATAGCGGAGATTTTCTTCCGCGTTATCGAGCGCCGCCTTGGCCTGCGCGATTTGAGCCTTGGCCTGCGCCACTTGCGCCTTGGACATCTCGGCGTTTCGCTCGGCGGACACTTGCCTGTTCAGTGCGAGCTGGTAATTCTTCTCCGCATCCTGCATCACATTGAGTGCAATCAGGCCCTGCCTGTAAAGATCGTGCGCCCGGTCCATGTCCTTCTTCAGGAACGGCACGTCCGGCCCTTCCGCATCGACCAGATTTTTCTGATAGGAAGCCTCCGCAGCCTGTAGCGCCGCTTGAGCCGCTTCGAGGTTGGCACTCGCCTCAGCGACGGCGGAGCGCAGCTGCTCCTTGTCCAGTTCCGCGAGCACCTGCCCTTGCTTCACCGGCTGGCCCGCATCAACCAGAATTTTCTCGACGATCCCGCTGGCCTTCGATTTCACTTCCACCTTCGTGAGGGGTTCGATCTTTCCGGTGGCGACGACGGATCGCGCGATGTCGCTGCGCTCGATGGTGGCCAATTTGTCCGGGTCGATGGTGCGGCTGGGACGCAGCGCCGCCGCAACTCCGACGATGACCACTCCCAACGCTGCCGCCAAGCTAGCGAAGAAGATGAGCTTCCGTTTCTTATGCTTGGCCTTGCCGTTGCCGGCCTTCGTGTTCAAAGGGAGCCCCGCCTAGGGCTTTTCGACTTTCACGGCCCAGTTACGTTAGCTAGATACGTAGGCCTGAAACGAAAAGTTCCAAACGACCGGCTGGCCTTCTGTGGGGCCGGACGATGGGGGGGGTATCCACTTATTTCTCGGGCCCGATGCTCCGCCGTTGACAGCAGGATAAGGCCTCGCGGGGTTGTAATATAATTCAGGTTTCGAGAGGCCGATCTACGGCGGGTTGACCGGAAGCAACGCCTGGGGAGGGTCTCAGCGAAGTAACTCATCGAAGCCACTCAGACCGCATGGAACGGGACCCGGTTTGCGAAATGGCCGTCGATCCGGCGAGGGCAGCTGCGCAGGTTGATTACGCCGGAAGAACCTACTATTTCTGCTGCGTTGGCTGCGCCGATAAATTTCGCGCCACACCTGAAAAATACTTAGACACCGAGTCCGCTGCTCCTCTTCAGATCGCTCCTTTGGTTCCGCTCGGCCCTGCCGCGGCCGAACCCACTCGAAGGAAAACCGTCTATATCTGCCCGATGCACCCCACGGTTGGCCAGGATGATCCTGGCCCGTGCCCGAAATGCGGCATGGCCCTTGAACCGGAGCCTCCTCTCACCGGTGGGATCGGCTCCGAGTACACGTGCCCAATGCATCCTGACGTCGTGCGGGCCAGCTTCGGCGCATGCCCTCGGTGCGGGATGGCGCTCGAGCCACGCCGCGTTTCCGCCGAAGCCGAAAATCCCGAGCTCCACAACATGCTGGGCCGCTTCTGGGTCAGTGCCTTGCTCACGATTCCCGTTTTTGCCATCGCCATGTCCGACCTGCTTCCAGGACACCCGCTCGAAAATCTATCTTCGATGCGCACATGGACCTGGATTGAAATGGTCTTAGCGACACCGGTGGTTCTCTGGGGAGGATGGCCCTTCTTCCTACGCGCTTGGCAAGCGATCGTGAATCGTAGCCCGAACATGTTCACGTTGATCGGCCTCGGGACGGGAGTCGCATATTTCTACAGTATCGTCGCCACGCTCGCGCCGGGCGTATTCCCCGATTCCTTCCGCGGTCGGGACGGGATCGTCGCTCCCTATTTTGAAGCTGCTGCGGTGATCACGGTCCTCGTTCTACTCGGCCAGGTGCTTGAACTGAAGGCCCGTAGCGCGACCGGCAGGGCGATCCGGGCGCTCCTGGCCCTAGCTCCCAAGACCGCGCGCCTGGTGCGCCAAGACGGCACCGAAATCGATATTCCGCTCGAGCGAGTTTCCGTCGGCGATCGCCTGCGCGTCCGTCCCGGGGAGAAGATTCCCGCTGATGGCATTGTTTTGGATGGCTCGAGCAGTGTGGACGAGTCCATGATCACGGGCGAGCCAGTTCCTGTCGACAAACAGGCTGGTGCGCACGTCACGGGAGCGACCATCAATGGAGCAGGCACCCTGGTGATGCGTGCCGAGCGCGTCGGATCGGAGACGCTGCTCGCACAGATCGTGCGCATGGTCACCGAAGCACAACGCAGTCGGGCTCCGATCCAGAGGCTGGCCGACATCGTTGCTGGCTATTTCGTTCCGGTTGTCGTGGTGGTTGCTGTGGTTACGTTTGTTGTTTGGGCGCTCTGGGGTCCCCCTCCTCAGATGGCACACGGGCTCATCAACGCCGTTGCCGTCCTCATCATTGCGTGCCCCTGCGCGCTTGGTCTCGCCACGCCGATGTCGATCGTGGTCGCAGCCGGCAAAGGTGCGTCTCTCGGCGTGCTGTTCAAGGACGCCCAAGCCATCGAGGAGCTCGGAAAAGTCGACACGCTCGTCGTCGACAAGACGGGGACGCTTACCGAGGGTAAGCCGAAGCTCGTCGCCGTCGAGGCTTTGGGGGAATACGACCCCAAGTGGTTGCTTCGTCTCGCCGCCTCGGTTGAACGCGGCAGCGAGCATCCTTTGGCCGCAGCCGTCGTGAAAGGGAGCGAAGAGCGCGGCGTCGCTTTAGTCTCCGCGACAGAGTTTGAATCATTGACCGGCCGAGGGATCCGCGGCCGCGTCGATGGCATCCGGGTGGCGCTTGGCAATCAGCGGCTGCTTGAAGAACTGCACATCGATTTCACCGGCGCCGCAGACAAGGCTGATTCGATGCGTGCCGATGGCCAGACCGTCCTTTTCGTGGTCGCAGATGGCCGAGTCGTGGGCCTGCTCGGTGTCGCCGACCCCATCAAGCAAACGACTTTTGAGGCAATTCGCAAGCTTCACCAAGATGGCGTCCGCATCATCATGATCACAGGCGACAGCAGCACAACAGCCCGCGCCGTGGCAGCGAAGTTACAGATCGACGCTGTTTTTGCTGAAGTTCTGCCGCAGGACAAAGCGAGCCTTATCAAAAGCCTTCAATCCAAGGGCCATTGTGTAGCCATGGCTGGCGACGGAATCAACGACGCGCCCGCTCTGGCACAAGCGCAGGTTGGAATTGCGATGGGAACGGGGGCCGACGTCGCGATGGAAAGCGCCGGCGTTACTTTGGTGAAAGGCGACCTTCGTGCCATCATGCGCGCGCGCTTGCTCAGCCGCGCCACAATGCGCAATATTCGCGAAAATCTCTTTTTTGCGTGCATCTATAACTCGCTCGGCGTCCCCATCGCCGCAGGGGCCCTCTATCCCCTGTTCGGTTTGTTGCTAAGCCCCATGATCGCCGCTCTGGCGATGAGCTTCAGCTCCGTCTCCGTGATTGGGAACGCCCTACGCCTGCGTCAGCAAAGGCTGTAAACCTCGACACTGGCCACGCTGTCTGCGATCGGCGCCGATGCTATACTGTTCGTATGACATTTATGACCGTGACCTACGAATTGCAGGGCAAGCTCAAGCCCGAGCAGTTTCAGGCGCTCGGCCGCTTCGCCAACACGTACGGCCTGCAGCGATTCCGCTTCGACGACAAGCTCAACCGGCTTCACTTCGACTACGATGCGTCGCGGCTGCGGGAAGCGGTCGTCGAGCACGTGCTGAGACAAGCACGGATTCCCGTGCTGCGGCGCGTCGAGCAAAACTGAACGCTGCCTTCGCAGTAGCAGATTCGAAAGGAGTTGTACGTTGCCGCTTTACGAATACGAGTGCGTCAAGTGCGGACATCGTTTCGAGAGAATCGAAAGCGCCTCCGCTTCGGCGACAAAGAAATGTCCCCACTGTGGCGCGAGGGCCGACCGCCTGCTGGCCGCACCCGCGATCCAGTTCAAAGGATCTGGTTGGTATGTCACCGACTATGCCGGAAAAAGCTCCGGATCGAAAGCCGCAGAAGGTGCCGGCGACGGCGGCTCCCCGCCAGGAGAGAAGACTGCCGAAAAATCCGTTGATGCGAAAGCCGAGCCGAAAGCCGCACCTGTTCAGAAAGTTGATAAGGTTTCCGACCGAAGGAAAAAATGAACGTGCCCGGCCTACAGCTAGGAACGCAGGCGCGCTGGACCGCTGACAAAGTGATTTCGCCGCTCGTAAAAGCGCAGTTTCCGATGGGCTTCCCGTGAGAGTCCGATCCGCGTGCTGACGCCAATCGCGCACCGGGGCCGCACAGCCGTTCCCAACCAGATGGGACTGGCCGGATCGCACAGATCGAGACCATCGAAGCGCTTATCGATATGCAGTGCAGCGGAAAGGCGGCCAGGACCTCTTGCGATATCCAGCACACGCGAGATGCCCCGAAAGTGCATCATTTGCTCGATCCCTTGGAGCGGCTCTATCGCGCGGAGCAAAACTCCTGCTCCAATACCGCGCGGCTCACTCGACACGTTGAAAATCCAGCACGACCCATATGTGAAACGGACGTAGGCATGGCCGCGCGGTAAGAAAAGCGAGCGATTGGCTGCGCTCAGCCCCGAAAAGGCGTGGCCCGCCGCATCCCCCACCGGATACGCCTCGGTTTCCACAATCCGCCCGGCAAGCCTCCCGTGGCTTGAGTCATGCACGAGCGTCTTGCCGATCAGATAACGCGCCAGTTCGGTTGTTTCCGATGGCAGCTCGGCCCTTCGCAGTCTTCGGATCGCTTTAGCTGGCCCGGTGGATGCCTTCCTAGCGGAGATCTCGGGTTTGCCTGGATTTGCTGCCGGCATGGAGTTAGATTGGACCCCACAGCTTCTACCACATCTTCAAGGGAGCGTGGCGAATCGTGTGGGACGGGATCGCTAGCAGCCCAAACCGGACGTGCCATGGGCGTTAAGCCCGTCACCGGGGGGCTTGCTCCCACCGAAGCATGGCCCGCCCTACCGCTGTCGGAATGGGCCGGGACGCGCGACACGCTGCACATGTGGACGCAGATGGTTGGCAAGCTGCGCCTGGCGCTCAGTCCGCGGGTGAATCATTGGTGGGAAGTCCCACTTTACGTTAGCCCGCGCGGGCTGACCACGTCTGCAATTCCGTACCCGAAGGGCATTTTTGAAGCTGAGTTCGACTTTCTTGCACACGTCTTGCGGTTCACTACCAGCCTCGACGAAACCAGAACCATGGCTCTGGCGCCCCGCACCGTGGCCGATTTCTATTCTGAATTCCTTCAGACGCTCGCTGGACTCGGCATCGATACAAGAATATGGCCTATGCCCGTCGAAATCGTGGATCCGATTCGCTTCGATCGCGACACACAACATGCCTCCTACGACCGAGAATATGCGCGTCGCTTTTGGCGCATCCTCATCTCTGTCGACACGATCCTCAAGGAGTTCCGCGCGCGCTTTGTCGGAAAGGCAAGTCCGGTACACTTCTTCTGGGGCAGTTTCGATTTGGCCGCAACTCGTTTTTCCGGCCGGCGTGCGCCCGAGCGCCCTAACGCCGACCCCGTCACGCGCGAAGCGTATTCGCATGAAGTATGGAGCGCCGGATGGTGGCCGGGCGGAGGCGAGATCACGTCCCCGATGTTTTACGCCTATGCCGCACCGGAGCCGGCAGAATTCCGCAATGCCCCCGTTCGCCCCGCAGCCGCGTCGTACCACTCGCAGCTGGGTGAGTTTCTGCTCCCCTATGATGCGGTCCGGCGGGCAAGCGACCCGCGCATGGACCTGCTGGAGTTCCTCGAAAGCAGCTACGAAGCCGCCTCCCGTCTTGGCGGTTGGGATCGCGCCGCCCTGGAACGGCCCCGCTAGCCGGACGGCCTGGAGGAAGAAGGTTAGACGGCCGAACTCGAAGCAAGCAGGCGCGCCCGAGATGGATTGGCAATGTGCGGGAAGCCGTGCCGATTGATTACCGCCACGTGTCGCTCCAGAAAATGTTTCTGCGCGCGGCGGCCCCAGGTGCGCACAAAATGATAGTTGATCACCCCGGCGGTTCCTGCACTCACGACCGGGACGATTCGCCCGGCCCACTTTTCGGCAACCTCGGCCCCTAACTTCACCGCCATCCGGTCGATGATCCGCGGCACGAGCCTTTCGACCGCCTGCTTTTCCAAAAAGTTGCGGCTCATGTCCACGCCCGCGGCACTGGCCGCCGCGAGCCACAGAGAGAGGTTCTCCTCTTCGGTCCGATACTCGAAGCCATGCAGCAGGCTGAGTTTCTGTAGCATTCGTAGCGTGATGGCCGCGAGAATGCCCATATCGGGCACAATTGTTAGCAAACCGCCGAGCCCGAGTCCCATACCCTCGAGCGCGGCCATCTTCGACGCTGCTCGAATCGTGCCCTGCGCGATGGGACTTACGACCTCCGGTCCGAGCAAAAACATGTCCGACCACGAGTCGATCGGCAACCGGTGGGCACGTTTCACCTGTTTTAGGTAGTGCCGCTCGTCGATCCGAACCTGGTCGTAGGCGCGCTGGAAACCGGCCTGCGCGGCTCGGCCGAATATTTGGGCAAGCATTCCTTTGTTGCGTTCCCGACTCATGATCCCAGATGCTCCCCGGGCACCGACGGTAGCTGAAGGCGCCCCCTCGCTCGAGGCCTCGTTCGCTAAGACCCGCTCGCTCCCCGATTGTACACTGTTCTGTGCGCGACGCTTCTGGTGTATGCTTCGCCCACCTCACTCGCAGCCGTTGCGGGAATCGATTTGCAAAAGCGCGCCGGATACCGCATCATGCTGTGCTTTGCTTTTCCGCGCTCCGCTTCGGGGTCAAGCGGGCGCCGAACGCGCACGGCCACCCGCTAGGGGAGGCTCCGCCCGAGCCGGCGCGATATCGATTCGCAGGCGCCAAAAAAGGGGAAAGAAGGCAATGCGTAGGCCGGCAACCATTGCGCCGCCTAAGGGAAAACTCGGTGTTTTGACGCCTGGCATGGGCGCGGTCAGCACAACGTTGATGGCTGGCGTCGAGCTCGTCCGCCAAGGAGCGTCGACTCCCGTCGGCTCGCTCACACAGATGGGTACCGTTCGCCTCGGCAAACGCACGGAAGGCCGCGTGCCGAAAATCAACGATTTCGTGCCGCTCGCCCAACTGGACGATCTCATCTTCGGAGGCTGGGACATCTACCCCGACGACGCCTATCAAGCCGCGGTGAAAGCCGGCGTGCTCGACGCCAACGACCTCGCCAAAGCGCAAAAGTTCTTAAAGAATATCCGTCCCATGAGGGCTGCGTTCGATCAGAATTATGTGAAAAATCTGCAGGGGACGCATGTCAAGCGAGGCAAAACGAAATTCGATCTCGCGGAACAAATTCGTCAAGACATCCGCGACTTCAAGAAGAAAAACAAGCTCGAGCGACTCGTGATGATCTGGTGCGCGTCAACGGAAGTTTTTCTCAAACCCGAAGCCGCCCACCAGGATTTGCCATCCTTCGAAAAGGCCATGAAGGCGAACCATCCCGCGATCGCCCCTTCGATGCTGTACGCCTACGCGGCCATCAGCGAAGGCGTACCCTTCGCCAATGGGGCGCCGAACCTGACCGTCGATATTCCGGCGCTTGAGGATTACGCCAAATCGAAAAACGTACCGATCGGCGGCAAAGACTTCAAAACCGGCCAGACGCTCATGAAAACCGTCCTGGCTCCGGCCTTCAAGGCCCGCATGCTTGGCCTGAACGGCTGGTTCTCGACCAATATTCTCGGCAATCGTGACGGAGAAGTCCTTGACGACCCCGGTTCGTTTAAAACCAAGGAAGAATCGAAGCTCGGGGCCCTTGAATACATCCTACAGCCGAAGATTTATCCTGAGCTCTACGACAATTTCTACCACAAAGTTCGCATCAACTATTATCCGCCGCGAGGCGACAACAAGGAGGGTTGGGACAACATCGACATCTTCGGCTGGCTCGGCTATCCCATGCAGATCAAGGTTGATTTTCTCTGTCGCGATTCGATCCTAGCAGCACCGATCGTTCTCGATCTGGCACTGTTAATCGACCTCGCCCAGCGGGCGGGCCTGCGCGGAATCCAGGAGTGGCTTAGCTTCTATTTCAAGTCGCCCATGTGCGCGCGAGAGCTATATCCCGAGCACGATCTCTTTATTCAGCTGATGAAGCTCAAAAACACGCTTCGCTGGATGATGGGCGAAGACCTCATCACTCACCTCGGCGCCGAATACTACGACTAGCGCCGCCTGTTTCGTCCGGTCTTGCAACCTGCGCATCTCCCGCTGCTTATTCCTTTGCCATCAGGCTTGCTCGCAGGTAACGTGAAACAGGTTGGCCTTTTCAGGCGAATCGAGCTCTGACCGGTCGGAACAGAAGCCAGAGAACCCCAAAAACGTAGCAAGGAACCCAGCGATCGACGATGAACCGCTATACACCGATGCCGCCTGAAAACTTCGGAGGCATTCCCGAAGAGCATGCGCGCTACGAGTCCTCCCGCGCCGTCATTTTTCCGATACCGCTCGAGCGCACCCCGACGCACCAGGGAGCCCACCGGGGCCCCTCGGCAATTCTCGCGGCCAGCCGCAACCTGGAACTCTACGATGAAGAGCTCCAGATTGAGCCTTACAAGGAAATCGGAATTCACACACTGCCTCCGATCGACACGATGGACGGCACGCTTGACGAAGTTATCACCGAACTGTTTACGGCCGAGTGCGCGCTCGTCGACGACGGAAAATTCTCGGTGGCCCTCGGTGGTGAGCATTCTTTGACGCCACCCCTCGTGTCGGCACTGTCGAAAAAATACAGAAATTTGAGCGTTTTGCACATTGGCGCTCATGCGCAACTCCGCCGGGAATATCAGGGCAACCCTGCCAGCCGCAGCTGTTCCATGCGCCGCGTGACCGAAGTGTGCCACGCCGTGCAGGTGGGCGTTCGCTCGCTTTCCGCCGAAGAAGCTCGCGAACTTCCCGATCTCCCCACCAAGATCTACTGGGCGAAGGACATCGTTCGCGCCCCGCTCAAGAGCTGGATCGCCACCGTGCTCGCCGATATCAGCGCCAGCGTGTATTTGACGATCAGCGTCGATGCCTTCGATCCCGCGATCGTTCCCGCCACCAGCAGGCCCGAGCCCGGCGGCCTGGACTGGTACCAGGTGACCTCCCTATTGCGTGCGGTCGCCGGACATAAGAAGATCGTCGGGATGGACGTGGTCGATCTCGTTCCGCAGGTGGGACACCACGCTTCCGATGCCCTGGCGGCGAAGCTTATCTATAAGTGCCTCGGTTATGTCTTCTGTCAGGGATGAGTGCGGGAGGCACCCAACTCATGCTCTTGGCGCTGTCAGTGTTGTACTCCGATTCCCACGTCTACTTTGTTGGCATACGAACCAACAGCCTGATTGCTTGGCTGATCGTCGGTCTCATCGCTGGCTGGATTGCGGGTACTGTGACCCGGGGGCGCGGATTCGGTTGCATCGTGAATGTCATTCTTGGCCTGGTCGGCGCTGTGATCGGCGGTTGGATTTTCACGAAGCTGGGAATTCCTGCTTGGGGCTTTCTCGGGAGCCTCGCGGCAGCAATTGTTGGCGCGGTCCTGCTCGTCGCCCTCGCCCGATTATTCGCGGGCAGCCGCGATTAGTGCCGTCCTATCGCGCTTCGAACCATCGCCATGCCGCCCATACGACGGGGCTCGCTAGAATCAGGCTGTCGATGCGGTCGAGCACGCCTCCGTGGCCGGGCAGCAAAGAACCAGAATCTTTGGCGGCGGCTCCTCGCTTGTAGGCCGACTCGATCAGGTCGCCTATTTGTCCAGCGATGTTTCCGAACGCTGCAATCACGAGAAGCGGCATCGTGTCCATCTGCATCCACCGCGCAAACAGAAAGCCCACCAGCAGCGACCCGATCAGGTTTGCGAACGCCCCCTCCCAGGTTTTTTGGGGGCTGAGTTCGGGCGCCATGGGCACGTGGCCAAGCGCCCTTCCTACAAAATAGGCCAAAGTATCGCCCGCCCACACCAGAAACAGGGTGAAAAGCACGAGCATCCGTCCGGACCGTTCGATTTCATCGATCCGCACCAGATAGCTGAACGGCAGCGCCACGAAAAGCAATCCCGCGGAACTCGCGGCCATCCCTGGTAGCACTTCATAAAACCGACGTTTGGTACCGATTCCGATTGCCGCCATACCGAAGATGAAAATCAACAGGACGGCTTCGAGCGAAATCCCCCAGCCCGTGTCTCGGACGATCGATACCCCTCGAAACGAATGCGTCTCGACGAGCCCGGCCGTATATTGTGCGTAGAAGATCCCGGCCGCGCACGCGAGCGTCCAGTCGCGAAAGGCGCGCAACCCCATGCGCCCTGCAAGATTGAAAAACTCAAGAAGGGCCAGGACCGAAACCCCCGCCGCGATCGCCGCCAGTAGGGCAGGTGGACCCCGCCACACCAGTGCAAGTACCAGCGGGATCAGGACAGCAGCGGTTAAGATGCGGGCCAGCATTCCTCGCTCAGCCTCGCACCGGATAAGTTGACCGCGCCCGCCCATTATCTTCCGCCGATGTGGCGGAACGTCCCGCTCCCAATCCCCCATAGCGCCGCTCGCGCTTCTGGTAATCGAGCAATGCCTCGAGCAGACGCGCGCGTGAGAAATCAGGCCAGAGCGTTTCGGTTACATAGATTTCGGCATAGGCGATCTGCCACAGCAGAAAATTGCTCACGCGCATTTCACCGCTCGTGCGGATCAACAGATCGGGATCGGGCAGACCCGCCGTGTAGAGGTAGTTGGAGATCGTCTTTTCGTCCGCGCGGAAAGCGGAAAGTCCATTTTCGCGAACGTAATCGAGCATGGCGTTAAAGGCATCGGCCAATTCCGCGCGGCCCCCGTAGTTCAGCGCAACCACCAGCTTCATCCCTGTGTTCTGCGCCGTGTGGTGCATTGCGTCGGCGATGTCCTTCCGAACGTTGCCGGGCAACTGTTCCGAACGGCCAATCACGAGCAGCCGGATATTGTTTTTTTGAATCCTAGGCAATTCGCGCTTCAGGTACTCGCGCAGTAGACGCATCAGAAAGTCGACCTCTGCCTCGGGCCGTCGCCAATTTTCAAGCGAGAAGGCATAGAGTGTCAGGCACGGCAGATTCAAACGCGCACACATCTCGATCACGTCACGTACTCTCTTCATGCCGGCCCGATGCCCGGCGATTCGCGGTAGATGACGCCGCTCGGCCCAGCGCCCATTACCGTCCATGATAATGGCGAGGTGCTGCGGCAGGCGCTTGGGGTCGAGTTTTGCGAGAAGCTCCGCTTCTTCGCGGTCGGCGGGCTTCAGAAGTTCGGTGGCCTTCACAGAGAATGGCTCAAGGAATGTGATCTTGCCGGCGGACGATTTGGCCGGAACCGCGTCCGACGCCCCAGCATCACCCGCGCCCGACGGTAGCACACCGATTCTCGATCCGCAACCGCCCGCGCGGCAAATGTCGTTAGCACATGACAAGTCCGGTTGAAATGAGCAAGTGAAATGTCGGCTTTTGTGGCGCGGCTCGAGGTAAAGCTGCCTGCCGGAGGCAGGCATGCGTTTCTACCCAGAGTCCATCATGGAGCGGGCCGCTAATAGAAGGGCTTCATCAAAGCGCCGGAAAGCCCGGTTGAGGAAGGCTGAAACAGGGCCGTGTACATCAGAACCAGCGTCAGGATGATCATGATGATGCTCGAGGCCCAAGCGACCAGATTAAAGCCCCAGGTGTTAGTGTATTCGCCCATCAGGTCACGCCGGTTGATCAGCAGCAGGATAAAGATCAGCACAATCGGCAGCCAGATGCCGTTGCCGACCTGTGAGTAGAGCAGGATTTTCCACAGCGGCGCACGTGGAACCAACACGATCCCGGCGCCGACGACAATGAGCAGCGTGTAGAGCGAATAAAAGGCCGGCGCTTCTTTGAATTTGCGGTCGAGCCCTGCTTCGAAACCGAGCCCTTCACAAATCACGTGCGCGGTGGAAAGGGGCAGAATGGAAGCGGCAAAAAGCGACGCGTTCAGCAATCCGAATGCGAACAGGCCGCCTGCAAACTTTCCGGCCAGCGGTGTGAGCGCCTCGGCCGCCTCTTTGGCGCTAGAAATATTCGTGAGGCCATGGACATGCAGTGTGGCCGCGCACGCAACGATAATGAAAAAAACGATCACCATGCAGGAAATGCTGCCGACCAAAACATCGAGGCGAGCATGTTTGTACTGGCGTGACCCCACGCGTTTTTCGACAAATCCGGCCTGCAGATAAAAAAACTGCCAGGGGGCGATGGTAGTCCCCACCAAACCGATGAGCATCAAAACGTAGGGCGAGCTGAACTCGACCGATGGGAGAACGGTCTGTCGCGCGGCAAAGATCCAATCCGGCTTGGCAAGAAAGGCCGAGATTACGTAAGAAAGATAGAACGCGCACGCCAGCAGGAAGATCTTCTCGACGGCGCGGTAGGTGCCGTAGACGACAAGAACCCAGACGACGATCGCCGCAAGGGGAACGGAGACATAGCGGCTGACGTGCAGCACTTCCCCGCCCTCGGCGATGCCTGAGAATTCGGCGACTGTATTGAAGAGATCGACCCCCAGCGCAGCCAGCATGACAAAGAAAGTCGAGCGAAACCCAAATTCTTCCCGAATGAGATCGGAGAGACCTTTGCCCGTTACCACGCCCATGCGGGCGCACATCTCTTCGCTGACATACAGTGCGATGGTCATCGGAATCAGCGACCACAGCAGCGCGTAACCAAATTGCGCCCCGGCCGCCGAGTACGTGCTGATGCCGCCGGCGTCATTGTCGACATTGGACGTGATCAAGCCCGGGCCCACAACGGCGAGAAAAACGGCAAGACGCCTGCGCGAGAAGCGCGTGCGACGCTTCAACTCCCGGCTGTGCTTGGCCAGCCGCGAGAAGGTATCCGTCAATGTAACCCAGCTGTTCATCCTGGTCGCTTTGCCCCTCGACCCCTGCATCCTGTAAGTGCCGTCAGACTTCCCATCTAGAGCTTCGCGCAGAGGCGACTGACCACGTCGTCGACGGTGATCGAGCCGACGGGGGTGTTGGTTTCGTTGACGACGGTGAGGCTGCGCAAATTGTATTTGTCGAACGTCTCGAACACGTCGCGATCACTCGCATCGGCCTGCACCGAGAGCAGCGGCTCAAACGCGAGTTCGGCCATGCGCTGGTCCGTACCGGCCAGAATCAAGCGCGCGACCGGTACGGTCCCGGCGAGCTGCGCGTCTTTGTTGATGAGCACGATGTTGTCGAGCTGATCGACCGCGATTTCGTGGAAACGGATGTAGTCGACCACTTCCCCGCGCGTAGCGTCTTCGCCAACCACGACAAGCTCGGTGTTCATCATTCCGCCTGCCGTGTTCTCGTCGAAGCTCAGCAACTGCTGAACCTCATTCGCATCCCGGCGGTCCATCTCCTCCAGAACCTCTTTCGAGGTCTCCGGCTCGAGGCTCTGAATGAGGTCAGCGGCCTCGTCCGGATTCATTTCCTCAATGATGCCGGCCGCCTTTTCAGGATCGAGCTTCTCGACAACCTGCGCCTGCAGGCGTTTGTCGAGCTCCGCGATCGTTTCCGCCGCGGTTTCCTCATCGAGCGAATCGATGATTGACTGGCGCTCGGCAGGGGAAATCTCCTCCATGAGCTCTGCCAAGTCGGCGGGGTGGAGTTTGGCCAGCTTGTCTCCGGACAGGCGCAGCTTGACGCGCCGCAACGGGTCCGGCTCAAGCAAGTTGACGAACTCCCAGAGGATCGTCCGGCGTGGAAGCTTTTCCTGAATGCGTCGGATTCCGGTTGGAGGAACGAAGCCCTGCAGCAGACGGCGCACGGCGCCCGGCAAGCCGACATCGACCTCGGCGATGCGAAGCTCCGTGTTGCCGTTCGTGTGCTGATCCGCCAGTTCCACATCGTTTACGCGCACGACTTTGCGGCCGTGTGTGTCGATGATCTGCTGGTCGAGCAGGTCCTTCCTGACAGCCAGCCAGGACTCGTTCGGCTGGTAGAGCTCGAGGGCAGATTCGTCCGTGGTGAGCTCGATCCGTCCCGGCTCGACCGATCGGATCTGCTCAGCTCGTGCCACCAGCGCGCGGTATTTCCC
>CAYOXF010000072.1:0-26564 GCA_964407845.1 uncultured Acidobacteriaceae bacterium | reverse complement strand
CTTGACCATAAAACTTTCCCAACACGCTGCCATCGTTGCGGAATTTGCGGTTCGCCCTGCTTCCTTCGGTTGCTCATGGAAACCTTCAGTTTCCTGGTGGTCTTACCGCGAGGGTCACACCCGTTCCCATCCCGAACACGGAAGTTAAGCCTCGCTGGGCCGATGATACTGCGCTGGAAACGACGCGGGAACGTAGGTCACCGCCAGGATTAGATCCCCAAGGCCGCATTCGCTGACGCGAGTGCGGCCTTTTTTGTTCCCCTTCCCACAAGCCCCGCGCCGATCTCGGAAATAGCGGGCGCATCTCGATGGTCGCTTGCGCTATCTTCTAGCAATGCTCGCGACGGGAATACACGGCATTGAGCTGATTTTCCTGGTGCTGCTGATTCTGGTGGTGGCGCTGGCGGCGCTCGCGAAGCGGCTAAAGACTCCCTACCCGCTTGTGCTCGTGGTGGGTGGGCTAATTCTGAGCTTCGCCCGGCACGGACCGCACGTCGAACTGAATCCACAGATTGTGTTTCTGGTGATCCTCCCACCCCTGGTGTTTTCGGCAGCGGCGGTGACGCCGTGGCGGGATTTCCACTACAACCTGGTCAGCATCGTGATGCTCGCTTTCGGCCTCGTGGGCTTCACAACGTTTGGCATCGCCGCGGTCGCGCGCTGGATCCTGCCGGGCTTTGACTGGCGCATGGGGTTGGTTCTGGGGGCCGTGGTTTCGACGACGGACACGATCGCCGCGGCGTCGATTGCGCACCGGCTCGGGCTGAACCCGCGCATCACGCAAATTCTCGAAGGAGAAAGCCTGGTCAACGATGCCACGGGCCTGGTTGCGCTCGAATTCTCGCTGGCTCTGCTCGTGACAGGCCACACACCGACGGTTGTCGAGGGGATTGGGAGATTCCTCTACTTGGTGTTTGGCAGCATCGCCATTGGGCTGGTGGTCGGCAAGCTGATTCACTTTCTTGAGCTGAGAATTATCGACGCTCCAATTGAAATCACCATCATTTTGATCGCGCCCTATTTTGCCTATCTCGCCGCGGAAGGGGCCCGCGCCTCCGGCGTAATGGCGACGGTGGCGTGCGGGCTCTATCTGGGCCACAAAAGCTCCCTTTATCTTTCCCGAGGCGCACGGCTGAGCGGAGAGGCAGTATGGGAGACGCTTACCTTTGTGCTCAACGGATTTGTCTTTCTGCTCCTTGGCTTTCAGTTGCCCTTTATCCTTTCGGGAATTCAAACGCACCGACTCGGCGGACTGCTGCTTTTGGGAGGACTGTTCAGCGGCGCGGTGATTCTGCTGCGGCTCATCTGGGTTTATCCGGGCGCGGTGCTCTCCTATTTTGTTCGCCAACGGTTGCTCGGCCAGGCCGAGCGGCTGCCGAATCGGAGAATGCTGTTTATCGTGGGCTGGACGGGGATGCGCGGGGTGGTAGCTCTGGCAGCGTCGATGTCGCTGCCGAAAGAATTGGAAAGCGGAGCAGTATTTCCCGAGCGGAATGTGATGATCTTTCTCACGTTTTGCGTGATCTTTGTGACGCTGGTGCTGCAGGGGATCACGTTGCCCCCACTGATTCGCCGCTTGGGCCTAGCTCGAATGGCCGGACGGAACCAGGAAGAAGAAGAGGGCCGGCGCGCCATGGTGGAAGCAGCGCTCGCGTATCTGGAAAACCGCAGGGAAGACGCCGACTCCCGAGCGGTGCCGCTCTACGATGAACTGATCAGACTCCACCGACGCCGATTGAGCGTGCTGGGAAGCAATCACGAGGCGGAAGATGGATCGAGCCCGGATGATTATCAGCGGTGGAGGGATCTGTCGCGGCAGGTCGGAGCGATCCAGCGCGCCACGGTTCTGCTCCTGCGAAATCAGAACAAGATCAATGACGAGGTGATGCGAAAGCTCGAACGCGAACTAGACTTGGCGGAAGCTCGGTTTGCAAGCCCGGAACATAGCTGATCTTACCAGGCGCACTTTGAGTTTCTCGGGGCCACGTGCGCCTTTTGACGTACATTTTTCGGGGAGGCATCGGATGCGAGGAAAACATTGGTTCCTAGCGCTGGTTCTGCTTTGGGCGCCGGCGGCAGCCAACGCGCAGGCTAGCACGGCGGCAGATGAAAAGGCGATCCTCGATATCGAGACGCGATGGGAGGCTGCTTGGAACCGTCATGATGTGGCAGCGATGGCAGCGACCTACGCGCCGGATTCCGATGCGATCAATCTGGCGGGTGAATGGTTCAAAGGGCGGGACGCATTTGAGAGAAGTCTCGAGGAGCTCCATTCCGGCAAGACCAAAGGCAGCATCTGGCAGACGGAGCAGACAAACATCCGGTTTCTCACACCGGAAATTGCCCTCGTGCACGTCTACGTGAATTCGCACGGCGATCGGAACTCGGATGGCAGTCTGATGGCGCCCAGACGCGTGATCTTGACGCGCGTCGAAGTGAAGCGCCAAGGGCAATGGCTGATCGTTGCCTCGCAGGCGACCAATATCGTGCCGCGGGCAACGGCCCGAACGAGCAATGAAGAAAACCGGTACTTAGGTCAATGAAACCGACCCTGGAAGGAAGCCCGTGAAAGCCATGACCGCTCGTCGATCACATAGACATATCTTCATGATCCTGTTCTTGCTGGCCATGCCCTATCTTGTTGAAGCACAAACGGAGGCGCCCAGAAAGGTGGATGCGGACCGACTCGGAATGACGTGCGCGCAGGTTCTAAAGATGAGCTCAAGCGAGTGGATCGCCTATTTCGGGGAGACAACGAAAACGGACCGATCGAGCGGTACGGTAAGAGCCGCTGCCGCCTACGGGAGGTGTTACCAAGCGCGGACCGATGATCTGGCTCGAACACTCGCAAGGAGCGGCAAAGGACCTTCGAAGGCCACGCGCGCCGATTTCGATGCGTTTGAGGCGGCAGTGAAGAATTTCACAGCGAAGGCGCTGGTCGATGCCGAACCGCCCGCTAATAGCGAGAAGCAAGCGCTGGCCACGCTATACGAAGATCAGTTTCGCTACGAGTTTTATCAGAACTATCAAACAAACAGCGCCAAGGGGCCGAGTGCGGCAAAGGCAGCAAAGGCACCTCAACCCTCTCCATCGGCACGGCCTACGAAAAATGCAACACCAGCGTCTGGGAGCTCGTCGCCCGCATCCCCGCCCAACGACGCGGACGCAATGACCAGGGCGAAGAACCGGTTCGGCGAATTGCTGGGAGCGTTGCCGGATGATGAGCTGCACGAACTACACGGTGCGTTTGGCGAGGTCCTGGGACTGCACCCGCTCGACGAGGCCATGAGGCTGGCCGTGTACCGCTACGCGATTTTCCTGCTCGAGCCGAGTGGGGGAGATAGCTTCTATCCGCCGCCGTTTTGACCCATGCGGGAGAATCCATGCGCATCGAAGCTGGATTCGCGCAAGCGAGTTCGGTTATAACCGCTAGGATGTGCGCTTCATCGCCTGCCATTGTTGTCGAAAATCTCCAAAAATATTTTCCACCTGCCTATTCCGGCTGGCGAGCCTTCGCTCAACCAGTCGCGAAAGCGACGGAGTGCGCACTTGCGGGGATTTCGTTCCAGGTGGAAGCCGGAGAAGCGGTCGCCATCGTGGGACACAACGGCGCGGGAAAAACCACGCTGCTACGGACCTTGGCGACTTTGATTTTTCCCACCAGAGGGCGCGCACTGCTGGGCGGATTCGACGTCGCACACGAAGCAGCCGGCGCGCGACGCCAGCTCGGCTATCACACGGGAGGTGATGAAGGTTTCTATGCGCGACTCACCGGTCGACAAAACCTAACGTTTTTCGCGGCCATGAACAATCTGACGGGCCGAGAGGCTCACGAGCGAATCGCCGCAGTCACCGAATGGATGGGGATTCCCGGAGAAATCGACCGGCAAGTACGAACCCTTTCGACCGGAATGACCCATCGGCTGGGTCTAGCACGCGCCCTACTGCACGGGCCGGCTGTGTTGCTGCTGGATGAGCCGACGCGCAGCCTCGACCCGCTTGCGGCCGCAGATTTTCGCCGACTGCTGAAGGATGAGCTCGTCCGCCGGCGTGGGACGACGCTGCTTTTCGCTTCGCACACGCTGAGCGAGGTCGAGGCGGTCGCCGACCGAGTGCTTGTGCTCGATCATGGAAAATCGGCTGCGTACGATTCGCCGACTCGAATACGGGTTTCGACAGGTGCTCGAACGTTCGAGGAGGCCATCGCGCGCCTGACGCGCTCATCCGCGGCGATGGAGTCGATCGGGTGAGCTCGACCGGCACGTTGCGGAAAATCATCGCGTTTTTCCTGCGCGATTTCGCGATCGCACGCGGATATCGCGGTGCACTCGTGCTGGAAACGATTGACGCGCTGTTTGGGGTCGCGACGTTCTTTTACTTATCGCGCTTCGTGGAAAGCCCAGAACTCGAACGGTTGCTGCCGGCTGGAAGCAACTACTTTGCGTTCGCACTGGTCGGATTTGCTTTTTTTGACTACCTCAGCGTGGCGCTGAGCGCTTTCGATTCCAGTATTGAAGAGGCACGGCAAAACCGCACGCTCGAAGCCTTGCTCGTCACGCAGACTCCTCTCCGAGTGATCCTCCTAGGGTCGGCCGCGTATCCGTTCGTGGCCCTAGCGCTGCGCACGTGCGTGTATCTGGGATGGGGTGCGCTGTTCTTCGGATTCGTGCCCAGCCATGCCAACTGGCTCGGTGCATTGCTGATTTTGGCCGCCTCGATTCTTGCCTTTCTGGGACTCGGCATTTTGTCGGCAAGTTACCAAATCCTTTTCAAACGAGGAAATCCAGCGAAGTGGGTGGTGCTGGGCATTTCCGGGTTGGTCGGAGGAATGATGTATCCGGTCGCGGTGCTGCCCGCCCCCTTACGGCTGCTGGCTCACCTGATTCCCGTCACCTATGCGCTCGAGGGAATGCGTGCGGCGCTGCTCGGAGGAGCCGGGTGGATCGAGCTATGGCGTTCGCTCCTGGCGCTGCTGATGTTCGCGGCCGTGCTGATACCGCTATCATTTCTGGTGTTTGGGTGGGCGCTACGGCGAACAAAAATTACGGGAACACTGACGCATATCTAGCGGTAGTGTCGAAGAAGAGAGCTGAGCCGGCGCTAGCGGCCAAGGAAGCTTTCCAGTTTCTCAGCCTGCGCTTCCGCGATCGCCAGGTACTCCTTCGCTTTCGCGGCATCTCCTTGGTCCAATGCTGATTGGGCCCTTGAAAGATTGGTCTTCATGAGTTGTTCGGCGGTGGCCATATCGCCGCGCAAGCCATATCCCTGCGCAGCCTGCTGATGACGCAGGTTGTCAAGGCTCTGCGAAATCGCCGCAGCGCGAGCATCGAGCTGATCGGTTTGCCGTGCGGCTTCCTTTAGCTCAGCCGCCTTTCGGTCTGCTTCTTCCTGAGCCTTCCGTGCAGCCTCCTCTTGGGCTTGCATAGCCGCCGAGTCGGGTTGCTGAGGCTGGGCAACTGCGGCAGGGGGAGCTGCTGGAGATCGTAAAACAGCCGCAGGAACGGGCGCCGCAGCGGGAGCGGGCGGCGTCGGGGGTTCTACGGGAACCTCAGCAGGTGCAGGGGGAACTGGCTGAGCCATGGGCTGAACGGAGGGGGCGGACGAGTTGGGGGAGCTCGCGTGCGTCCGAATCCGGTGCGGTACATAGAGGCTCGCCGCAACAAGAATCGCCACGACGAGCAATCCGCCGAGCGCCATGTAAAGACCTCGATGGCCCCGTGCCGCCGCAGGTGATGTCGGTCCCCCGGTGGCACGAGCGGCGACAGTTACCGGCTGCGTTGGGACGGTGCTTACGGCCCGCGCCGCGCCGGGCGCACTCGCCGGAATCGCACTGGCCACGGCCCGGGCGTTAGCCGGGGTTGTCGCAGATGGGGTGGGGCCACCTAGAACTGCTTTCAGCGCGTTTGCAAATGCGTCTGCTGTCTGGAAGCGGTCCTGGGGATCCTTGGCCATGGACATTAGGATGATTTCGTTCAATCCCTTCGGCAAATCCGGGCGAATCGTAATCGGAGGAGGAGGTAGCTGCTGTATGTGTGCGGACATCACCGAGTAGTTGCTGTTTCCCTGAAACGGAAGCTGTCCGGTGACCATCTCGTAAAGCGAGACGCCAAAAGAATACACGTCGGAGCGGGCGTCCACCTCCGAGCCCCTGACCTGCTCGGGGGACATGTAATTTAAAGACCCCAGTGTAGTACCCGTCAGAGTCATGCCCACTTCGTTGTTCGGGCGAGCGATGCCAAAGTCCATGAGCTTCACGACGCCCTCAGGAGAAAGCATCATGTTGCTGGGTTTTACGTCGCGATGAATTACGTTCATCTTGTGGGCGTAACTAAGAGCCGAAAGGATCTGCTCGGAGTAGCTGATTGCGTCGGTGGGGGGAATCGGAGCGGACTGCAGGCGCGACAAGAGAGTGACGCCTTCGACGTACTCCATCAACATCACCAAGCGGTTGTCCAGCGTAAGTGCAGAATAGAGAGAAGCAATGTTCGCATGATGCAGGGCCGCCAGAAGCTTGATCTCGCGCAAGAAGCGGTCTGCCAGCTCCTTTTGGTCGGCGAGATTGGCAAGAAGGACCTTCATCGCTTCCACGCGGTCGGAGATGACGTTGCGAACCTTGTAAACTCTGCCCATGCCTCCTGAGCCGAGCACGCTCAGGATTTCGTAGTCTCCCAACCGCTGGCCAGGAACAAAATCATCGCTCATTGAGGACTCCTTACTGGGGGTTTCTTGGCTGACACAATAGCTCAGTTCAGGCTCGGCCGTAAATACGCGAAGGATCGGAAGGTTCTACAGAACCTGCCCACCCTTCTAGGACGGCTCATCCGGGATCGCGCGTAGAAGGCGCGTCACGAGCCTTTCGAGTCGATCGGCGTCCTGTGGTGGGAGGTCCTTGAATTCAACGCCTACGCCCTCGCCCGGCGTCACGTTACGCACGACGGCCTGGCTTTTTATCTCTCCCTCCGGAACGGATAGAAGGATTTGGAGGATAGCTCCCTCTGGCGGAGCTGTGGGAGTGGCGATAAACAGGCCTCCGACGTTCAGGTCGCGAACGCGCGAAACATCTTGACTGTTGTTATATTGCCAGGCGACCCAGAGGCCCTTGGGCGTGGGAATGCGCTGGTAACGACGCTTGGATTTGGGGTTTTCGGGCATAGGGTTCGAAAATCACTAACAAGTAAAATCCCATTAGTTAACCAATTCATCCATCCCCCCCTTCACATCCGCGCCGCAGCCACGATCGGCTGCCGAATGCGCGCGCACTATCATAGGCTATCGATCGCGGAAGCTCCCGAAAAACTTTATGAGCAAACGGCAGGTACTTGTTCTAGGAATTAATGCCCGGCACGGGGGCGCGTTCGAGCGCAGGCTTGTCGCCAAAGGGTACGTACAGTAGAGTTTTTCGAGCACGAGGGGCCCCTAGATGAACGTTCCCGTTCTGGATCTGAAGGCGGAGTTCGAGGAACTGCGCGGTGAGATTCTGCCAGCGCTCGAGCGCGTCTGCATGAACGCCTCTTTCATCCTGGGAACGGAAGTGGAGGCCTTCGAGCGGGAATTCGCCGACTTTTGCGGAACGAAGCATTGTGTGGCGCTGGCGAACGGGACGGCTGCGCTTCACCTGGGCCTGCTGGCGCTGGGAGTGCAGCCGGACGACGAAGTCATCACAACTCCCAATACGTTTCTCGCCACGGCAGAGGCCATCACCTACTGCGGGGCCGTACCCGTTTTCGTGGATATTGACCCGGCGACGGCAAATCTCGATCCGAAGCTGATCGAGCGCGCCATCACCGAACGTACCCGGGCGATCCTGCCCGTTCATCTCTACGGGCGTCCGGCAGACATGGATGCCATCCGCGAAATCGCCGAACGTCACAACCTCCGCATTCTGGAAGATGCGGCGCAGGCTCACGGTGCGCGCTATCGAGGGCGTCGCGTCGGCGGACTTGGGACACTTGCAGCTTTCAGCTTTTATCCGACCAAGAATTTGGCCGCTTACGGAGAAGCAGGAGCGCTCACGACCAACGACGACCAGATCGCAAAGTTTGCGCGTGCCGCCCGCTCGCATGGCCAGACGGCTCGATACGAGCATGAGTTCGTGGGCTATAACTACCGCATGCATGGGTTTCAGGGAGCCGTGCTAAGGGTGAAGCTGCGTCATCTCTATGCCTGGACAGCCAAGCGACAGGAAATCGCACGAGAATACCGCCGAATGCTCGCCGGAGCGCACCTTGAGCTGCCGGTGGACGCACCAAGAGATGAATGCGTCTACCACCAGTTCGTGATTTACATGAGCAACCGCAACAAGGTGGTCGCGCAGCTCGCCGCACGAGGGATTGAGACGGTGATTCACTACCCGCGGCCCGTTCACCTGCAACCAGCCTATTCATCCCTCGGCTGCCCGCCCGGAACGTTTCCGCACGCCGAGCGCGCGTGTGAACGCGTGATCGGCCTGCCCATCCATCCAGGGCTGACGTCTGAGCAGATTGCCTACGTAGCCAACGCGGTAAGGGAAATTGTGGGGGTCGAGTAAGCTCGTACGTCCTCAGGCGTTCGCGCCGGTGACCGATTCACTGTGGGAGGGGGGCGCCGGTTCGGCGCACTCTGAGTCTGGAGGAAAGCCCAGGGGCGCGCTGCGATGGGCCGGGCGCTCGCGCAGCATTTGCGAAAGCCCTTGGAACAGCTTGGCGCACGACTCCCGCACCGTTTCATCGGCTGAATGCATCAGCGATTCAATAGCGGATTGTCCGTGCTCGTTGAGTCGCCGCACCGAGGACACCACCCAGGAATCGCTGGCGTTCTCAAGCCGCTGTTGGTGCCTGGCCACGGTCTCGTCACTCATGCGCTGGAGATCATCGGCCCAACTCCGCTCATGGTCCTCGCGCTCGGCGCGATGGGCGTTCAGCGCTGAGGCAAACTCGGCGGCCAGAGCACTCCGGCCCTCGGTGATGCTCCGCTCCAGCTGCGAAGCCATTTGGGTGCGGAGCTGTTCGATCGACGCCTGCGCATTGGCTTCGAGATTCTGCAGGAGTTGCGTTGCCACAGCTCCCAGTGCGCGCTCCCGCTCGGCAAGCGTGCTGCGGCTCGCCGCCGAGAAATTTTCTGCTTGCTCGTCCGATACCTGGCGGAGAACCTGGCCGAAGGACGCAGCTGCCTCTTCCGCTGCTCGGTCGAGTTCAGACCGTGTGCGGCCCGCAATTTCGCTAGCGATGCCATCCAAATGCTGGCGAATCTCAGTCACGCGACCGAAAGACTGCTCTTCCAGGCGGGTTTCAAACCGGCGGACGGCCTCAGCCGTTTTTTCTTCGAAGCTGCTCGCGGCCGATCCGATCGTCTGTTCGACCATGACCTGCAACCTGGTACGTGCCTCCTGCTGGAACCACTCCGAGGAGCGCTCGATCGATTCAGCGGCCGCGTTCGAGGCACGGACGGTGCTGGCATCCAACTCCTGGCTCCACTTCGCGAGGGCCTCGGCTCGCGCGGACTCGAAATCGCCGCGCAGGCCCGAGAGCGCCGCTGCAGTATGCGCGGCGGCTTCGCGAAGGTTGGTCTCCGATGCTTGACGCAAGCGCTCGCGGTGAAGACGCAAACTTTCGTCCGCCTCGCCTCCCCGTGACGCGAGCCCCTGGATCAGTTCAGAGGCTTGCGCAAGGCGCGGCGCAAGCCTCGAGTCGATCTCTGTGATCGTGCGCTCGACCGCTTGCTGGCTCAAAGAACTGAGCAGTGGCGACAACCGCTGCGAGACGTCCGTGACCATGTGCTCGGCGCGGCTGCTCATTTCCTGTGTCTGCGCCTCGAGGATGTTTTCCAGCCGCCTGTGCAATTCATCGAGCGTGTCGTGACTCGCGGTCTCCAGCCGCGCCGAGTATTCCTTCATTCGCGCCGTCGCGTGCTCGATTTCGCTCAAGCAAGAATTCGCTCGCACGAGCTCCTCTTCAAGGGCGGCGCGAGCTGAGGAAAGAGTGTCGTGCGCCTCGGAAGACATTTGCGCCAAAGGCTGGCGCAACTCAGCCAAACGGTCCGAAATCTTTTGCTCGGCCAGCTGAAGCAGCTCTTGGGAGCGTCCTGATAAATTTTCTACCAAACGCCCGATGTTGCTATCGAGCGAAGACTGCAGAAGTTCGTTCCACTGCCCCTGAGCGATCGCCATTTCCGATTCGATACGCTCGCGCCAGCTTCCCACATCCTGAAGCCGGCTCATCCGTTCGAGTGCCTCTTCGTATTCTCGATGAAGTGCTTGGGCGCTTCGATCGAGATCCTCGACGTGATTGCGAGCCTGTGCAAGGCCCTGTCCCAGCTCCCCTTTGAGCGAGTCGAGCACGGCCTGCTGGGTGGCTGCCGTTTGTGCGGAGAAGTCCTCGCGGATCCCCTTTTCCAAGCAGCTGAAGTCTTCCATGGCCCGCTCAATGCGTTCTAGGGCCTGCGCCGCAGCGGCGTTGGCGGCTCGAGCGGCCTGGCGCTCGAGTTCAGCGCTCCATTGAAGCAATAAAGGACTGTCGACGAAAGCTTGCGGCGGCTGCGCGGACGCGGTTTCGGACGGCTCGTTGGTCATATTGGGCCCAAATTTCTCCGTCGAATTGGTCTTTTCCAAGGAGATCGCAAGGTCGCGATTTCGCGGCTCGCGTTCCCCGATCCCTTCCACCGCTGGCTCGACGGGAGTCTCACTGGACTCCCAGCTAATGGGAGGAGACGTGATGTTCCAAATGTTCGCCGGGCTTTCCAGTTCCACGGCAATCTGGAAAAACTCACGAACCGAATGGGGCCGCTGAATCCAGGCAACGCGGGCGCGTACGTGGCGTCGTCGGGCCTCTTGGGGAACCTCCAAGGTAACCCACGTATTCTTTGGCAGATGATGCTTCGACACGTAACGGCAGCCGTGAAGGTTGAGGGTTACGGTGGAAGTGCGTTCCTCGAACGGTTGGCCGAGAAGATCGATCCCGCGAACGATTAAGGGCAGGGATTTTGAGATTCGTTCGCTGCGTCGCCGCTGCATGTCGGAATGAGGGGAAGTTGCTTCTGCCACGGAAGCCTCATGATCAAGCGAGGAGAGGATAACATTGTCCTCGCAGTTGGTCGAGAGGCGAAGTGGGCACGGAAAAAATTCTCACAAATCGGCCCACTCGATCAGACCGAACGCGCCGCTATTTCTTCTTTGTTGTCTTTGGCCTTGCGCCGACCGTCGTGGCCTCGCCCCCCGCCATTTGCGCCAGACTGTCGAGCATGGACTTGCACTGTGGAGCGTACGGCCCATTCGGGTCCGCATCGATGCATTTCTGATACGCATCGGACGTGCCCGGCGGGATGACATAGGTCATCTTGTCGCCTTCCTGCTTGGTCTCAATCGTGCCCGTATAAGCACTGCCCAGCAGATACCAGCCTTGCGCGTCCTTTGGATCGGCTTGGGTCGCTTTCATGAGTGGGGCGATGGCGTCTTTCAGGTCCCCCTTGTTCGTCAAAACGATGCCAATGTTCTTCCAGCAGCGGGCGTTGTTCGCGGGGGTGGGATCAAGCGCCAAGGCTTTGTCACAATTGGATCCAGCTTCCGCAATTTTGGCCGAGACCACCGCAGGATCGGTTTGCGTCGAGACAGAATTCGCGAGCGCCTGACTCAGTCCGGCGTAATATCCTGCCTGAGGGTTCAAATCGATCGCCTTCTGGTAGGCACTGATGCTGTCGTCGTAGTGGCCTGCGAGGTTGTTAGCGATGGCCAAATTCGACAGGATGACGGCATGGTTCTTGGTGTCCTTGGCGCCGACTGCCTGCTCGGCCTGCTGCAACTCGCTGATGGCGGTTTGATAGTCCGTATTGATTTTGTCCTGAAGTCCGGACTTCTGATCGGCCGAAGCCGTCTTCAATTGCTTCCGGAGATCATCGGCATCCGCCAGTGCCGCCACCCCGGTATCGACGTGCGCCTTCATGTTCTTGAATTGATTCTGAGCTTCTTCCCGCTTTTTCTGCTCTTCGGGGTTGGGTCCCTGTTGGGCAACGAGTAGCTTAAAGTTGACTGAGAAATCGGTCGGTTCGCCAGAGGAAACCTGGTGTTGCAAGGTGTAGCTAGCGAGCTCGGGCGGTTTTGTGAAGATAGCTGTATAGACACCCGGACTCAATCCAATTTGGTTGAACTTGCCATCCTTGTCCGTTTTCAACGTAAAGCTGCGCCCAGACTCACTCTTGATCGTGACCATAACGTCCGGCCAGGGTTTGCCGTCGCGATCTAGGACCTGGCCTTGAATGCTGGCGTTCTGCGCCCGGGCGACTGTAGCGAATGCGAGACACATCACCAGCGCTGCCCACATGCGCATCCGTACGTTCATATGGTGACACCTCCGATTTTTCAAAAGAACTCCCCCCAACGATGGCAGCCATATTATGGCGCAACTAGACCCGATAGGCGATAGCGTCGGCACAGGCCGAACGAGGCGAGGGTTCCTAGGCCCGGTAGGTTGCCGCGCTCGTGTCTGTCTCCCAGACGGTGACGTCTCGGACTCGCGCGGCGTTGGGCGATGGGCGGAGTCCCTTGGCCGTCTCGTCGTAAATGTGCCGCGCAATGTTTTCGGCCGAGGGATTCAGCGTGTCGAAAGGCACCAGCTCGTTCAGATACTTGTGGTCAAGCGATTGAATGACGCCTTGAATCACCTGCTTCAGGTGAACGAAATCGTAGAGCAATCCTGTGGAATCGAGCTCCGGCCCCTCGACGACGACACGTACTTTGTAGTTGTGGCCGTGCAGATCTTCGCATTTGCCGCAATAGTCGCGGAGGTTGTGAGCCGCAGCAAACGTCGCTTCGACGCTAATCTCGTACATGAGCCTTCTGCCCACAGGAAGACGCGCGTGTGGACTATCTCTCCATGAAACGCGCAACTTCCGTGATGTCCCGTGTGGTTGTGTACTCGGGTAGGGACTCAAGAAAAATCTTACCATACTGCATGCGCTGGATGCGGTTGTCGAGAATCGAGAGGACGCCACGGTCGGTTTTCGAGCGGATCAAGCGGCCGAAACCCTGCTTCAGCGCCAGGACAGCTTCCGGCACTTGATATTCAGAGAAGGCGTTGTGGCCGTCCTCGGTAAGCGCGCGAACCCGCGCGGCGACGATCGGATCGCTCGGGACGGCGAATGGTAGTTTGTCGACGATCACGCATGACAGTTGTGCGCCGGGCACGTCCACGCCTTGCCAGAAGCTGGCGGTGGCGAACAGCACCGCATTCGGAGTACTGCGGAAGCGCTCGAGCAAGACCGACCGCGGCGCCGTACCTTGCCTCAGAACTGGAAAGCTGACTCGAGGCGAAACACGCTCGAAAAGATCCTTCATTTGCGTGTGGCTCGTGGAGAGAACAAACGCGCGGCCTTGGGAGATTTCCAGCAAACGCACGATTTCGTCCGCCGCTCGCTCGGCGAAGGCGGGATGGCGCACGTCGGGTAAGCCGGGCGGCAGGTAAAGCAGGGCTTGGGTCGAGTAATCGAATTCCTGTGGCAGCACCTTTTCCTCGCTCGGCAGCACACCCAGACGCTGCTTCAAATAATCGAACCGGCCGCCAACGGCAAGCGTCGCCGAGGTGAGGATTACGGTGTCAAAGCGGTCGAAAAGCTGCGCCCGGAGAATTTGGCTGACATCGATGGGAGTCGCGGCGAGAAAAATGCCCCGGCCGCGCCGTTCGTACCAATACACGTAGCTTTTCTCCTCGCTTTCGATCAGAAAAGCGAGTTCGCGCCTCATCTCCGCGGCGCGCCGCGCCAAAGCCACGACTTCTTCGGGCTTCGGAGTGAGAGCAGCCAGTTCGGTTTCCACTCCCTTTAAGACGGACGCGAGTTCGTCATAGGGCTCGCGATTCTGCTCAAGAAACTCATTTCTTTCCGATATCCCGAAGGGATAGCGGCCTTCGCGTTCGGAAAAGCGCTCGAAGAAGCTGCGGGCGCGTTCCCGAAGCCAGTTGAGATGCCGCCGGACGAGGGCGGCTTCGATTTGCTCGAGGCGAAGTGTGTGTTCAATGTCGCGCCCGAGCTCTTCGAACCGGTAGCTCGACAGCTGGCGGCCGAAATAGTCGCTGGCGACGTCCTCAATCTCGTGTGCCTCATCAAAAACGACGGCCGAGTATTCGGGCAAAATCGATCCGAAATCGTCCCGGCGGATGGCTAGGTCGGCAAAGAAGAGATGGTGATTGACGATGATCAGATCGGCTTCGTGCGCGCGCTGATGCATGGCGGTGATGAAGCAGCGGTGGAATTCGGAGCACTTCTGGCCTGTGCACAAGTCGCTGCGCGCATCGATACGGTTCCATAGCTCGGAATCGTCGGGAAGAAAGGTCAGTTCACTGCGGTCGCCCGTGAGGGTCAATTTCTCCCAATCGCGGATCTGCGCGAACCAGTCGATCTCGTCGATCCCTTTCAGCACAGGCTGGCCGCTCATTTGGTGAACCTTTTGCCGGCAGAGGAAGTTGGCTCGGCCTTTCATGAGAGCCGCTTTGAGATGGGGCGCGAAGTGCTTCTGGAGAAAGGGAACGTCTTTCTGAAACAGCTGCTCCTGAAGAGATTTGGTTGCGGTCGAGACGACCACGCGGCGTCCGCTCCGAATCGCCGGAATCAGGTACGCCAGAGTCTTGCCGGTGCCGGTGCCCGCCTCAATCACGACGTGTTGGTGCTTTCCAAACGCTTCATCGGCGATCTTTGCCATGGCCAGCTGGGCAGGGCGAAATTCGTACCCCGGATGCTGCCGTGCGAGCAAACCGCCGGGCGCGAAGATCTGCTCGGTCGTTATTTCCCCGGATTTTACTGCGGCCGCTTTTTTCGCCATCAGCGCATCGTCCGACGCCGGAAAACGTCAAAAGTGAGAAGGCTAAAATAACACATGCCAAAAGGTCGTTTCAGTGGGCTTTCGGCTGAGGCTCGGAGGCGGATTCTTCGAGAAGTTTCGCCCAGTGCGAAAGATGTTCCAGCGATCGAGCGTGGGTGTGATCGATCTCCAGTGGGGTGATGGAAACGGCGCGGTCGCGAATCGCAGCGTGGTCGGTGTCCGGCTCAATCCCTTCGATGAACTGCTGCTCGCTCAACCAGAAGTAGCGGCGTCCTCGCGGATCTGATCCCGGCACCAAAACGTTGCGCGTGATCTTCGATGACTGGCGCGTGATCCGAACCTCTCCGCTCCAGTCCTGCGGTACATTGACGTTCAGCAGAACTCCCTCGGGGAGGCCTTCGCGCAGAACCAGAGGCACGAGCGCATGCATGAACTTCGCAGCCGGGTCAAAGTTATATTCGCGCCCGCGGTATACGACGGACACAGCGACGGACGGAATCCGGTTGATGGCCGCTTCCATGGCAGCGCCGACGGTGCCCGAATAGTAGATATTTTCGCCTACGTTTCCACCCCTATTGATACCGGAGAGGGCGATATCCGGCTTCTCCTTGAGCAGGGTATGGAAGGCCACAATCATGGCGTCGGCCGGCGTGCCCTCAATCGAGTATTCGCGTTCTGCGACTTGATCGCAGTAGATTGGCTGACGGAGAGTAAGCGACTGTGCCGACGCGCTCCGTTCGTGCGAAGGGGCCACGATAGTGATCGTGCCCAGATCCCTCATGGCGGCGGCCAGCGCGCGCAGTCCTGGCGCGTGAATGCCGTCGTCGTTCGTGATGAGAATATTCGGCATGGACATTCAAATTGTAGCAATGTTCTGGGAACAGCTGGGGTTAGGAAAATCATTTCGATCGCTCGAGCGAATACCCCCGCCATGGCTCGTCCTCTGGCACACGCCTCCGAGGAGGTCCATGTACCCGTCATGCACCTCGGTTCGGCGGCGCTTTTTCCGAAAAGGGCATCCCACTCCATCGAAACCCCAGAAAAAGGAACAGTACTAAGCAGTACTAAGGGACAATGATTCGTCGCCGCGGAACTGAGACTCGCTGCCTAAATCTGGAAGGAAATTTCCACCCGTAGGAAATCATTGGCCTAGACAGTGTCACAACCGCTAAACCTCTAAAACTCTCCTTGATCAATAACCATATTATCTTTATTCGCACGGGTACTTTTCAGGCTGCACTGGCATGCGAGTTGCAAAGAAGGTTCACAAGCCATCTCGCCAAGTTATCGACGGGGTGCTGAGGGGCCATCGGTCCATGACAGGATCGAGTTCGGCGCAATCGGCACGGACCTGTCTGCTCAAACGGACGTCAATGAATTTGTTAGCTCTTACTGACCCAATCGCAGTCCCCGACCAGAGCGCAGGTTCCCACACGACAATGTGAATCGAAATGGTACGTCCAAGCGCATCGCTAATATTTCGAACCCTGTACTGGATCTTCCCGCTCCTTCTGGTTGCCTTCTCGCTCTTCACCGTCGTCGTTCCTGTGGCACGCGCGTTCTATCGCCTTAACATCAACTACAACGAAGGGTGGAACGCGTACAACGCAGAAGCGGCGGCACATCACGTTCTCTTGTATGGAACGAAGTATGGCTGGACGACTGTGAACTACCCCCTTGGTTCCTTTTATTTGATTGGTTTTCTTTCTCGCTTTGGCGGAGACCCGGTGCGAGTCGGACGGCTGGTTTCGCTCGTTTCGCTGTGCGTTTCCTGCGTTCTTGTGGCATGGATCGTTCGACGGTTAACCGGACACTGGGGATCGGCGGTCTTTGCAGGTGCGTTTTGCCTGGCTCTGTTCGGCTTGATCGGCTCGCACTACGTCGGGATGAACGATCCCCAGATGCTTGCCCATCCGTTGTTTCTAGCGGGGCTGTTGCTCTATCTAAGCGGCGCCGATAGCACGGGGGCGATCATAGCGATCGTCGGGCTGTTTGTCCTGGGTGGCAACATCAAGCACATCCTTCTGCCCACTCCTTTGGCGGTTTTCTTCGACCTCTGTTTCGTATCCAGAAGCAAAGCGAGACGATTCCTGCTGTTTGCTGCCACTTTCCTCGGCGTCTCTATCGCCATGAACATGCTGGTGGGCGGCCCCTATTTCATCTCGAAGCTGATGACGCCCAGAACCTTTACTTTGGCGAGGGTGCTCCATCTCGCGATGCTGAGTAGGTTCTCCACACTTCAGATTCCAGTCGCGATTGGCGTTCTGTGGTCTATTGGGCAGCTCCGCAACGCCAAATTCCGCGTCATTTCCCTCTACTTTCTCGTGTCCTTGGTGCTTGGGTTGGCGTTCACCTCAGGAGCTGGCGTAAGCGTGAACGCATACTTTGACATATTCCTGGCAATGTCCATCGTAATGGGCCTTTGCGTCGACTCCACCTGGCATACGACGACCGCATTTCTTACCGACGCCAGCCCGTGGAGGCTCGCGCTGCCTTCGCTGATCTGTCTCGGCTTATTTTTCACGTTCGCTACGGCGCCGATCCGAGTGCGCTCGCAGCTCAGGCAGTTACCCGTAGAGCAGCGGCAGTTTGACGTCGACGTTTCCTTCATCGCCTCCCAACCTGGACCCGTGCTGTGCGAAAGCATTCTGGCCTGTTTTTATGCGGGGAAGCCCTTTGTGTATGACTCGTTCAACGCTGGCTGCCTGATGAAGTTCAAGAAGCTGGACGGCCGTGAGATCGTCGAGGAGATTACGGAGAGAAAATTTGGGGCAATACAAATTGAATCCCCGCTGACGGATATGTACCGCGACCCTGAGCCGGGCTTCGACACCGACATTCTGGACGCGATCGGTCGTTCCTACGTAATCGGAAGTCAGGCTGGAAGCATCATTTACATCCCTCGACCAGATGGTGCGCCTGCGAACGGACAATGAAAAAGGTCGCTTGCGTAGTCTTGCCCACGTATAACGAAGCCGAGAACGTACGGGTCGTGATCCCTCACATCCTCGAGCAGGCCAGCAGAATCCTGACGCACGAGTTGCACGTGGTTGTGGTCGACGACAATTCGCCAGATGGCACGGCCGCGGTCGTCCGGACCTTCATGGCCACCTTTTCAAACGTTCACTTGTTGACAGGCGAGAAACACGGGCTCGGTGCGGCTTACGAAAGGGGCATGGCGTATTCGCTGAGCGCGCTTCACGCGGATCTCATTTTCGAAATGGACGCCGATCTCCAGCACGATCCGTCATTGCTGCCTCTTTTTGCGGCGCTCGCTAACTATGGCTTCAGCGTGGTCATCGGTTCACGATTCATATATGGCGGGTCGACTCCCCATTTCCCGCTACGTCGTAGATTCTTGAGTCTGATCGGAACCTGGCTGCTGTCGACATTGGGAGGGCTTCCGGCGCTGACCGATTGCACTTCAGGCTACCGCTGTATCAAGGCTGACGTCTTTGCAAAATGCGATCTCACGGGGCTCGCTCATACCGGCTATTCCTTCCAGTCCTCCCTGCTTTGTGAGCTGATTCGCAACGGTGCACGCGTGATCGAGGTCCCAATTCAGTTTCAAGAACGAAGACGAGGGAAATCGAAGCTTCAATTTCGAGATCAAATGGAGTTTTTAATCAACCTTTTTAGGCTACGACACAAACGAATCGACGCCCCTGTCGGTTAGCCGTTCCCTTCCTTGCGCGACCAAGCCGGAGATCAACAGTATCAAACTAGCTTTCGAGATATCGGTTCTGGGGTGGCCAAGGCACGCTCGAACGTCGCGCAAAAAAAACACAGATTCAGAGATACTTTCGGTCGAATTGTTGCTTAATGGCACCGCAATTGAAAGCGTGCAGGCATTTCTCGGTCATGCGAGCGTGCCGGTAACCGAACGCCACTATGCCCCCTGGGTACGCGCACCGCAGCAGTGCGCTGAGGCGGATGGAGGTACACGAGAAGGCTGAGGTCGCGAACTCGATGAAAAAAGGTGTGATGGAATGGTCGGGACGACTGGATTTGAACCAGCGGCCTCACGCACCCCAAGCGTGCGCGCTACCAGGCTGCGCCACGTCCCGACTGTACCGATTTCGAGCCTATCACTCGCGTTCAAGCAGGGTCAAGATCGCGAGGAGCTCTTCGTGAAGATCGAGCAGGAATTTCTTGTGTGCGCGTGCTGCCGGGCCGTGCTTGGCAGGAAGAATCGGCGGACCAGGCGCTTCGCCGCGCTCTGGCGTGTCGCGACCGGCGGGAGCGGCACCATTCTGTTCGGTGAGGTGCTTGCGAGCGCCTGCGATTGTGAAACCTTCTTCGTACAGCAACCGCTTGATTTCGAAGACGGTTTCGATGTCCTCCCGACGGTAGAGGCGGTGGCCGCTGGGGCTCTTGACGGGCTGAAGGGTAGGAAACTCGGATTCCCAGTAACGCAAGACAAATGCCTTGGTCGCCGTAAGACGACTCACCTCGCCGATTCGGAAAAGGCTCTTCTCCGGGATGTCACGTGGAGCTCGGGCCGCACTTGCCATGGCTTTTCTGTATCCTAGGCCGATTTCCGGCTGTGTCAACCCCCGAAGCGCTTGGGACGGCGAAGTTCCTCACGGCGCCGCTCGCGCTTTTTCAGCCGCTGGGTAAAGCGTATGGGTGTACCAGTAAAATCGAAGGCAGCGCGGAGGCGGTTTTCTAAGAAGCGCTGATAGCTGAAATGCAGCGGGCGCGGTTGATTGGTGAATAGTACGAAGGTTGGCGGAGCGCTGGTTGCCTGTGTGACGTAATAGATTTTCACTTTCCGGCTCGCCGGAGAGGTCCCGCGCTCCAGATCCAAGCCCTTAAGCCAACGATTCAACTCGCCGGTCGAGATGCGACGCTGACGCGCCTGGGCAACTTGGTCGATCAGCGAATAGAGCTTAGGGACGCTCTGACCCGTAAGCGCCGAAACAAAGACGATGGGTGCGTAGGCTAGAAACTTGAACTTTTCCCGCACGATTCGATCGTAGTCGGCTCGCAGTTGTCCCGGATCGACGCTGGCTGCCCGATCTGGACTCTTTCGTTCCCGCTCAACTTTCTCCCGGGCGGCCCGAAGAGCTAGGTCCCACTTGTTCATCACGATGATGACAGACCGGCCCGACTGCTCGGCATAGCCGGCGATGGTTGCGTCCTGCGAGGTGGGGCCGACCGATGCATCCGCCACGAGCAGGGCGATGTCCGCGCGCTCTAGATGACGCCGCGTCATGATCACGCTGAGTTTCTCGGCGATGAGGTTGGTCTTGCCTTTTCGGCGGATGCCCGCAGTATCGAGAAAACGATACGACTTACCGTGGCGTTCGACAATGGTATCGACAGCATCGCGAGTGGTCCCGGGTTCCGGCGTAACAATCGATCGCTCCTCCTGTGCGAGCTGATTGAGCAGCGTGGATTTGCCGACATTCGGGCGACCGATGATGGCAATGCGGATGTCCGGCTTGCTTTCGGGCGATTCACCCTTCGGCAGATTCTCTGTCAGAGCATCGAGCAGTTGGTCAACGCCAAAGCCGTGCTCGGCCGAAATCGGAAAGACCTCGTCGCCCAGTTCATAGAATTCCGCTGCGAGCTCGGCTTGTTTTGACGAATCCACTTTGTTGACCGCAATGACGGGCGGCTTGCCGGCGCGCCGCAAGAGCTGAGCAAGTTCACGATCGAGCGGCAGAGGTCCCGAACGGCCGTCGACCACCTGTACGACCCGGGCAGCATTTTCAATGGCCCGGTGAGCCTGCCGAAGAATCTCGCCGGGAATCCCAGCTTTTTCCTCCGGGAGGATTCCGCCCGTATCGACCACTTCGAAAGTGCGGCCGTCCCACTGCGCCGTGCCGTAGATGCGGTCTCGCGTGATTCCAGGCTCATTCGTGACGATGGAACGACGGGTGCCCGTGAGACGGTTAAAGAGCGTGGATTTGCCGACATTCGGCCGCCCTACGATCACAATCGATGCCAGCTTCGTCATTAGGATCAATCGGTCGTTGCGGGGTCACCCTCGCGCCAGCATTCTCTGTAATTCCAAGCGGCGTGCCAGCAGGCGGGTCAATTCAGAGGGCGAAGATTTCGCTTCGATCTGCTTCTGGAGTTCAGCAAGTTCCTGACGCAGAGAACGGCTGCGTAGGACCCCGAGACAGCTTTCCGCTTCTTCCCATGTCGCTTCGGCATACGGCTCGAAAAGAACCTCGAAAAGCATTCGGCGGTCTCTTTCTTCGAGCGTCGCTGCGAGTGTGGCGGCGTCGGGGCGCCCTCCGGCTTTGGTCACCAGAATTTCGAAGATTCTTTCCGTTTCCAGTCAACGATGCAGTTGATGGCCGGAGGTCTCCCCGGCGAGCCTCTCGCGGAAACCTTCGGCTTCAAACAGCATCTGCATCAGCCGTCGCTCGGCCGGACGAATCGCCGGCGCGAGCAGCTCTTGCTGCGGTTTCACTTCACTGCGGCGCTCAGCTGCCGCTCGGCGAAAGGCCTCGCGCAAGACCGGCTCATCCACACGCAGCTCCGAAGCAATCCGAGTGGCCCATTCCGAGCGCAGCAGTCTGTTAGGAACCCGCTGAAGGTACGGCATCAGAAAATTGAGCGATGCCAGCTTTCCGGCCGTCGTCGAGCGATCCGTCTCCCGTGCGCGCGCAATCAAGTAATCTAGATAGGGCAGAGCCTCCGTGAGCAGCTTTCTGTAAGCATCCGGACCCTGCTCGTTGAGGAATTTGTCTGGGTCGGCACCACCTGGAAGCACCAGCACGCGCACATCGAATTCTTTTTCGAGCAGCAGAGCAAGTGAACGCTCGGTCGCCGCCTGGCCGGCTGTGTCCGGATCGAAATTGACGACAATGCGGCGCGTGAACCGGGCGAGCAGCTTGATCTGCGACTCGGCGAGGCTCGTACCGCAGCTCGCAACCACATTGACGATTCCCGCGCGGGCAACGGCAATCGCATCCATATAACCTTCGACGAGAATTCCAAAATCACTTTGACGCACCGATTCTTTGGCTCGATCGAGATGGTAGAGGACGTTGCTCTTCGAATAGATCGGAGTTTCGGGGGAATTCAAGTATTTCGGCTGATCGTCACCCATCGCGCGACCGCCAAAGGCGATGATTTTCCCGGCATCGTTCGCAATCGGGAACATGATGCGCCGGCGGAAACGGTCGTAAAGCCGGCCACTCGGATCTCGTGAAACCAAGCCGGATAGGTCCAAAAGCTTTTCCGAGTACCTCGACTTCAAGTGACGCACCAGCGCATCGCCCGATGAGGGAGCAAACCCAAGGCCAAAGCGCACGATCGCCGCTCGATCGAGCCCGCGATCTTCGAGATACGCAGCTGCGACTCTGCCTTCGGAGGCCTGCTCGAGCTGGCGCGCGAAAAATGCCGCCGCGTCGCGATGCATCTCGACGAGCGCGCTACGCTGCTGATTCTCGCGTCGCTCTTCGGGCGAGTGCTCGCGCGGCCGCGGAATCGGAATGCCGCATTTCTCTGCCACCGCGCGCACCGCTTCGGGAAATGCACACTTTTCAATTTCCATCACAAATTTGAAAACGTCGCCACCGGCGCCACAGCCAAAGCAGTGGTAGATTTGCCTCACCGGATGCACGGCGAAAGACGGCGTCTTCTCCTGGTGGAAGGGGCACAGCCCAGTGAAATTTTGGCCCGTTTTTTTCAGGCGGACGTATTCGCCAATCACACGAACGATGTCTGCCTGCTGTTTCACTTTCTCCGCGAAGGAGCCGGCTTCAGCCATCTAGTTTCTCTTAGCACCAGGCCATCAGGATTTCAACTCCGCGACGGTCACCGCGGTGCCACCGCGATCCTCTGCCTCGTGATGGATCCTCTCGACGAGGGGATGGGCCGATAAGAATTGGGCAAGACCGCGGCGAAGAGCACCGGTGCCGTGACCATGTATCACCCGCACGCTCGTCTTGCCAGCGAGCGCGGCTTCGTCGAGAAACTTGTCCACACGCTCGGTCGCCTGCTCGACCGTGCTTCCGATGACGTTGATTTCATCCGTCGCCGGCTCATCGCTCGGCTGCGCGCGAACGGTGACGGCAGGCACCGCGCGGCTCGGGGGTTTGGCGCTTTCCGGCCGAGCGATGGCGGTGATATCCCCCAGCGGCACTTTCATACGCAAAGGGCCGGCTTCGACCTCTGCCGTGCGGCCATCATGGCGGCGAAAAATCACCGGTTGTTTGAACGTCTTGACGTGCACGCGCAGGCCTGCGGAAAGCTCACTCGGTGCCACCGGTGTTCCCGCTGCTTCGATGGCAACTCCCAGGTCGGCTTGCGATTCGGCGAGCGTTTGAAGGACGGCGGCGTCGGCCTCCGCCCGTGATTCCGACGCGATCTTGCCCATGCGACGGGACGCCTGTTTTTCGGCTTGCGCACGCAAAGCACGATCCCGGATGTCTTCGGCTAAGCGCGCTACCTCAGCTTCCAACCGCTTTTCGGTTGCGGAAAAACTCCGTTCCAGCTCGGCGATCCGCTTTTTCTGGCGCTCGACCCATTCGGTCTGAAGCTTCCGACGGTCGCTCTCAAGCAACGCCCGCTCTTCGTTTGCTTGCTGCAGGTTGGCTTCCATTTCATCGCGGCTGCGGTGGAGGTACGCGATTAAATCGCGCGCTTCTCGTGCTTCGGGAGAAAGGCCAGCACGGGCGTGTTCGATGACATGGGCGGGAAGGCCCAAACGCCTTGCGATTTCAATGCCACTCGACGTTCCCGGCACGCCGAGCCTTAGCCGGTAGGTCGGACGGAGGTTTTCTTCGTCAAATTCCATCGCGGCGTTGAGGATTCCCGACGTGGTGGAGGCGTATGCCTTCAGGCGGTCGTGGTGAGTCGTCGCGAGGGTGAGCGAGCGACGAGAACGAAATTCCTCAAGTAGCGCCACAGCCAGTGCAGCCCCTTCTTCCGGAGCTGTGCCCGTCCCCATTTCGTCCACCAGAATCAGCGAGCGCGGACTGGCCACCTCGAGCATCGATTTTAGGTTCAGCACGTGCGCGGAGAACGTCGAAAGGTCTGCGGTGATCGACTGTTCGTCACCGATATCGGCGAGCACTCGATCGAAGACGGGCATTTCGGCGCGTTCGGCTGCAACCGGAATCGCCGACTGGGCAGAAAGGGCCGCAAGCCCGACGGTCTTGAGCACAACTGTTTTTCCCCCGGTATTGGGACCGCTGATGACCAAAACCGTCTCGGCACCGCCCAAGGCGAGGGAGGTCGGCACAGCCTTTCGGCCTTGGGAGCGCAGCGTAGCTTCCAGAACGGGATTGCGGGCCGCTTCGAGCTCGAGCGAATTCCCTGTATTAAATTGTGGCGCCACGCCATCGTATTCGCGGGCAAACCGCGCGCGCGCGAAAACAGAGTCGAGATGCGCAATCGAGGCCGCTGTAGCTTCTAGCGGACTCCGTTCGGTCTGAACCCATTGGGTCAGTTCCTCGAGGATACGGGCGATCTCTCGCGTCTCATCTTCTCGAAGCTGCACGAGGCGGTTGTTCAGGTCGATTACGTCCAACGGCTCAACGAACACCGTCTGGCCCGTGGCGCTCGCGCCGTGAAGGACGCCCGGCACACTCCGCCGTTCCGACGCGGGAACGGGAACCACAAAGCGGTCATTGCGAAGGGTCACGTAGTCTCGACTGGTCGGCGTGCCGCGTGCGCGGAGTGTCGCTTCGAGAGAACGCTGAATCTTGTCGCGACCCTGATGGATGTTCGCGCGAATCTGTTTGAGTTCAGCTGAGGCGTCATCGCTGATTTCACCGTTCGGCAGCACGGCGCGGCGAATCCGAGACGCGAGCGACCCGAAATCAGGTAAAGCGTCGGAACACTCGGCCAGATGCGGATAGCTTCCGCGATCTTCCTTAAACGTGAGCCGAACCCCACGAGCCGTTTCCATTAGGGAAACGGCTTCCAGAAGTTCGGTTGGCGAGAGAACCGAGCCGGGAATAGCGAGGTGTCGAAGCCACGTTTCCGGATCCGCCAGGGAACCAAAGCCTAGTTCGGAACCCGCGCGTAGATAGGACACAGCTTCACCGATCCGCACGAATTCGGCTTCTAGAGCTGCTACATCCTGGTGCGCGGCAAGCACATGGATCGCCCGGCGGCCTGGGGCGCACGTTGTCGCGCGACTTAGAATCTCTTTCAGCCGATCGAATTCAAGGAGTTCCTCTACGGTGCGAGACACAAGCGCCTCGAAGATAGAAAAGTCGTGTCAGACGCATGAATTGACAACAGAGATCCTTCGTCGTCTCGTCGCAAGGAGGGCTCCGGACGACCATGTAACGTTCAACTATCTATTCTAGCCCGGCTGGCTGTGGGAAATCAGCGCGCTGCCGGCTGCACGCCGAGATGGCGCGCGAGGTGCTCCGCCGCATCGCGGGCAGACAGAGCGACGTGGATCAGCGGTTCTTTGTGCTCGCCCCAGCCTGGTGAGCCAGCCCGATCGGCTTCGCGCACGTGTTCAATCACAGGCCGCCAAAACTCCCCGAAGATAGCGACCGGCTTTTTCTCCATGACGCCCTTGTTGAGCATCTCCCACACAATGGCCAACTCGACCAATGTGCCTGTTCCTCCGGGACACGTAACATAGCCGTGGCCTCGCTCGACCAGCTCGAACAGGCGATCCCTCCATGTGGCTACATGGATCTCTTCATCAATCCACGCGTTCGCAGGGGAGCGAAAGAATCGAGCGGTAATCCCGATGGTATGCCCGCCCGCTTGCTTGGCGCCTCGTGAGACGGCTTCCATTACGCCGCCGTAGCCGCCTGTGCATACTGCCAAACCCTTTTCGGCTAACGCAACGCCAAGAGCCAGGGCTTGTTCGTACAGTTCATCGTCGGGCTGTGCGCGCCCGCTGCCAAAGACGGTGATGACCCTCGCGTGTCTTTTCATGGGTGTTTTTCCGCGGGCCGGCCGGCTCCGAGCGTCTCGACCATGGCCGTCGCGATTCGATCGATTGGGGCGGAGCTCTCCGGGCCTTTCTGCGGATTGTTGTTGTAGAAGATCGAGAAGACCAGACGCTCGCCACCGAGCGTCGTGGCGTAGCCCGATAGCCCCCGCTCGTGCTCGATTTCGCCCGTTTTTGCCTGAATGTGGTTCGACGCAGCGGTATGAACCATGCGATTTTCCAACGTGCCATCCACACCGGCCACAGGCAAGGTCGAGATGTAATCCACGCCCCACGGCTGACTGACGACATACCGAAGGAGTTGAACGACAGCGCGCGGGGTTATTAGGTTATTGCGGGCCAGGCCCGAGCCATCCGTAAGCACGACATCTCCATCGATGATCCCGGCCTGACGCAAGAAATCCTGCTCCACCTTCAGTCCCGCCGCGGTCGATCCTAGGCCCAGCTTGACGCGACCGACCGCTCGCAAAAGCAGTTCGGCGTGCAGATTTTGGCTGGCCTTGTTAGTAATGCGGACGGCCTCCAGAAGCGGCAAAGAAACGTGCTCGGCGAGGACCTGTTGATTCGGTTCGGGCACGGGTTCGGCCACGTGGGTAAGAATCGGCTCCCCTGACGCGCTCGTCTCCGGCGGAGGGCTGTGGCGCACCTCGGTCCTGCCGGTCACCTTGACGCCGCGCGCCTCGAGCAACTGCTTGACAGCCAAAGCGGCCGTTTCAGCAGGTTCGATCATCGCCAGTTCCAGCCGGACGGCCTGGTGCCCGAGCGGGACCGTTCCTCGCAAAAGAACAGACTTTTCGCCGGGCTGGCGGACCACGGCCAAATCCGGCTCATGGTCTCTCGGGCCCGTCGTGATTGCGTAAGTATAGGAATCGGCGGATGTTGCGGGCTCGGTCC
>CAYOXF010000071.1:0-19437 GCA_964407845.1 uncultured Acidobacteriaceae bacterium | reverse complement strand
ATGAAGCGCACGTAGCGTTCGTCATCGGGATGAACGGCGACGGCCGTATCGCCCAGCATCGTTTCCGGGCGCGTGGTGGCGACCACGAGGACTTCCTGGGAGCCCAGAATCGGATAGCGGAGGTACCAAAGTTTTCCCGGGCGCTCGACGTGAACCACCTCGAGATCGCTGATTGCAGTCTGGCAGCGGGGGCACCAGTTGACCATGTAGCGGCCACGATAGATCAGGCCTTCGCGATAGAGGCGCAAAAAGGCCTCCAGGACAGCGCGATACAGTTTCGGTTCGAGGGTGAAATGCTCGCGGGTCCAATCGCAGGAGGCGCCGAGGCGGATCATCTGTTCTTTGATTACGCCACCGCTTTCAGCCTTCCATTGCCACACCCGCCGCTCGAACTCCTCGCGGCCCAGGTCCTGACGACGAAGGTTGAGTTCGGCGAGCTTTCGCTCGACGACATACTGCGTGGCGATCCCCGCGTGATCCATGCCCGGCAACCACAGCGTGTGATCACCCCTCATGCGATGCCAACGAACGAGCATGTCGATCTGCGTGTGCTCGAGCATGTGGCCAATGTGGATCGAACCGGTGACATTCGGCGGAGGCAGCACGATCGAGAACACGGCACCGCTACCGGAGTTTTCGACGCGGAATAGCTTCTGCTCGAACCAGGCTTTGGCCCAGCGCTCTTCGATCTCCTGTGGCTCGTAAGCCTTGGGAATTTCTCGGGGCATGGATTCCTAGCGGATTTTCCGAGATGCTGAACAATCCAATATAAGGGGCGTGTCGGGAGCGCGTCAAATGGCGGACGGCGAGCAGAATTTTCGGGTCTCGCGTCGCGCGATCGTCGTCGGATCAGTCGAGAGCGATCCGAATCGGATCGTCACTCTTCTTTTTTGGCCAGTTCGCTCTGGAGGAGGTTTTCAACCAGCGGCTTCAAGACACCCTGCGAAAGCAGATCGTGAAGCCGGGGCTCGAGCTTTTCGAGAACTTTCCTGACTACAGCATCGACTGTCCCGGGGTCGGCGGCTGCTTGTTCCTGCGGCTGCGCCTGAAAATCCGGTGGAGGCGTCAGAAAAGGAATCTGCGCGAGGGCTTCGCGGTTCGGCGGCGGACCTGTCGGGATGCGTTCGTTCCCCTCGGTCTCTGTCTCGAATGAGGGCGCGGGCTCGATGGCGTTGCCGAAGGGCTCCGGCTCTTCCACAGGAGGAGAGGCCGGTGGAAAAAACGAGTGCATCGGCTCTACATCCTGCTGTTGAACCACGTCGTAGTGAGACGGATGGGACTCCTCTTCAACTAGCAGCGGCTCGGGCGTAACGTGAACGGCCGGTGGCTCGACGAGCTCCGGATCTTTGTAGCCGATCGGTAGCTCGGGCTCTGAGTCCGTCTCGAAATCCTCTTCCGATTTCGAACTGACAACCGGCAGCGGTTCGGCTGCAGTGGTCTCGATTGTGTCTACCGTGGGTTCGGTCGACGGCTGTGAAACGTTCTCGACCGGAGAGGACCAGGAGCCGCTCGGAATACTCGGGACAGCTTCATCGGCAAAAAAGGAATCTACGCCGGGTTCTGGATCGGTTGTCGCGGGAGAAGTCGCATGCAGGTCGGAAGCGAAAGGCACGTCCGGCGCGCTAGGCTCTTCGGCGAGAAAGGCGGGCGGCACGCTGAGATCGTCTCGCTCAGGCTTGGGAGCAGCGAAAGTTGTATCCTGCGCGGTCTGCTCGGACAGCACGCTCATCCAGTCCGATGCCGGATGATCGGAGGAACCCTGTGCCAAACGGTCCATCCAGTGAGTTGGCCCAGATTCCGACTCGGCTTGCGAAGCTGGGACGGGCTCGGATTCAAGGGGAGCTGGCTGAGACGATCGAGCGCTCTCTTCGGCAGTCGGCAATGGCTCAGTCACTGCGAAGGAATCAGAATCAGTAACAGGTATCGAAAAAGACTCAGGCGCCTCGGTGAGCGCCGGTTCGTTGGAAATCGGAGCCGGGACGGGTAGAGCGGAAGGGGTGTCCTCGACCTGCTCGGAAAAAGGAACGCGGCGGGGCGGCACGTCGCGCTCAGAAGGGAAAAGGGATGAATCAGGCTCGTCTTGGGTTACGTAGGCCGGCTGGTTGGCTGCCTCTGGGGGGATATCGATCTCCATGGCGTTGCGACGCCAATCGCGCGCCGTGGCTGCACCGTCGAATTCATCCTCTGCGGCTTCTTCCGAATCAGCCACGGGTGCTTTCGACTCGCTCGCCGTCTCAACCCCAGGGGGTGCGTCATCGAGCGTCCGACGGCCCGTTCCAAAACCATACACCAGCGCCGCCTCTTCCGGAGTGGGCTCCGGAAAATCGGGCAGTGGCTTGAGCTCAGCTCGCACGGAGGTCGCGGGTTCAGGAATCGATTCCACCACGGCCGGGGGCGGCGCTTCCTTAGCCTCTCTCGCTTTGGCCAACTCGGCGGCAACCTTGGGATTCTTTTCGAGCGCGGACATTACCATGGCGATCAGCGGATCGGGAGGTACGAATGGTTTTTTCAGGACGCCGTCGGCGCCCACCCTCCGCGCTTCCTTCTCATCGAGCGGATCAAAAGCGCCTACAAGCAAAATGACGGGTACATGGGAGAAGCGCTCGTCTTTTTTGACAAACTCGCAGACTTCGTAGCCGTTGCGCACGGGCATGAAAATGTCGGCTAGGACCAAGTCCGGCATTAGATCGGGGATGCGGCGCACCGCCGCCTCGCCGTTGCCTACCGAAACGACCGCGACACCACGGTCTTCAAACGATAGCGCGACCATCTTCTGAATGTTGGCGTTGTCGTCCGCGACCAAGATTTTGGGCACTGGGATTCCCTCGGGGGCGCACTGCGCCGTCCGCCTCGCGTAAAGACTATTGCAGCATTACCGCGACGGGTCGTCAACGGAGTAGAACAAGCAGGGTGCTACAGTTGTTAGCAGGGGGTACGGAGGGGGAATGCTACGGAATCAGCTTGTGCAGACCCTTCTTTTTCTTGCTGCTGGATTCGTTTTTGGAATCGCTGCTGCTGCTAGACTGGCTCGATGACTGGGCGGCGGAAGAGTTTGAGCTACTGGCTGCAGGAGTCGCCACAGCCTGTGAAGATTGCGCGGGCGGGTGGGATGAATCCACGGCCGCGGTTGTTGGGGGAGCGGAATTCTCCGTGCTGACCGGTTGCTCCGTCGTACCGCTGTCCGCCGTAGGCGGAGCTGTAGGTAAGGAGGTCATCGTCGACGGGGCTGGCTGCGCCGCAGGTTCGGCGGTTGCCGCCGTCGTCGGCGCAGCGATGATCTGGGCACCGGCAGCTTGTGTGGGGGCATCGGAAGAGGAGGACTCGACCGACTCGGTGTCGCTGGACGGCGCGTTCGCTCCCGAGGAGGCCACCCCCGCGGCGAGGTTAAACCTCGGGCCGGCCGCGCCCTGGTTTAGAACCTCTGTCGCCGACACGGTGTCGTCCGGCGGGTTCAAATTGGGTTGGCCTATTTGCGCCGCCATGTGAACATCGGGATTGGATCGCAGCATCCCGACCGGCGTCGATATTACCGGGTTGGGATGATGTACCTTCTCGAACTCCTGCTGCTTCTCCATGCGCGCGAAGGCTTGGGGATCAGGCTTGGGAACCGGCATCCCCATCGAGGTGAGGTGGGCTTTGGCGTCGGGCACGAGCTTCGATAGCGGATAGTCCTTTATGATCCGGGTGTAGCACTCCGCGGCTAAGTCGCTCCAGTGATTTTTGTCGTCTTCGTTCTTCGATGCCTGTTTTGCGCGCAGGTAGATGTTGCCAAGCATCGAGAGGGCAAGGTCGCTTTGGCTATACAACGGGTATCTTCCCGTCAGTTCCACCAGCCGCGCCGCCGACGCTCGATAGTCCTGCTTTACGTAGTAAAAATGCGCGATCTTGTATTCGCCGTCGGCCAAGACCTCTTGCACGTTGCGCAGGTCCTGTTCGGCGTGCGGCAAAAGAGGACTCTGCGGATACTTCAGCAGGAACGTCCGAAACTCGTCTTCTGCCGCTTCGGCCTGACTGCTGTCGCGATCTGCTTTCTCCATCATTCGATAATGGCACATCGCGACTTGCATTTGGGCATAGGCGGCTTCGTCCAAGAAGGGGAAGAAAACGATGAAATTCTTGTATTCGTCGACCGCCTGGGTGAGATTGGAAGTGCCGCCTTCCTTGTAAAACGAATCCGCAATCCCCAGCTTCGCCTTGGCGAGGTATTCACTGTCGGGGTAGGTGTTGATCAAGGTCTGCAGGTCCAGGCGCGCCTCGGTATACTTCGTCTTCTTCATGTCGGCCGTCGCACGATCGTAGAGAACTTTGTCCGGTTCGGCCGATTGGGTCGCCTCGGTTTTCTTGGGCTTGACCTTGGTGACGTGGACCTTCTGCCCCCAGGCCCTAGCGCCCGCCAGAGCAGTGAGGCAGAAGAAAGCCGCCACGATCCCAAGACGACGCATTTTGACAGGAAATTCGTGCACCAATCTCAAACCTTCTGGCTCAAAGCCTCGGTTGCGAGTCTACGCAGCTGTCGCGCGGCCGCTGCTGGATCGGGGGTATGGAAGACGGAGGTCCCCGCTACGAAGGTATTGGCGCCGGCCTGCGCCAACTCCGCTACGTTTTCAGCATCCACGCCACCGTCTACCTCAATTCGAAAGGCGCCATTATAGCGCGCACGCCATTGACTCAGCTGCCGAATTTTTTCAAAAGCTGAGGGGATGAACTTCTGCCCGCCGAAGCCAGGATTAACCGACATTACCAGCACGGTGTCCAGCTTGTCCAGAACCTCCGAGAGCATCACCACCGGCGTCGCCGGGTTGATGGCCGCTCCGGCCTCGGCCCCGGATTCGCGAATTAGCGCAAGGGCCCGGTCCAAATGAGGGGTGGCCTCCTCATGGACGAGTATGCGGCTTGCGCCCGCGCGCACAAATTCCTCGACATACTGTTCGGGACGGTCGATCATGAGATGCACGTCGAGCGGCAACCGGGTTGCCTTCCGCAAGGCCTCCACGACCGGGATTCCGATTGAGATGTTGGGGACAAAGCGGCCGTCCATCACATCGACATGAATCACGTCCGCGCCGCCCTGCTCGACGGAACGAACTTCCTCACCCAGCCTCGAGAAGTTGCAAGCCAGGATGGATGGCGCGAGTTCAATTCTTGCATAGGCCATGGAACCTGTTCCGATACTAGCATAGCCCAATGAGGCACGACAGAACGCTACTGTGCCACCTCGAGCTCGATCGTGGTCGTCGCGTCAACGCGTTGTCCCCTGGGCGGGGTCTGATTGATGATCGTCCCGGCGGCCGCCGCTGCGTTCGTGACAGGCGTGATCTTGGCGACTTTTAACTCGGTCGTCCCCAATTTCGACTCCGCTTCCGCGGCGGTAAGGCCGGTGAGGTCGGGCATGGCGAAGGCGGGCGGCCGGGGACCCAGCGAAACGAGCAAGTTGACGTGGGGGCTTTGGACGTTCGTCGTACCGGGGGCGGGGTCTTGCAGGGCTACCGTATCGGGCAGAGTGCCGGACAAATAAACGCTAGAGATTTCGCCCAATTGCATCCCTCTGCGGAGTAGCTCGACCTGGGCCGCGCGCAGGCTTAAATCCTTGACCTCGGGAATCGATACGCTCTGTGGACCGAGGCTCAGTACCACATGCGCATCCTGTCCCGTCTTCACCCGCGTGCTGGGAGGAGGGCTCTGGCGAACGATCGCATCGACCGGGAGATTGCTATAGACCCGATCTTCGACTTTCATGCCCAGACTGCGGCCGCGGAGAACTTGCTGGGCTTGCTGAGCGCGCGTCCCGACGACGTCCGGCATGGTCACTTCGCGCCCTTGGATTGCGAATCGCATAGCCGTCAGCGCGCTCAGAAATGCTACCGACGACAGTATGAACAGCCCTAGAACCATTCGCAGAATCCACTGTAGCTGCTCGCCTAAAGTCACGTGCCCATCCTCTGTTCGGCGAGCCTAACACGAATAGGCCGGAACGGGGTGAGCGCCGTTCTTACTCAAGTGCAGCAAAACCCATACTTTCAACGAACCGATCCCCGGTATTCGAGCGTAGCGGCGAAGAATCCGTCGGTGTGCTGCTCTGCCGGGGACGTGCGAAAACAGCCGTCGCCTGCAAAAAGCCCCTCGGCAAGGGAACCATCGCTGAGATGTGGGCGCAGCCGCTCGGCCGACGTACGGGCCCCCAAGCATCGAATCGCCGGCCGACTTCTGAGGACTTCGGCGACGACCTCCTCGTTTTCCTCCGGCTCCATCGAGCACGTCGAGTATACGATCTGTCCGCCTGGCTTAAGATTGGCGGTGGCGTTTCCGAGCAGGCGCACCTGCAATTGATGAAATGCAGGCAGCTGTTCCGGTCGCAGCCGCCAGCGAATCTCCGGATGGCGTGCGAGTGTGCCCGTACCCGAGCAGGGCGCGTCGATAAGGATCCGATCAAAGGTCTCGCGAAAGGGAAGCGGTTGCTCGGCGTCCAACTCAACCAGGTGCACGCCGGTGAGCCGAAGCCGTTTGAATTGTGCGCGCATGGCCATCAGGCGATGCGCATGTCGGTCGGCCGCGATGACCAAACCTGTGCTTCCGGCAGCTCGTGCCAGCGGAGGCGTCTTTCCGCCGGGTGCCGCGCAGAGATCGAGTACGCAATTACCGCACTCGACGCCCAATAGCAGAGGCACGGCTTGCGATGCCTCGTCCTGGATCAAGAAGAGGCCCTTGCGAAAGACATCGGTTCGGCTGGGGCTACCGCCGGTCACGGCAAACGCGTTTTTCAGCAGCAGCCCAGGCTCCATGCGCATCCCTGCGCGTGTGAGTCCACTTGAAACGTCCCCCCTGAAATCGGGGTTTTGGAATGCGCAGCTCAGTCGCGGTCTTTCATTGTTTGCGGTCATGATTCGAATCGCGCGAGCCTCGCCCACAGACGAGATCCAACGCTCGACTATCCAGGTCGGGTGTGAATGAAGGATCCCGAGTCGGTCCCCGCGTGCAAGGCTGGCAGGGAGAAACGGCTCGACGGGAGACTCGAGTTCCGACGCGGCCTTGTGCAAAACGGCGTTCACCAGCGGCGCAGCCGAAATCTTGTGCGCCCGTTTCACGAGCTCGACCGACTCATTCACCGCCGCCCGCACTGGAATCCTTTCGAGGAAGCGAAGTTGGTAAAGACCGATTCGCAGTGCCAGCGCGACAGGCAGGTCCAGCTTCTCGACCGTTTTTTTCAGATGCCGATCAAGAAGAAAATCAAGCTGGCGCCGCCAGCGAAGCACACCCAGGGTGATCTCTGTAGCCAGCGCAGCGTCGGCCGACTTCATGTCGACATCGAGTGCTTCATAGAGCACGTCGCTCGCATACGCGCCCTCTGCCTCGACCTGGCGCAGCACCTGGTAGGCAATCCGTCTTGCGGGAGAGACGGGCATGGCTGTTTCCTGGCTAGCCGTCGAAGCGTTCGCCGGGTCGAAGCCGTGTACCGTTTACGAATTCCCGAGCGGTGACCCGTTTGCGGCCTTCCATCTGGATGAACTCCAACCGCAGCCCTTCGCTTGCACCCGAACGAACGAGCACTGTCGACGACAAAGGCTGTATCGTGCCGGGCACCGAGGCGCCTGCTGGCCCCTCGGCCGCACCCAACTCGGCGAGCGAGGCGGGCCTTGCCCAGATTCGACACCTCTTGCCACGAAACATAGTAAACGCGCCGGGCCAGGGCTCAAGCCCCCGAATCTGATTGTAGGTGCGGAGAGGAGGCAGCGACCAATCGATGCGCCCGTCTTCTTTCTTAAGTGGCGGCGCGAACGTCGCCTTCCGATGATCTTGCGACACGGGGGTGATCTGACCCGTCGAGAGTTCCCGCAGCGTTTTCGCCATCAAGGGGGCTCCGGCTCGGGCGAGGCGTGCCGCGAGTTCGGGTGCCGTTTCATCTTTGTGAATCTCGACGACCTCTTGAAGCAGCACCGGTCCCGTGTCGAGTCCCGCATCGATTTGCATGGTGGTGATGCCCGTGACTTCCTCGCCGTTCAAGATGGCCCAGTTGATCGGCGCGGCGCCGCGATACTTCGGTAGCAGGGAGGCGTGCAGGTTGATCCAGCCCAGGCGCGGAATGGCGATCAGGCGGGCCGGGATGATCTGGCCGTACGCGATGATAACGACCGCATCCGGCTGAAGGCGCCGAAAATGCTCGTAGGTTTCGTGGGCCTTAACGCTTTCCGGCTGGTAAACGAAAACTCCAGCGTCGAGAGCCGCGTCCTTCACCGGCGAGCCCTGCAAGTGGTGTCCGCGGCCGCGGGGTCGGTCCGGTTGCGTGACCACTCCGACGATCTGAAAATCCCACTCCTTCAAGAGATATTCGAAGGAAGGAACGGCAAACGCCGGTGTGCCGCAGAAAACGATGCGCAACGCCACGACGCTCCTACCACTCGCCGGCTTTTTTCATCTTGCGGATTTTTCTTCTGATGAGGTCCCGTTTCAGCAGGCTCAAGTGCGCGAGAAAAAGGACTCCATTGAGGTGATCGATCTCGTGACTGAACGCACGGGCCAGTAATCCTTCCCCGCGCATTTCGAATTCCTTTCCCGTAGCGTCCTGCGCGCGCACGGTCACAAACTGAGGCCGGAGCACGTGCCCGCGAAATCCAGGCAGCGACAGGCAGCCTTCCTCCTCTCGCTGCTCCCCCTCCGTGTGGATGATTTCGGGGTTGGCGCACACGATCCTCGCTTCCGGATTCTTTCCATTGCTCACATCGATCACCGCCAGTCGCCGGCCGACTCCGATTTGGGGCGCCGCGAGCCCTACGCCATTGGCGGCGTACATCGACTCGAACATGTCCGCGACAAGCGTCTGCAATTCTTCGTCGAATTTTTCCACCGGCCGGGTGGGAGTTTCCAGAACGGGATCGCCGTATTTCACAATCGGATGAATCATCGTACGCCTTGTTCGATCGGCTAGAAGCTGTCGAGCTGCCGCTCGTAGCCTTGGAAATTCCTGCGCGTCTCCTCCAGAGAGTCCCCACCGAATTTTTCCACAAACGCGCCCGCCAACTCGATCGCCACCATGGCTTCGCCGGCGACGCCGCCTGCGGGAACGACACAGACGTCGGAGCGCTCGTAGGCCGCCTTCACCGCTTCCTTCGTGTTCAGATCCGCCGTCAGCAACGGCCGGCGCAGCGTGGAGATCGGCTTCAGATATCCTCGGACCACAACATCCTGGCCATTCGTAATGCCGCCTTCCAGCCCGCCCGCGCGATTCGATGAACGGTCAAATCGCTTGCGCGACTTGTCGTAGCGAATCTCGTCTTGCACTTCGGAGCCATAGCTTTGAGCGTTCCCTATCCCCGTTCCAATTTCCACCGCCTTGACAGCCTGAATGGAGATCACCGCGCGCGCGATTTTTCCATCCAGTTTTTCGTCCCACTGGCTGTGGTTGCCCAGACCCGGAGGGACGCCACGAGCAACCACCTCGAAAACTCCGCCGACTGAATCGCCCGCGCGCAGCGCATGATCGACTTCCGCCTTCATTTTGGCTTCGATCTCCGGGTCGACGCAGCGCAAAGGCGACTCCAGGTTCTCGCAGATTGCCACGATCTCGTCCCATGGAGCGACCCGTTCCAGCCGCACATGGCCCACGGCAATCGTATGGCTCAAGACGGTAACGCCGAATTCCCTGAGGAACAGCTTGGCGAGCGCGCCGGCAGCCACGCGTGCGGCCGTTTCGCGCGCCGAAGCTCGCTCGAGCACGTAGCGCGCGTCATGAAAATCGAATTTCTGTGCCCCGGCCAAGTCCGCATGCCCTGGCCTGGGAGCCGTCAAGCGGCGCCGCTGGTCTTCCGCGCCTTCGCTATCCTCTACCGGAAGCGCCTGTTCCCAATTCTTCCAGTCTCGATTTTCGATTCGCAAAGCGATGGGAGCACCGATGGTTTTCCCGTGGCGAACTCCCGCGAGAAAATCGGCCTGATCCTTTTCAATTCGCTGGCGCCCACCGCGCCCGTACCCCAATTGCCGGCGGTGCAACTCGCGCCCGACAAAATCCAGATCGACCGGAATCCCCGCAGGCAACCCCGAAATCCAGGCCACCAGCGCCTGCCCGTGAGACTCCCCGGCTGTGACGAATCGCAGCATTCCGCTTGGCGCCTTGTGCTCCGGGATAAGCGAAGGATTCTACCGGAGGCCTCTTCGGCCGTAAAGACCGCGCGTGGGCTGTTTGGCGAAGCCGCTTTTCGCGGCACGGATGTTTGCTGGACGCGATACAATCGGAACGCTACGCTTTCCATGATTGGGTTCGTCCCGGTGGTCCGCGTCGCAACGATGCCTGATCCCAGCGAAACTCCATCGCTACTGTCGGCTATCGGGGACGGCCTCAAGAGCCAAGTCCTGGGTGTACAGCAGTACGCGCTGCTTTCCGTGCAGGCCGTCCTCAACATCTTCACGCCCCCACAGTACTGGTCGGACAGTCTTGAGCAGATGGATCTGATTGGTGTCGGTTCGCTGCTCATCGTCGTCGTGGCTTTTCTTTCGATTGGCGGCGTCCTGGTGCTGCAAACGGCCGCCGAGTTTCAACGTTTCGGTGAAACGGCGACGACCGGCGATGCCGTGTCGTTGGCGCTGGTCCGCGAGCTAGGGCCAGCCATTACGGCGCTGTTAGTGGCAGGGCGCAATGCGTCGGGAATCGCCTCGGAAATCGGATCGATGGTCGTTACCGAACAGGTAGACGCCATGCGCGCCTTGGGCACTGACCCGACCCGTAAACTGGTCACGCCGCGCGTCGTGGCGATGGTGCTGGTGATGCCGCTGCTGGTGGCTGTGGCCGACTTCGTGGGATTGGTCGGCGGGTTCATCGTGGCCTACTTTACGTTGCGGCTGGGCGCGGTGCAGTTCTGGACTCGTGCAATAAATATTCTCGATTTCGGGGACCTGGTTCAGGGAACTGTGAAACCGGTGATCTTCGGCTTCATCATTTCTACGATTGCCTGCTACAAAGGGCTGCGCGTAACGGGAGGAACCGAGGGGGTGGGCAGAGCCACGACTTCGGCCGTGGTGGTTTCGTCGGTGTGGATGCTGATCATCGACCTTTTCCTGGCGAAGATCCTTATCTACATCTTCCAAAAGTGACTGAAAACGTGCCCTCTGTCTCATCCTGGTTTGCATTTATAATCCGAGCATGACGTTTCTGGCCCGCCCGGCGCCGCGGCGGAAAATGGCGACGATCGTTCCGGGTGAACCGCTTATTGCCTTCGAAGACATCCACCTCGGTTTCGATCAGGGAGAAGTGCTCAGCGGAATCTCCTTTGAAGTCTCGCCGGCGGAAACCAAGATCCTGCTGGGAGAGAGTGGCTCCGGCAAAACGTTGATTATGAAAATCGCCGCGGGCCTGCTACGTCCGGACGCGGGCCGTGTGTGGGTGATGGGGCAAGATCTCGGGACGATGTCAGAAACCGATCTTCTCGATTTCCGACGACACATTGGGTTTGTGTTTCAGGAAGGCGCGCTGTTTGATTCGCTCACCGTCGCCGAAAACGTGGCCTTTCGCTTACGAGAAGAAAACATCGCGGAAGCGGAGATCGATACGCGGGTCCGCGAGGTCTTGCACTTCGTCGAAATGGAGCCAGCGATCGACAAGTATCCTGGTGAGCTGTCGGGCGGCATGCGTCGGCGCGTTTCGATTGCGCGCGCTCTGGTCGACCGGCCTCCGCTGGTGTTCTACGATTCGCCAACGGCAGGCCTCGATCCGGTCACGTCGCAAACCATTATCACGCTGATTTTGCGGGGACGGGACTTGCAAGGTGTGACGTCCATGCTTGCCACGCATCGCGTCCAGGATGCCTTTGGTCTGGCCCGGTTTCGCTTCGATAACAAAACGGGCCACGTCAGACGCATCGGCGAAACCGCCCCCTCCCCGGGGCTCGCTGGGAGCAACGGCGGCGCGAGCGCCACGCTGACCAACATCGTGGTTCTCCGCGAGGGACAAATCTATTTTGAGGGCACGACAGAACAGTTTCTTCACTCCCCCGATGACTACCTGAAGACGTTTTTGGCATCCGCGGAGTGACACTCTCGACGACGGAGGAGGAAACGCGATGGCGCAACGCAAGCAATTGACGTGGACGGAGCTGCGAGTCGGACTGTTCGTGCTGGCATCTCTGTTCATCTTGGGAATAGCAACGTTTTATGTGACCGGCGTCGGGTTTCTCGGGCCCAAATATCGTGTGTATGTGCATTTTCCCGAGGTCGCGGAGTTGAAAACGGGAGCGCCGGTCGATCTCGACGGCATCGAAGTCGGAAACGTCCAGTCCATCACCTTGAATCGCGCCGCGAAAGACCGCGCCCACAGCGTACGGCTGTCTTTGCGGATTGACAAACGGTACCAGAATGAGATCCGGACGGATTCGGTCGCTAGCCTGGCCACGCAGGGATTGCTGGGGGACCGCTATGTGAGCATCACGCGAGGCGTCAGCGGGTCGGCGATCCCCGCAAACGGAGAAGTGCAGAGCGCAAAATCGAAGGCCATGGAGGAAGTGGTTGCCCGCAGTGCCGATCTGCTGGACAGTCTCAACGATCTCACCGGTGATGTGCAGCAAGTCGTCGATCAGATTCGGAGCGGCCGTGGCACGCTCGGCAAATTCATGAACGATCCCTCGATGTACAACAATCTTAACGAAACCGTCGCCAAGATGAACGCCATCGTTACGTCGGTCCAACAGGGACAAGGAACGGCGGGCAAGCTCTTCGCCTCCGATGAGCTCTATCAGAAGGTGGACGCAACCATGGGCGATGTCCAGGATATGACAGCGGCCCTGCGCCAACAAAAAGGCTCTCTCGGCAAGCTGATCTATGACCCGAGCGCGTACAACGAAATCAAAGGCGTCGCAGAAAAAAGCAATGCGCTGCTTGGCGACGTGCGCCAGGGTAAAGGCACCCTGGGTAAGCTCACCACCGACGACACTCTATTTAACAATCTGCGGGACGCTTCGGCCAACGTCCGTGACGCAACGGCCAAGCTGAACTCCAATCAAGGCACGATGGGGAAATTCTTTACCGATCCCGAACTGTACGACAATTTGACCGGTCTTACCGGCGACATGCGTCTGCTGATCAGTGATTTCCGCCAGAACCCGAAAAAATTCCTCCACATTAAAGTGGGTATCTTTTAGCGCCGCAGTCAAGGCATTGTCGGGCCGGGAGCCGCGCTATGGTTCGTCGCCGGCGGAAAACTCGAGGGCCAGTTCTCGGATGCGGCGCAGATCGAGTTTGCCCGTTCCCAAGTGGGGAAGCTGCTCGACAAAGAAGAACTGGTTGGGGCGCGGAATCCAAAGATTCGGCAGTCCGGTGCGTGACAGATTTTCCAGCACCGGCTTCAGTTCGTCCCTGTTGAGCGTGTGAAGCACGACGAGCCGCTCGCCTTTTTTCGCATCCGGTACGGCTGTCACGACGATTTTTTGGTCGTTTGCGCCTGCGAGCTGTTGCAGCTGCTCTTCAACCTGAATGTGCGGCACCATCTCACCGCCGATTTTGCTGAATCGGCCCAGCCGATCGGTGATCGAGAGAAAACCGTCCTCGTCTTCGGCAGCGATGTCGCCGGTGATGTACCAGCCCTCTCGCAAGACCTCCCTGGTTGTTTCGGGCTTGCCTAAATAACCTTGCATCACGTTCGGCCCTTGGATCATCAGCAGACCGGCCCTGCCATCCGGAACCGGTTCGCTCGTTTCTGGATCGACAATGCGCACGCGGATGCCGGGAAGAGGATGCCCGATGGAGCCGCGCTTGGCTCCCACCTGGTACAGTCCGGCGGCGCGGAAATCCTTCGTATTTACCGCCACCACAGGCGAGCATTCCGTTGTCCCGTAGCCTTCCAGCGGACGGATGCCGAAGCGTTCCTGGAAGCGGAGCGCGAGCCGCTCCGGCAACTTCTCGGCTCCGACGAGCACACATTGCAAGCTACCGAAGTCTTCCGGTGAACAGCGCCGCACATAGGCTTCCAGGAATGTCGGCGTAGCCAGCAGAAACGTGACGCCATAATCGCGGACCAATTCTCCGATGGCGGCAAGATCGAGCGGGCTCGGATGGTAGACCACACTGACGCCGAGGACGAGCGGCAGCCAGAGCGTTACGGTAAATCCAAAAGAGTGAAAAAACGGCAGAACGCCGAGCAAGGAGTCCTTGCGGCCGAACAGAAAGGTCTGGCCCATCTGTTCGATGTTCGAGACGATGTTGTAGTGCGTCAGCATGACGCCTTTCGGATCGCCCGTACTTCCGCTTGAGAAAACGACCGTTGCGAGGTCGTCGAGATGGCGCGTTTTCCCACCGCTTAAAAGGGACTCCAGTCGCGAGCCCGGTAGAAACCACAGCAGAAGCGCCACGATTCTTTCGCCCAGACTGTGTTGGGCGACGACCTCTTCCAGCAGCACAACCTGACCTGGTAGCTTCAGGGGAATTTTTTCCAGAAGCAGCTTTGTCGTCAGGATGGTTTCGATCTGGCACTGAGCCACGCACGAAGCGAGCGCCTCATTCGACAAGGTATAGTTCAAATTCACGGGAACTTTTCCTGACAGCGCGGCAGCGAGATTGACGAGCGCGGCCGGGACCGAAGGAGGCAAGAGAATGCCGATCATCTGCTGGCCGGCCCATGTGCGACGCAGGCGGCGCGCCAGAAAAATCGCGCTCAGCAATACGTAGCCACAGACCAGGCGCGGACGCCGCTTATCTGCCATGGCAAAGCGAAACGGGTGGCGATGAGCCTTGTGGATGAAGGAGCGATGGAGCGTGCGCTGGTGGCTTTTGCGATGGCGAAAGGCTTCGCTCTGGAGTTGCTCGACGGCCCGGCGCACCTCAACGGGCGAAGCCGTTGGCGGCAGCGGCTTACCAAAGCTGACGGTAACGGGATAGGGAATCGTCCGCGGCAGTTTCCAGAGAAAGCGACCGCGTTCGAAGCTGAAGATGCTGCCCCAAACCCCCTCGAGACTGACCGGGACGATCGGCGCGTCGACCCCTTTCAGAATGTGCTGCATACCGCGGCGGAATGGGAGCAAGTGGCCGATGCGCGTAATTTGCCCTTCGGCGAAGATGCAGACAACCTCTCCGTTTTTAATCGCGTTCGTCGCTTCACGCAGCGAGTGAATCATTTCGCGCGGTCGTTGCTCGGAGGAGATCGGAATCGCGCGCATGATTTTCGCAAACGGCTTCACGTAGGGCAGCTCATAGATGCCTTTGAACATCAGAAAGCGGATGGACCGATCGGTCGAGGCGGCCAACAAAAGCGCATCGACGAACGACAAGTGATTCGAGACAAACAGCGCACCGCCGGATTCGGGAACGTTTTCGCGACCCTCGACGCGAATCCGGTAGGCGAACGACGTGGCCACCCATAGCAGGAACCGCAGAAGCGAATCCGGGAGCAGCCAAATCGAAAAAACCGTGGTGACAAGCGTCAGAATCGCACCGTCGAGGAAGATTCCTGCGGCCGTTTGATGAAACACGTTCGTAAAGACATAGTAGGCCAGCGAGGCAAGGGCAATGCCGATGAACGAGACCAAGTTCGCCGCGGCAATGACACCGCCTTTTTGCTCCGGCCTAGGGCGGTGCTGAATCAATGCACCCAGCGGCACAGCAAACAGTCCGCCGAAAAATCCGAGCAGCCCTAGATCAAAGACGCGAAGGTGCGCCCACGTCGCAGCCAGCGACAAGACCTGGTCGGGAAACCGGGGAAGCTCTCTTGCGATGGTCTCGAACCGCCCGGCCAAAAACTCAGCGGGAGCCCGAAAGTAAAGTAGCCCGCCAAACAACGTCATGCCGACGGCCCCCAGGGGAATCAGTCCATACTCAATTTTCCCTCGGGAGAGATATCCCGCCGCCACGCTTCCCAAACCAATTCCGACAGCGATGGCAGCCTGCAAATAGGTGATGTGGGCCTCGTCGATACGAAGCACATCGTGACCGTAAATGATGACTGCCAGTTGCAGCAGCGCGGCGAGAAAGAACAGATACGTATTACCAAAGACGGCCCAGCCAAGGACGCGGTCCGCCGCGATCGTCTTGATCTGCGCAAGAAAATCTCCCAAAGGATTCCAACGAAACTTCTTTTCCGGGTTGGCGGCGGGTACGCGCGAGATTCCCAGGCTTGCGGTCAGGCCGATGAGCGAGCAGGCCATCAAGAGAAATCCGGCGACGACTTCGCGTCCGCGGTAGCGCTCGGCAAGTTCGCCCGCCGCAATCGTGCCGCCGATTCCCGCGAGAAATGTCCCGAACTCGATGATGCCGTTGCCCCAGGAGAGCTTCGGTTCCGGCAACAGCTCGGGCAACAACCCGTACTTCGAAGGACCAAACAGGGCGCCTTCCGTGCTGATGAGGAATACGCCGGCACATTCCATCGGGAGGTTGCGCAGCGCCAAGCTCAGGATGAAGAACAGCATCACGCCGAGTTCGAGAATTTTCATGCCGATGGTTACGCTGCGCTTGCTGTAGCGGTCGGCGAAATAGCCGCCGGTCATGGAAAACAGAATGAACGGAATCGCAAACAGCGCTCCGACGATGGGCACCAGGCGATCGCGCTCGGGTTGCGGCAAATTCATCCCGATCACGATGTAGGTGACTAAGAACTTCAGTCCGTTGTCATTGAAACCCACCTGAAACTGCGTGAGGATCAGGCTCCAGAAACCACGCTGCCAGTCGTCGGGCGGCTGGGATCTTGCCAGAGAGTGGGAGGTCTCGGTCATGGCGTTCCCATGCAGGGTTGACCCTGTCTTTTTTGTAATCTTAGAACGCGATGAGGCAAGTCAAGCGAAGTATTCCGAGAGAAGTTTTGCAGTTTGACGGGAAGAACACTCCTTTAGGCGAGGACGCGGAGGGAGGACTTGGCCGCGGTGGCGGAGGAGGGCACGCTAGCGGCAGCAGGCGGGGTTTCGCGCTTGGGATATCGTGTGGCGACGTAGTCGTTGACCAACGCTTGAAACGCTCGGGACAGCTCCTCGTAGGTACCTTCGAACGTGGTGAATTTTTGGCCGTCTATATAAACGGGGCAGCGGGGGGCTTCGCCGGTGCCCGGTAAGCTGATGCCAATGTTCGCCGCTTTCGATTCTCCGGGGCCGTTGACGATGCAGCCCATGACGGCAAGCTTTAACTCCTCGACGCCTTCGTATTCCCACTTCCATTCCGGCATCTTGTCGCGGACATATCGCTGGATGCTCTCGGCGAGCTCCTGAAATGTGGAGCTGGTGGTGCGGCCACAGCCAGGGCAGGCCGTGACGCTAGGAGCAAACGTACGCAGACCGAGCGACTGCAGCAGTTCACACGCCGCGTACACCTCCTCGCGGCGATCGCCGCCCGGGCGCGGCGTGAGCGAGACACGAATCGTATCGCCGATACCCTCGGCCAGCAGAATGCCCATGGACGCGGAGGACCAGACCAGACCTTTTGCTCCCATGCCCGCCTCGGTGAGGCCGAGATGCAGGGGCTGTTCGGTTTTCCGGGCGAGATCTCGGTAGATTTCGAGGAGATCGCGTGGGCGCGAAACCTTGCAGGAGATGATGATCTGGTCTTTCCGAAGGCCCGTCTCCAGCGCGAGCTCGGTCGATTCAAGGGCCGAGAGAACCATGCACTCGTTGATAATTTCCTCGGAGGTCTTTCCAAGATCGCGGTCCGTGTTCTCCTGCATTTTCCGCATGACCAGCTCTTGGTTGAGCGAGCCGCCATTCACACCGATCCGAACAGGTTTGCCATTGTCGCGCGCGACCTTACAAATCGTGGCGAACTGCTCATCGCGGCGCTGACCGTGGCCGACGTTTCCGGGATTGATGCGGTATTTGTCAAGAGCGCGGGCGCAATCGGGGTACTTTGTCAGCAGAACGTGGCCGTTGTAATGAAAGTCGCCGATCACGGGGACGTCGCAACCCGCATCGAGCAAACGCTTCTTGATGTCAGCGACCGCGGCGGCCGCTTCCGGCACGTTTACGGTTACGCGAACAAGCTCCGAGCCAGCCTGCGCAAGTTCCAAACACTGCCGCGCGGTCAAGGGCGCGTCGGCCGTGTCCGTATTGGTCATCGACTGTACGACGACTGGCGCACCGCCTCCGACCAGAACTTCGCCGACCCTCACGCCGACCGTTTTGTGACGATTTTGCATGAACTTCGTGGTCTCAAGCATTGTATCTCACCCGCCAGGGACAGGGAACGAGGGCGAGACATCCAAATGAGGAGACACGGATCGTTTCGTTGCCCCGTAGCGGGCGAACGGAAATCGAAAACCGATCAGGCTTCCGCGCGATGGCTGGAGTGCGGCGAGGGCTTGCCGTTGCGCGCAGGTGGCACGATCGTGGCCATTTTGCGAATCATGGCCAGCACCAGCCGCTTGTCGTCATCAGAAAGGCTGGTTGAGTAGCGCTTGATTTCGGCCAAGAAACGGATCTCTTCATCCGATAGCTCGCCAAGGATCTTGCGCGTCTCGCGATCTTGCGGCGTGTCCGTGCCCGGGAAAAAATCGGCCAGATTGATCTCCATCGCTTCAGCGATTTTGGCGAGCGTCTCAAGCGACGGGACCGTGTGGCCGTTCTCGACACGAGAAAGATAGCAGCGCAAAAGGCCCGTGCGGCGCTCGATGTCACCCTGCGAGAGACCCCGGTCGCTGCGGTAAGAGCGGATCACCTCGCCGATATTCACTTTCGGTTTTTCTTTGGGCATGGCTCTGTTTCCTACAGGGGTATCGTTCGTGTAACAGGCGGTATCTTACGAGTTACCTTCAGGCGGGTGCAAGGGAATCCGGAAGCCCTGTTTCCTGTTGGGAAACCTAGGATCGGAAGCGCTTAGTTCGACGGGGGAGGCAGGGGCGCCGAGACGTCCTGCTGCAGCCGGAATTCGAGCAGGGTTTCACTGGGAACGCGCACCTGCTGCCCGTGGGTCATCACCTGCACGGCGGTTCCCGCCCCGGCACCGGCTACGCCACCGATCGCGGCGCCCTTCCCGCCGCCGGCGATCGCCCCGATGATGGTGCCAATCACCGCTGCCCCACCGATCCGTTGGGCACTTTGGGTGCCTCGGCCTTTGCCCGCCACATCATAATCGGTTGAGTCCAGGGGAACGATGCGGTCGCCCACCCGAATTCCGGTGAGCTCGAGCGTCAATTCGGCGGCACCGGAAATACTGCCCGCTGCTTTGGCCTGCGTGAGCTTGCCGTATGCGTCTGCCCCTTTCGGCGCGACCACCGTGTCTCCGACAACCAGGGCGCTTTCCAGGCTGGCGCGAAACGTGTCGCCGATCCTGTTTTGTGAGGAATCGACTCCATCAATCATGCGAACGAAAACGCTAGTGCCGGCAGGGATGGTGACCGATCCGCCCTGGGCGTCGTTGGTCGCAGCCGAGCGAGTGGGTCGGGGAGGATTCGGTTCGGCAGGCTGAGGCAGCGCGGTGGCCGGCTGTCGATCCGGCGAGGGCGCGAGGTGAGGCGTCGGCGCATCAGGCATAACGCTCGACTGGCTCGAGGCA
>CAYOXF010000070.1:0-33117 GCA_964407845.1 uncultured Acidobacteriaceae bacterium | reverse complement strand
GCCTCGAGCGCCACGATCGTCTTCCCGCTTCCCACATCCCCTTCGAGCAGACGATGCATGGGATGGGGCCTTTCCAGATCCGCCGCAATCTCGGCCAGCACGCGCTTCTGCGCGGGCGTCGGTTTAAACGGAAGGATACGCTTTACGGCCTCGCGAATCTCTGGTTCGCGGACCCTCATCGCGATGCCCCGCTCGCGGTGCTCCCGCTGCCTGCGCAGGGCCAGCGCAAGCTGGTAGAAGAAAAACTCCTCGAAAATAAGCCGCACCTGAGCGGGGCTGCGAAAATCGTTCAGCAATGCCAGGCTTTCGTTCTTCGGCGGAAAATGGGAGTACAGCAAAGCCTCCCGCCGGGTCGGGAAGCGCCATCGCTCGCGAATCTCATCGGGCAGTGGGTCGGGCAGCTGGCTCGGGAGGTTCATAAGGGCACCATAGATGATCCGCCGCAGCAGGCGCGAACTGATCGCGCCGATGGCCTCATAGATCGGGACGATGCGGCCTACTTCGGTCGAATCGGCGGGCCGCTGGTCGCCGCTGGCCACGAGTTCGATCTGTGGATTCACCATCTCGAGTCGTCCGGGCCGATAAGGATCGGCTCCGACCTTCCCATGGAGGACAAGTCGCTGCCCTTGCTTGAGCCGACCTTCCAGATACGCGCCGTGGAAGAACCGTGCGTGCAACGAGCCTGATTCATCTTTGACGGTCACGTGAAAAACCGGTCCCCGTCCGCGCGCAAAGCGAACCGTCCTCCCTCCTCCGCTCCCCACTTCTGCCACCGTGGTATGAAACTGCCCTGGAATCATTTCCGCAATAGGCGTGAACCGGATGCGATCCTCGTAGCGAAAAGGCAGATAGGCGAGCAAATCCGCGACCGTCGCGATGCCCCGTCGCTCGAGCAGAGTGGCTCGCTCCGGACCGACGCCCTTCAGATATTTCACAGTCGTGTTCAGCAGGACCGTCATGTGCAGACCGATCCTAACGCGGAAGTTCGGCTTTCCCCAGTTGCGAGATTTCGGTGGTAGAATCCCCGCACTTCAAGGAAGGGGAACGGCCGATGTGGAAACGTATGCTGATCAGCTGGCTGCTCTGGCCCGCTCTGGCATTTGCTCAGCAGCAACAGGATTTCTCCAAGGTAGAAATCAAAGTCACAAAAGTCTCCGGCAATATCTACATGCTCGAGGGGCAGGGGGGCAATATTGCGGCTTCGGTGGGCGAAGACGGCATCGTCATCGTGGACGACGAGTTTGCACCGTTGGCCGAAAAAATTCAGGCAGCGCTGCACAACCTCGGGATCACGGACAAGCCGGTGCGTTTCGTTATCAACACTCATTTTCATGGCGATCACACCGGCGGAAACCTGCCTTTGGCCACTACCGGCGCCACCATCATCGCCCACGATAACGTGCGCAAGCGCCTCGAGACGGGCGGTCCCGGCGGTAACGGCGGTTCCATCCAGACCCAGAATCCACCCCAGCCAAAGGCCGCCCTCCCGATCATCACCTTCGCGAATGACGTGACGGTTCACCTCAACGGCGAAGACATCCGAGCGCTGCATTTCCCGGCTGGCCACACCGACGGCGACTCCATTATTTTCTTCCCGAACAACAATGTGGTGCACATGGGGGATGACTTCGTCCGCTACGGATTCCCGTTCGTCGACGTGGCCAGCGGCGGCACGGTCGAGGGCATGGCCGACGCTTGCGAAAAAGTCGCCGCACAACTGCCCGCAGACGTCAAAGTGATCCCAGGCCACGGAGCTCTTTCCAATCTCGATGACGTTCGCGCCTTTGCACGCATGCTGCGGGAAACGACGGCGGTCGTTCAAAAGGCGCTCGCCGGCCACAAGACCCTCGACCAAATGAAACAGGAAAAGATCCTGGCGGCCTGGCAGAAATGGAGTGGTAGTTTCGTGAATACGGACGCTTTCATCGAAACCATCTACAATTCGCTGACCGGGACGAAGGGCAAGTTTATCAGGCACAATTGATCCATCCACGCGCCCTTTCGGGCGAAACAAGACATGGCGCGCCAATTCCTCGGAGTAACCCCTCGGCGATGGCTCGAATATCTGATCGCGATCCTTGTCGCCCAGGTGATCTATTACTTCTCACTGGTCCCCTATCTTCCCGATGCCCTGCGCCACCATGGCTCAGACATTGATCTGGGCATGGGGGTCGATTTCCTGGTCTGCGTAGCCGTGTACGGTTTGATTCGCCTGGGCAGCTACGTCCGGCATGGCTAGCTGCCAGACCTCCTCGAGCCAATTTGTCTGCAAGAACCGGATAGCTGGAAACCGATACCGGTTGTATGAAATCCCCCTTTGGCGCAAGACTTGTTTGAGAGTGATCATGAGTATTCCATCGAGCGCGTCTGACTCGTTCCTGAAGCCCGAATCCGCCCAGGATCCTCGCTTAGAGCAGGCATCGGAGGGTGCCAAAATGGCCTCCTCCGTTGCTAACCAAGGGGCTTCCGGGCCGTCTACAGCAGGGGAGCCCGGAGAAAGGCTGGAGGCAGGGGCGAGCCGGCTGATTCGCACACAGGGCGGCGAAGTCGGGTCCGGCCGAACGGCAGACACGATGGGGATGAGCGTCGCACTCGACGGAGATGCGCGCCAGGCAGCGGCGGCGGTGAGGCTCGCAGAAGAGCAGGCACTGGTCCGTAAGGCCCAGTCGGGTGACCGTCTGGCATTTGAAGAGTTGGTGCGCCGTTACGACCGCGATGTTTTGCGACTGGCCCTGCATCTGGTTCATCGACCGGAGGAAGCGCAGGACATCTATCAGGAGAGTTTTTTGCGCGTGTACCGCAACCTCCACCGCTTCCGGTTCGAGTGCAGCTTCTACACCTGGCTTTATCGGATTGTGACCAACGTTTCGCTTGACCACCTGCGCCGGCGCACGAGTCACCGGGAGGAGCAGGCACCTGTACCGGAGGACTCTGAGGGCGGAGCCCGGGATTTCTTTGATCGCCAGGCGGAATTGAACGCTTCCGCCAATCCCGAAAAAAAGCTCTTGGGTGAAGAGCTCGGCCAGCATATACAGGAAGCGATGAAACGCCTATCTCCACGGGAGCGCATGGTATTTGAGATGAAGCATTTTCAGGGTTTGCGGCTACGAGCCATTGGCGATCTTCTTGGCACGTCGGAAGAAACGGCCAAGAATTCGCTTTTCCGCGCGACGAGAAAGCTGCGCGAGTCGCTCGCACCGCTGCGTTAATTGGGCAGCAAATGGGAATGACTGAGAACTTTAATCCGGCCGCGGGCGACCCGAACAAGGGTGAGAAGAAAGCCGCCGAGGCCTGTGCCGACTGGCAGCGACTCGTGACTTTGCTTGCCGCAGGGGACGAGCTAGATCAAGTGGAGCATTCGCAAGTGATGGAGCACCTAGCCGTGTGTGCTGGGTGCTCGGCAGCGCTCGCCGAGGAGCGAGAAACTCTAGCGCTGATCGCCGCAAATTCGAGCGAACCGGATCTAGCGCTGCTGGCCGCCTGTCGGGCACGTCTGGACGATGCGCTCGATCGCGAAGAAGATCACAGCTGGCTCGCCCGCGTCTTAGGGTCGCTCGTTCCGTCCAGTTGGCTGGCTCCTCGGCCGGCTTGGAGTGCCGCGATGCTGCTGTTGATCGGCTTCACCGTAGGGATTCTAGGGCCGCGCCTTCTGCACCATCCAGGCATGCCGACTACACCAGCGACCTCGTCGTCGAGCCCCAACGCCTCGAACCTCAGTCTATCCGATGCCGTCCCCACCTCGATTGATCTGCACACCGCCGACGTAGCCGGGATCAATGTTGTGCCTTCGAGCGGGGAAGGCCCTGCACAGGTCGAAGTCCAGCTGACGGCGCAGCAACCCCTTACTGTGCGGGGCACGGTGGACGACGATGATGTGAAGAACGTGCTGCTCGATATTCTGGCCAAGGGCGACCGAATCTGCCCGGACATTCGTCTCGATGCCGTGGAGTGCCTGCGGTCGCGCGAAAACGATCCGGACGTCCGCTCGGCGCTCTGCCGGGCGGTCCGCAATGACCACAATGCGGCGGTTCGGCTCAAGGCCCTGGAGGCTTTGAAATCGGCGCAGCCGGGGGATCTGGTTCGTCAAACCTTACTCGACGCACTGGTAGAGGATCAAAACCCCGGTGTGCGCGTCGAAGCGGTCAACGCGCTGCGCGACATGGCTGAGAAGGGGGACGCGTTTTCTGACGACCACATGGTCTCGGTTCTGCGCGACCGCATGCAGAACGATCCCAACACATACATTCGCCTACAAAGCGCCGCGGCGCTTGGCGAACTCGGTCCCCGCGCGAAATTTTGATAAGGCCGAATAAAATGAAAGCGCCCCCCCGTTGTCGTTTCCTCACCAAAACGACGGCGGGAATCTCCGCCTCACTCGTGAGCGCGGCTCTCCTCGCAATGGGAACCGCCTCAGCAAGACATAAGAATGTCGAGGCTGGGTCTGCTGCTGATTCCGGGCCACACCTCACCCAGGATTTGACCGGTTCGGTTCCCACACATGACGGGGAGCGCGTTCGCCTCTCCACCGAGCTTGGCAGCATCGTCATCCGTGCACACGACGCAGACAAAGTCGACTACCGCATTCATCTTGAAACGGACGGCTCTGCGAAAGATGCCGAGCAACTTCTGAAGAGTTTTACCGTATCGGTCAGCCAGAAATCGGACGGAGTCGCGCTAAATGCGGAAGCGCCGGGCCGGCACTGGACCGGCCGCCTTTGGGCCACCCTCGAGTTGAACATTCCGAAGAATGTAAGTCTGGATGTTTCGACCGGTGGCGGCAACATTGACGCCTCTGAGATTCAAGGCCACGTGAAGCTAGCGACGGCGGGAGGCAATATTACGGCGGGTGATATCGGTGGCCCGGCGCGCCTTGAAACCGGTGGCGGCTACATTGTGGCCAAGACGGTGGCTGGAGAGCTCTACGCCAATACCGGCGGCGGCCACATCGTGATCGGTTCAATCGCGGGCAACGCGACACTTCATACCAGCGGCGGCCACATTCGCGTTGCATCGATCCAGGGCACCGCACATCTTCAGACGGGCGGAGGCAACATCACGCTTGGCCACTCCGGAGCCGATCTCACCGCTTCGACCGACGGCGGCGAAATTCAAGTGGGCGAAGCCGCGGGTCTGGTGCGCGCCAAGACCAGCGGCGGCGGTATTCGCGTGGTTCGCATGTTTGGGCCGACCGACCTAGAAACCGGCGGCGGCAGCATTTACCTGACGCAGGTCGATAGCCCGGTGAAAGCTTCGACCAGCTCAGGTGGGATTACCGCGTGGTTCGTTGCGCCGCCCAAATCCTCTGGCACGTGCGACCTGCAATCAAGCGACGGCGATATCACCGTGCACCTCCCACGCGAACTCCCGGTTACAATTGACGCGCAGGTCGAGAAGGGCGATGAGCACCGGGTCATCGTGGATCCCGCCTTTTCACTGAAAGTGAGCCGCGATGAGACATCGAGGGAGCACATCGTCCGCGCCGAAGGAGCACTGAATGGCGGAGGAGAGCTGCTTCGCCTGCGCACGGTGGCAGGCAACATCCGCTTTATGTTGAGCGACGCCGACAAACAGATAGAACTGTATAGGCAGCAGATGTTTCAACTGCAGAAGCAGACCGAAGAGCTTCAGCAGCAACTGATGAAACAAGGCTTGCCGCTCAGCACGCCGTAGGGAACTAAAAAGCGGCTTCGATCGTAGGAGTATATGTAGTCCATTCGATTCTGACGGTCTCGGTACTTGCACTGGAGGGGCGTAACGTGCAAACGACGACGCGGTCCGTTGTATCTGTGGCATGCCGAACGCGGCTATTCGCTGGGATGGTCGCAACGTTCCTCGTTTCGGTTCCCGCTTTCGCAACCACCGAGAAGGTGTTCGAGCGGACCTATCCGCTCAAGTCGGGCGGTGAGTTCGTCCTTGAAAACGTGAACGGCTCGGTCGACGTCGAGGGGTGGGACCGCGATGAAGTGGAGGTCCGCGCCGTTAAGACGGCGCAGAACGATCCGCGCGACGTCGATCGTGTTGAGATCGAGGTCGAGAGCGATCCCTCTAAGGTCGACGTCCACACCCGCTATCCGGATGGCCAAGGCGCGGGCGTCGCCGTGGAGTATCACATCTATGTCCCAAACCGCGTTCTGCTCGAAAGCGTTCACACTGTGAACGGCAGCTTGATCGTTCGGGGCATCGATGGTGGCGGCGAGCTTCGCTCGGTCAACGGAGACGTGGAAGTACTGGAAAGTTCGGGCCGGTTTAACGCCAAGACGACCAACGGCAACCTACGCCTGGAGCTGCGCGAGCTGGGCGACGGCGCCCCCATGAATCTCGAAACGGTAAACGGCTCGGTCGAACTCGGACTTCCTTGGGACGCGCGCGCTGATTTGAACATTCGCAATATGAACGGCGATCTGTATTCGGAATTTCCCGTCACCTCCACGACGGCGTTGCCCGGCTCGCAAGCCTTTCACGGCAGGGTGGGCCGCGGCGGCGGCGCGATTTCTGTCCGCACCGTGAATGGGGGCATCCGGCTGCTCGTCGAACATCCCGGCGCCTGACGCCTTCAGCGAAGAGACTACGGCGCTGGCCGAAACGTAACCGTTACATCTTCGAGGGAAGCAATCGGTCGGCCAGCGAGGCGCGACGGAGTTTGTACCCATCGGCGCACGATATCCTCGGCCAGGGAGACCAAATCGGCTCGGCCCTCGGTTGGAATCACGCCATTCAGTTCTCCCTGCTCGTCAACAGAAAGTCGCAAACGAACGACATCGCCCGTCGCGTCGAGCACAAGTCCCGATGGAAGGGGCCCTAGCGGCGGACCCGCGATCCTTCCGCCCACCAGACGCTCGGGGTGACGTTCCGATGCCGGTCCTGGGGCGGGAGGAACCAGCACGAACTGCCTCACCGCGATGGCCACCGAGTCAGAGGCGCTGACGGCTATTTGTGGTAGCGTCACCAGTTCCGGCTGGGCTCCCTCGTCAGGGGCCGTCACCTCAACGAAATTCTCAGGGTTTTCTTGGGAAATTGACGCCACATTTCTGGTTGTGGCGGAGGTCGAAATGGGGCTCGTGGATTCGCCACCCGGCCGATGGTCGTGCCCGGTAGGTTCCGATACGGCCGTGCTCGCGCTCGGTGGACCGACGGCTCGGCTTCGGGCGACCCAGGCGATGCCGACGACCATCCCTGCCGCAAAACAGAAAATCGAGATCATGGCAATCTGGAACCAGGCAAACGACGTTTTCGCAAGCGGCCCGCCTGGTGAGATTTCTTCGACGGGCTGAGATAGCGCGGCCCATTCGACAACCGAAGCGGGTTCCTCGGGCCCGAGCGCGAGCAACTCGGGCGACTGCTGACAATCGGTAAACCGAATGGTTTCGGCTGCTTTGGGCGGGTGCGAGTTTTCAACCGTCGCGTCTTCTTCTAGCGAAATCCAATCGCGTATCTGAGTGCGGACGTCGTCGGTTAACGAGACAAATTCGAAACCGGCGGTGCGTTTCGATTCGGAAAGCCAGATCAGTTGTCCAACCGCCTCAATCGGATCGGAGTGATACGACAACTTGAGAGAAAGCGAGAGAGCGGCGTTCCATTTCAGGACCTCCCCGGCAGCAAGTTGCAATCCACTTTCGCTGATGTTGAGAACGATGCCGCCGTTTTCGGTGCCGACTTTGACGTAGACGACCGAGGACGGACGGTAGCGAGGGCGCACACGGCGCTCTGCTGGGCTTGGCAGGCCGATGGTCGGGTCGTTCGCTTTTTGCATGTGCGGCGGGGGTTGGGCGGCCGCAGTGTGTCACCGGGTGGCGGCGAAATCCATTTGAAACACAGGATCGATTTCCTACCAGCTAACATTCCCGTCTGGATCAGCCGAGGCGAGAGACCGACGATTACTCCCGGACGATTTCGGCGCTATTGCTGGGAGCGACGAGGCGGACCAGGCGCCCATTATCGAGGTAGAGATCGATTTCAAGGTCTTCGGTCTTAACGCTGAGCTTTTCGAGCTTCTTGCCGCCGACTTCCTCGATGCCGAGCGAATCGACCGTGATGGTGCCAGGCGTGAGCTCCTGCGGGACAAGAACTGAGAATGTCTGCGGGCCCTTTTTCGCGCGATCGTACAGTTGCGCGAGAATTGCATACTGGTGATACAGGTTGTTGTCGAGGACCGTAATCGGAGAGGTGCTGAAGGTGAATTGCTGCGTGTAGGGTTTGGCGTCTTCCAGATGGAGTTCAATGGTTGCCGTGAGATTGCTGAAGTCGATGGTGGCAGAGGCTTTTTTCGTGCCCTCGACGGCCCACTGGTAACGCATCGGAGTGCCGTCGGAGCGAAACGCGAGAGTGCCCGAGACACGGGTCGTGCCTTCGTGGGTTTGAATCTCCGAGTTGCCATGCGCCACCCAATTGCCGCCATCGGGGTTGATTTCGAACGCTTCCTTGCCCACCGGCTGCCCGTTGACGATGATTCGGAAATTTCCTTTGTCCGGGACAAAGACAGGCGTGGTAGCCGGTCGCGGCCAAGCTGCGGCACTGGCAAGAGCCACGCATGCGGCGGCCACGACGGCCATACGGCCCTTTCCGGACATCAGGCGGGGACCTTCGGGAAGATGCCCAGAGCGAGGATCTGTTCCACGACGCGCCAGGGATCGGTATCGCTGTCGACGCGATGGTCGGCCATCTCGTAGGTGGGCAGGCGTTCCTCGTAAAGGCGCCGGAAGCTGGCTTCGTCACGGAAAAGCGGTCGGTCGGTGATCTGGGCGCAGCGGCGAAGAAGTTCGTCGACGGGGCAGCGCAGCCAGATCAGGACGGCGCCGTGCTCGCGTAGCAGGGCTAGATTGGGGGGCTGGGCGATGGTGCCGCCGCCGAGTGAAACGACGCGCGGTTTTTGCGCCGTGTCGGATTCCACCATGATACGTGCCAGCTGTTCACTTTCGATGCGGCGGAATTCGGCCTCGCCGGCATGCTGAAAGATTTCGGGGATGGTCGAGCCGGAAACTTCCGTGATGCGGCGGTCGAGATCGACGTGCGCCCATCCCAGTTGCCCGGCGAGCAGGCGTCCGGTGGTGGACTTGCCGCTGCCCATGAAGCCAGTGAGACAAACGATCCGGCGAGTGCGGTTTTCAGCGGTCATGAAATCATGCGAGCTTGGATCTTGGGCTGCTTAGGACGCCATCAATCTCGCTTCAGGATGTTGATTGTACCATCGAAGGAGCTGAGCTCGACTTTGGCGCGGCCGGTGTTCATGGTGCCGAACAGCGCGTTGCCGAATTTCGGCAGGAGGTGGTGATGGGAGGAGGGAGTGAGCTTGGCCTCATTGTTCACTTTGCCCTTGAGCGAGGTTGCGCTGATGTCAAACGAATCGCCTGGCGAAAAACGGACTTCGATGACGCCGCTGTAGTTTTTCAGCTGATAGATGCCGTTGGGGAAGAATTCTCCATTGAAGAAGATGTTGCCTTCGGAGGTCTGCGCGCGCACGTGGTAGCTGCGGACATCGATAAAGCGGAAATTTCCGCTGATCGAAGAGGCCTCAATTCGTCCGGCGCAACGCGTGCACAAAAACGCACCCTCGACCGTCTTCACCGTCAGATAGCCGGCAGCATCCTCTAAAGCCACGTCGGCACCGATGGTTTCAACATTCATGTCCCCGAGAACGTTGGAGACATTGACGCCGCCTGAATCGTTATGAATCTGCAATTCGGTGTCTTCCGGTACACTGATTTCAAAATCCGCACGTAGATCGTTCGGGGAAGCGTTGTCCGGGATTTGCCGAGTGCTAATCTCGACGCGATTGGCGTTCTGCTCCGTGTCCACGTCCACGCGAGCCGTCGCGCGCCGGGCGACGACCATGACCTCGGACTTGGTCCAGGCGCGGACGGTCACCGTGCCCGTCGGATTGTGGATGGTCACGACTGGATGCGCTTCGACTTTGAAATGGCGCTCGAGCCGGTCTGCGAGGGCCGAACCGGCGCCCAAGAAGACGAGGCCGGGGAGGAGCGCGCCAGCCGCCTTCCAGCGGCGCGGCATCCGAAGACAAGGCTGGGCGGTCATTGACCGTCTCCGCGTTCGCTCATTTGCGCGAGGAGGTCCGCCTTCTGGTGATAAGCGTCGTAGAGATAATCTCTCGCGATTTCGCTTTCGGGTTCTTCCTGCACGCTTTTTTCACACAAAGCGATGTAGTTGTCAACAATCGCGAGATTCTTCTCGAGCGAACGAGTGACGGCCGGATCGGAGTTCATCATCGCCATCGTGTCGTGTGCAGCGGTAGAAAGCTCCGCACTCAGAGGCTGCGTGGAACTCTGATTCCATTGGAACCTGCGATAGCCGGGACCGGCCAGCGCCAAACTCACGCCAACCAGCGCCACGAGATACGCGCCGGCGAGGGCCGGGCGGGGAGCGACAGAAAAAACTCCCGCAAACCAATCCATTACAGCTTCTGCCCAATGATGCTGCGGGCCGCGGATCAGGCCCTCGTGCGCGAGCTGGGTTCGAAGAGAGGCCCAAACGCGCTCAGAGGGAGCTGCTTCGACAGCACCGATCGAACGGGCCGTCTGATAGATCGCACTTAAGTCTTCTACCAGGCCGCGACACCTGGGGCAGTCCTCTCGGTGTGCCTGGGCCTCGCGGGAGGGCTGGCCCTCCATCCACTCATCTAGCTGATCGAAGAAGTCGTTACAGTTCATCTTCCTCAGTCCTCGCTATTCGAGGCGCTTCCGGCCGCTCGGCGCTCCGCCCGCGCCTTATCGCGAATCTCTTCGTGGAGCAATTCGCGCAGACGCATGCGGGCCTTGTGCAACTGCGATTTCGAATTGCCGATCGAACAGCCCATGATCTCCGCAATCTCATTGTGCTCATACCCCTCGACGTCGTGCAAAATGAACACGGCCCTGTAGCCCGGCGGCAATTGGCCCACCGCACGCTCGAGGTTCACACGGTCCAGAGAGCCGCTCAATTTCAGGTCGGCGGCGCCGAAATCCCGCCGCGGGCCGCCGGATTCTTCGTCCGGTTCGGTCACCTGCTCGAGCGAGGTCTCCTTGCCCGACTTCTTCCGCAGCTTCATCAGTACGACGTTGACTGCCAGGCGATGAAGCCAGGTGGAAAACGCCGACTCGCCGCGAAAAGTAGAAATCTTGCGGAAGAGCTGCAGGAACGCTTCCTGCGTCAGATCCTCTGCCTCGGCCGTATTCCCCACCATTCGAAGACAAAGCGAATAGACCCTGCGGCTGTGCAATTGATACAGACGCTCAAACGCAGCCGCATCGCCTTGCTGGGCAAGCCGGATTGAATCTGATTCCGGAATCTCCCCAGCCTCGGTTCGTCTCGCTCGGGCCACGCTACCCGTCAAGACGCATCCACCCGTGCGATGCGTCAGCCTCTTGAGAAGTTGTACAACCCATTCCAGCCCGATAACACCCTGTGTCCAGATCGATATCGATTGAGGACAAAGAGGTTCGCTTGAACGCTGCGGTCGACCGAGCGGATGGCTGTCCGTTCCAGGTTATTTTCATTGGAATCGCCCTCGGCGTCCAGCGCCGACCGGCAGAGGATCTCCACCCAATGTCGGGCCCTAGGCGGGGGCTCGGGAAAGGCGAGGTTTTAGAGATGGGCGGCGGCTCGGCTCAAGCGGAGTGTCGAGCTCCCCATTCAAGGCCGGCAGCTGTTCCGGCGGGAAAATGCGAAGAAAACACTTTAAGACGACTTCGGCTTCCCGCAAGCACGTATTGAAGTCATAATGCAGGCAATCGAGCCGCTCCCAGCATAGATGGGGCTGAACGGCCAGACCCTTCGAAATATCACCGGCTGCCTCACGGAACTCGCGACCGAGCTGCTCAATGGTATCGGAGAGAATCCGCAGTTTATGAAGGAAGCGAGAGCGGTTGCCGAACATCACGCGGTGAAGGATGGCATTCCAAGAGGCGGCGCTGCGGCCTGTATTGCCGCGGAAAAAGGTGGTCTTGAGCGGTTCGACCACCGGGAGTAGGCCGAGACGTCGTCCGCGCAACGAAAGAGTTTTGCACAGAGACGTCAAAGCTTCCGCCAGAGGCTCCAGTAATTCGGCAGCGATGGAAACTTGCTGCCGAGCACAGATCAACTCTCCTCGACTTCGTAGCGAAACAGCATCGTCAAGAGCGATGCTCATCATCGCATACGTACACTCCCATCGCCGGACCAACGCGTCGAAGGTTCGCGCTTTTTCGCGCGGCAAAGCAGCTACCCAATCTTCACAGACTTTACGAGGGGCGTATTGCGATGGGGTTCGCCTAAAAAGCATTTTCTACTACGTCGAAGTATACCACCGCCGGGGCTTTCTTGACGCTCACTGAATCCGACCGTTATACTGCCGCCCGGCTCACCGGCTACGCCCTCCATTGCTGAAAGGATCGCCCGTTGGACTTTGAACCACTCGACCAGTACCTCGGACGCCAGAAAAAACTCAAGGAGATCGCGGCGCTTGGATATCCAGCCTATCCGCACAAGTTCAACGCTACCCACACGTTGCGGCAGGTTTTAGAGCAATGGGGCGCTTGCGGGGCACCAGAGCTTCTCGAAGAGCCCGTGTCGGTTCGCGTAGCCGGTCGGATCGTGGCCTTACGGCCACACGGCAAGGCGGCCTTCGCACATCTTGCGGCGGAAGGTGCACGCCTGCAGATCTATGTCAAGCTGGATGTGGTCGGGGAAAAGGCTTTCCGTCTTTTTCAGCTGCTCGACCTGGGAGACATCATCGGCGTTTCTGGCCAACTGTTCCGCACCAAGACGAACGAGCTCACGGTACGCGTGGAACGGCTCGAGCTTCTCACGAAGGCGCTGCTGCCGCTGCCGGAAAAGTGGCACGGGCTCGCCGATGTGGAGATGCGCTATCGTCGCCGCTATTTGGATCTGCTGGTGAATGAGCGGGCCCGGGAGATTTTCGTCCGCCGAACCCAAGTCATTCGCGAGCTGCGGCGATTCCTGGACCAGCGTGGCTACCTGGAGGTGGAGACCCCGATGATGCATCCGATTCTCGGAGGGGCCACGGCGCTTCCCTTCATCACGCACCACAATCGATTCGACATGGACTTGTACCTTCGCATCGCGCCGGAGCTGTATTTGAAACGCTTGGTCGTGGGTGGATTTGACCGCGTCTATGAAATCAACCGTAATTTTCGCAATGAAGGCATCGACGCCATCCATCAGCCTGAGTTCACCATGCTGGAGTTCTATCAGGCCTATAGCGATGCAGCCGAGCTCATGGACTTAACCGAGGAGCTCTTGCGCGAATTGGTTCAAAGCGTCGCGGGAGGCACCCAAATCAAATACGGGGAAACGGAGATCGATTTTGGGCATTTCCAACGACTCTCGATGCGCGAGGCGATCTGCCGGTATTGGCCTGAAGCGGCGGGGGCACGACCGACTCCGATCGAACTCAGCCGCCAGGGCGGGCCCCGAGGGCTCGGAGAGCGCTACAACCAATGGGCACAGTCCCATGGTGCCGAGCCCGTCGGCGTGGGGCAGCGTTCTGACGGCGAGCTTACCGGAGAGCTGTTTGAAGCCGTGGCCGAGCGGCATCTCGACCAACCTATATTCATCTACGATTTCCCGACCGAGATATCCCCTCTTGCAAAGTCCCGCGAAGACGATCCCTCGCTCGCCGAGCGATTCGAGCTGTTCATCGCGGGAATGGAGATTGCGAACGCATTTTCCGAGTTGAACGATCCTGCCGACCAGGAGCGACGATTCCGAGCGCAGATTGAGAAGGGCGGGCAGCAGGCACCGAAAGAGTTGGACCTCGACTACCTCCGCGCGCTCAGCCATGGACTTCCCCCGACAGCCGGTGAGGGGATCGGAATCGACCGGCTGGTGATGCTCTTAACGGACTCTCACGCCATCCGCGAAGTGATTTTCTTCCCGCTCTTGCGTGCCGAGGCGTCTGAATCAAAGGGCGAAACCGAAACATGAAATTTGAATCGTTGGTGGCGTTCAGGTACTTGCGCTCGCCGTACCGGCCCACCGTATTGCGCTTGGTAACGTTGCTGGCGGTCCTAGGTGTGGCGGCAGGCGTTACCACGCTGGTGATCGCGCTGTCGATGAATACGGGCTTTCGTCAAGCCATTCGAGACCGGCTGCTGAGTGTGACGGCGCACGTCAACTTGAAGCCGCTCAACCCAGAAGGAATTCACAACTATCAACAGGAGATCGACCGGCTGAGCCGAACACCAGGTGTGCGTTCGATCGAGCCAGCCGTCTACAACACGGTCTTGCTGTCCATAGGCGGTCGGGCGCGGGGCATCGTGCTCAAGGGCGTGGACCCCCAACTCGCTCTCGACGCGGGCGAGGCTCTTACGCATGTCTCGGAAGGAAGCTCCAGTTTTGCTCCCGCTGCCGACGAGATCCCGGTGCTGCTGGTCGGACACATTCTTGCGCAGGAGCTCAAGATTTCTGCGGGTGACTATGTGACCCTCACCAGTCCACAGGGAACTCTGACGCCGTTGGGTCTGTTGCCGCGAGCCAAACGATTTCGCGTGGGTGGCATTTTCGATTCGGGCTTCTATGACTACGACGCGAATTGGGGATTTGTGACACTCGCTTCGGCCCAAACGTTGGCGGGCGTGGGCGATGTGGCGAGCTTGCTCGAGGTACGCGTCAGCAAGCTGGACGATGCACGTCAGGTGGCCGACGCCCTGATCGCTCGAGCGGGTCCCGGCTATCTGGCCACGACTTGGATGGATGAGAACCGCGCCCTGTTCCGTGCGCTGAGCCTTGAAAAACTTGTGACCGCGCTTTTCATTGGACTCATCACCTTCGTTGCAGGGCTGAACATTCTCGTGGTTTTGACGATGACGGTCACCGATCGCGCCAGGGATATTGCTGTGCTCATGGCTATGGGCACGCGCCGCGCTCAGATTCGCCGGATTTTTGTGCTCGAAGGGCTGGCCGTGAGCATTTTGGGAACGGTGGTCGGATTGGTCTCTGGCTACGGACTGGCGTGGATTCTAAACCGTTGGCGATTGATTCCCCTGAACCCGGAGGTATACGCGATTCCGTACGTGCCCTTTCATGCCAATGCCTTCGACGCGATCTGGATTGCGGTCGCTGCGCTCGCGATCAGTGTGGCCGCAACGATTTTGCCCGCGCGCTCGGCCGCGCGCATTTTGCCGGTCGAAATTTTGCGATTCGAGTGATCACTCCGTAGGCCGAAGACATCACGATTCAAATTTTGAATCCGATGGATCGGGAGGTAAGAGAGCATATGCGGGTTTTTTTGAGATCGTTCCGCTGTCCGCCGCATGTTAAAATTGCGAGCGAAAGCTTGCGCGGGAAAGCGAGCAGACGGCGGGAAGAGCAAGGGAAGTAGCAGGGGAAGAGTGGGAAATTCTTGGGAAGGGGCACCCCTGCTGCCGACAGTGCGGGATTGCAACAAAAGGACATACGCAGGGGCTTCTTCGGCATCTAAAATGAGATAGAGAAGAAGGAATGTTGAGGCAGACACATACGGGTGTTGCCTTCGAGGACTTTCCAGCCGGTGAGGTTACGACCCCTTCGACGGTCGTTCGCGCTGAGGGGCTGCGCAAATGTTACATTTCCGGTGCTCAGCAAATCGTGCCCTTGGACGGGATTGACTTTTCCGTCGAGCGCGGCGAGATGATTTCGATCGTCGGTCCTTCCGGAGCGGGGAAGAGCACGTTGCTGCACTTGCTGGCTGCGCTGGACACTCCGACGAGTGGTGCAGTATACTTCGCCAGCAATTTGCTCGAGAATTTTCGAGAGGCAGAACTGGCGGAATATCGCAACCGGTCGATCGGTTTTGTGTGGCAGCGCCACCATCTTCTGCCTGATTTCACGGCCGCTGAGAACGTAGCGATGCCCCTGCTGGTGCGGGGCCACGCGCTTACAGAGGCCCTACGCACGGCTGCCGAGGGGCTGGCCGAAGTAGGGCTGGCAGGCCGGGCGGCGCAGCGGGCCGGAGAGCTTTCTGGCGGGGAACAGCAACGCGTGGCGATCGCGCGCGCGCTGGTCAATCGACCGGTGCTGCTGCTGGCGGATGAGCCCACCGGGGATCTGGATGAGCGGAATGCGGAGGCCATCTTCGAGCTGATCGAAGGGCTGCATCGGTCCCACCACCTGACTTCGATTCTCGCGACACACAACCTGTCGTTGGCGCGGCGCGCGGACCGCGTGTTGGCCCTGGAGCACGGGAAACTGATTTCGGGCGCGGAACTGCTCGCTAGACAGAGTTCGCCAGGGGCGAGACCCCCGGGAGGTCATGCCTAACTCGTGTTCGAACGCTACACAGAGAAAGCACGTCGGGTGATTTTTTTTGCGCGGTACGAGGCAAGCCAGTATGGGAGCCCCTACATCGAGACCGAGCACCTGCTGCTCGGGCTTTTGCGCGAGGACAAGGCCCTGGCGAATCGCTTTCTTCGAACGCATGGGTCCATCGAATCGATCCGCAAAGAAATTGAATCGCGTATCACCGTTCGCGAGAGGATCTCCACCTCTGTCGAAGTACCTCTCAGCCAAGAATGCAAGCGCATCCTCAACTACGCTGCCGAAGAAGCCGAGCGTCTGGGTCACAAACACGTTGGGACGGAACACTTGCTCCTGGGAGTTTTGCGGGAAGAAAAGTCCTTTGGTGCCGAAATCCTGCAGGAGCGGGGATTGCGGCTTTCCACCGTGCGCGAAGAAATGGCGCGCAACGCGGGAGAGAAGGTGCCTGTGAACCGGCCAAAAGAAGCCTCATTGCTCGCTGAATTTAGCCGCGATCTCACTCAGGCGGCGATGGAGGGGCAGCTCGATCCGCTCGTGGGAAGAGAACGGGAGCTCGAGCGCGCCATCCAGATCCTGTGCCGGCGCACGAAGAACAACCCGGTGCTTATCGGCGAGCCGGGCGTGGGCAAGACGGCCATCGTCGAGGGGCTGGCGCAGCGGATTGCCGACGGCGACGTGCCACCGTTTTTGGCGGATAAAAGGATTCTTTCACTCGATCTCTCCTTGATCGTCGCGGGAACCAAATACCGCGGACAGTTCGAAGAGCGACTGAAGACGATCATGAAGGAGCTGATGGAGAGCCAAAACGCAATCGTCTTTATCGACGAACTGCACACCCTGGTGGGTGCCGGATCGGCCGAAGGCTCGCTCGACGCGGCCAACATCTTGAAGCCGGCATTGAGCCGTGGCGAGATTCAGTGCATTGGTGCGACAACCCCGGCCGAATATCGCAAGTCGGTGGAGAAGGACCGTTCGCTCGAACGACGATTCCAGGCCGTCAAGGTTTCGGCGCCCAACGAGGAAGAGACGATCCGCGTGCTGCAGGGCGTGCGGGACCGCTACGAGAAGTTTCACGCGGTCAGCTATACCGAAGAGGCCATCCGCTACGCGGTCTACCTCTCGAACCGATACATTCCCGACCGCTTCCTGCCGGATAAGGCCATTGACCTCCTCGATGAGGCCGGTGCGCGGGTCAAGCTGCGACAGGCCATGCTCCCCGATGAAGTTGCCGAAGTGCAAAAGCGCGTCAAGTTCATCACCCACCGCATGGAAACGGCCATCGCCAATCACGAGTTTGAGAAAGCGCGGTTCTATTCCGAAGAGGAGCGGAAGGAAAAGGAGCACCTCCGAGCGCTCCGCGAGAAGCTGAAGATCGACGATTCATCGACAGGCGTGGTCACGCGCGAGGATATCGAAGAGGTGGTTGCTCGCTGGACGGGCATTGCAGTGACCTCGATCAAGGAAGACGAACAGCAGAAGCTCATGCGCATCGAGGAGGAGCTACACCGGCGAATCATCAGCCAGGAACGAGCCATCACGTCGCTGGCGCGGGCGATCCGGCGCAGCCGGGCGGGGCTGAAAGCCCCGGGCCGCCCGGTAGGCTGCTTCCTGTTTTTGGGACCCACGGGCGTAGGCAAGACCGAAGTGGCCCGCAGGCTGGCCGAGTTCTTATTCGGCAGCGAGAAGTCGCTGATCCGTTTCGATATGTCGGAGTACATGGAGAAGCATTCGGTCTCGAAGTTGATCGGTGCGCCTCCGGGGTACGTGGGCTATGAAGAGGGCGGGCAACTGACCGAGCGCGTACGCCGCACTCCTTATTCTGTGATTCTGCTCGATGAAATTGAAAAGGCGCATCCGGACGTTTACAACATTCTGCTGCAGGTGTTCGAGGACGGTCAGTTGACCGACGGTCTTGGTAACACGGTCGATTTCCGGAACACGATCATCATCCTGACGTCGAACATTGGCGCCCGGCAATTGCAGAAGCAGTCCGGGTTGGGATTCCAGTCGGCCGATGAAGTCGCTCTGGTCAAGAGCCAGGACGATATGGTGATGGGAGAAGTGAAGCGGGTGTTTAATCCAGAGTTTCTCAACCGGCTTGATGAGGTGATCCTGTTCAATTCGCTGACGGACAACGATCTCCTGCTCATCATTGATCTGCTCGTGGGACAGATCAATGAGACGCTGGTGCATCGCCAGGTACAGATTGCGATGACGCCTGAGGCTCGCCAGTGGATTCTTGAAAAGACCTGCAGCGACCGAAATTATGGCGCACGGCCACTCCGGCGCGCGCTGCAAAAGTACGTCGAAGATCCACTGTCGGAAGCCCTCATTCAGGGCGGATTGCAGACGCCCGCGACGCTGGAGGTATTCCTCTCCGGTGAGGGTCTCGCGTTTCGTCCCGTTGTGGAAGCAACCCCGGTGGCCCACTAAGAATCCTACACGCGCTAGCCGGGTCCAACTCGATCTGGCGGGGGAGCAAGAAATCTTGGGCGGGATATTGCGGCCTTGAGCGGAACCATGGCCGCTTGCAGGAAGATTTTTTTGCTCGCAGTCCAAGCGGCCGCCGTGCTGTGTGTTCTTTTCGCCGCTTTCGACCATTCTCTGTGCGCTCAACCGCAAGAGGCCGGACCGCAGTACATCATCACGCGTATCGATTTTATTGGCACGCGCCGGATTCAACGAGACACGTTGCGCGCGCGCATTTTTTCGCGGGTGGGCGACCCTTATAGCCCGGAGGCGGTTCGCCGCGACTTCCAGGCCTTGTGGAACACGCAATTCTTTGAGGACGTTCGTCTGGAGGTGGAAGACGATCCCGAGCATCCGAACGGGAAGATCGTCATTTTTTACGTCACCGAACGCCCGATTATTCGCCGCATCGAGTACAAGGGGAACAAATCGATCACCGAATCAGACATTCTGGACGCGTTTAAGGAGAAGAAGGTCGGGCTCAGCGTCGAAAGCCAGTTCGATCCCACCAAGATCAAGCGAGCCGAAGTCATCATCAAGGAATTGGAGGCGGAACACGGACGGCAGTTCGCGACGGTCAAGCCCACCTACGAGCGCATTCCCGCCACAAACGCCGTCAAGTTGGTCTTCAATATCAACGAGGGGCCCAAGGTCAAGGTAGGGACGATCACCGTGGTCGGAAATCACGCCTTCTCAACGCGGAAGATTATTCGAGCGATGAAACATGACCGGCCCTACAGCATACCGCTCGGTTTCGCCGAGATTCCGGTGATGAGCAAGACGTTTAACCGTCCGAAACTCGACGAGGATCTCGAAGTAGGCGTGCGCGGCCTGTATCAGGATCACGGATATTTCAAGGTCGTGGTGGACGTCAAGAGCCTGAAGACGGTCGACCTGAACCGCGGAGGCATTCCGGGGATTCCGGTCATCGGCGCGCAGCACGGAAAAGCGACCAACATCACGGTTTCGATTGAAGAGGGTGCGCAGTACCGGATGGGAAAACTCACGTTTCGTAGCTCGGACCCGGATCAGGGATTGATCTTTAAGCCAGAGATCCTAGCAAGAGTGTTTCCGCTGAAGGCGGGCGACGTCTTCGACGCCGACAAGATCCGCAAGTCGCTTGACACTTTTCGGAAATTGTACGGCGAATACGGCTATATCGACTTCACGGCCGAGCCGGAATTCGACGTGCACGACGACACGAAGATCGTGAACCTGTCGCTCGTTTTCGACCAGCAGAAGCAGTTCTTCGTCCGGCGCATCGAGTTTTCAGGCAATACCACGACGCGTGACAAGGTCATCCGTCGAGAGCTGTTGCTCGACGAAGGACAAGTGTTTAACAACCGTCTCTGGGAACTCAGCCTTCTGCGCCTGAACCAGCTCGGTTATTTCGACACGATCAAGCCGGAAAACGCCGAGCTGAAGCGCAATGTGAAGGCTGGAACGGTGGACATCCTTCTGAAGGTGAAGGAGAAGGGCAAGCAGTCCATCAGCTTTTCCGGTGGCGTGAGCGGGCTGGAGGGGACTTTCATCGGCTTTTCCTACCAGACCAACAACTTCCTGGGATTGGGCGAGACGCTGACGCTCTCGGCGCAGATTGGAAGCATCCAGACGAACCTGCAGTTCGGCTTCACCGAGCCCTATCTGTTTGACCGGCCCATCTCCACAGGATTTACGGTTTTTGCAACGAGGTTTAACTACAACCAGGCTCGTCAGGCAGGCATCTTGACCGGCCAGCCCATCGCCATCAATCCCGCGCTCCAGGAAAACTACACCACCGATTCGGCTGGGTTCACCCTGTTCGGCAGCTATCCAATGCGCAAACTATCCTTTACGCGCATCGGCTTGAGCTATGGATGGTCCACGACGAACATCACGGCCTACAGCCAAGCGGCCACGCTGTTGTTCGAACTGACCAAGTATACCTCGGTCGCCGGCCCTACGGCTTTGAACGGCATTCGCATCAGCCAGGTTACGGGGACCCTCACGCACGACACGCGGAATAGCCCGCTGTTCCCCACCCAAGGGAAAAGCCTCTCCTACGCGGCCTCCTTTGCAGGCGGGCCGCTACAGGGCAACGTCAACATGATCAACAACGTGTTTGACTTCTCCTATTTCCATCCGGCCTACCACCATCGGAACACCCTCGCCTTGCACTTCAAGGGCAGCATGGTTACAGGTTACGGCGGCCAGGGGATACCGCCGAACAATCGAGTTTACGCAGGCGGTGAACAAGACATACGAGGATTCGATTTCTACACGGTCTCACCCTTCGTGTTCATCCCTTACTCGACGACAACGAATATCACTTTCTTTGATCCAAGCCGATTGAATCAGTTCGGACAACCCATCGCCGTGACCATGCCCTTTAACGTGCTGGAGTTCGTGCCCACCCGTCCCGGCGGCGACACCCAGGCCATTTCCAATTTCGAGTACCGGATTCCGCTTATCAAGAACTACGTCATATTGAGCCTGTTCAATGATCTCGGCGTGGTCGGAATTAGTTTCCCCTCACAGCTGCAGCTTGATCCTGCGGCTTCGGCCGTGCTCGCGCAGCAGTACCCGAACGCGGATTTCCCCTGCCCGGGTCCGAACTGCGTCGCATTACCGCGCAACCTGCAGATCGCGCCGGGCACCAACTTCCATCCGCACGCTTCCGTGGGCCCGGAGATCGGTTTTCAGATTCCCATCATCCAAGCGCCGTTTCGAATCTACTGGGCCTACAACTACCTGCGTTTTAGCCAGAATGTGGAACCGCCACTCGGGGCATTCTATGTTCCGCCGGATGAGCGTCTGGCGCTGCAACAACTCGGCGTTTACTATTCACAGATCGTTCCACAACTTCAGAACTTCTTGATCACGACCCGGTCACAGCAGATTGTCGCGCCGAGTTTGTATGAGGCGGCGCACACGTTGCGTTTTGCGGTCAGCCGTACCTTCTGAGGAAAGAGAAATCCGCGTACATTATTGAGGTGCTATGGTTGGAGGAAAAACAAAGATGAGAGCGTGGGGACTGGCAGTGCTGGTTGTCTTGCTGGTCGGCTGTGGAGGGAACAGTACGCCGGTGTTGGTCGTCGTAACCACAACGACCTCGGGCGCTACGACCACCTCCATCACGCTCCTCGAGAGTACTTCGGCCCAGTTCGTAGCGACGGTGACGGGTGCATCCTCGACGGTCGTGTTCTGGCAGGTCTGCCTGCCTACGGCCTCGACCACTTTGGCGCCAACGAACTGTACGCAGGGAGTCGGACCCACGCAGTGCACAGGCAACATTCCGAGGGTTAGCAGCCCACTGACCGGATTCGGAACAATCACCCTGAATGGGCTCTACACCGCCCCTTCTTCACCCCCACAACCAAATGACTTTTTGATCGTGGCCACCAGCTGCGTCGATTCCACCAAGTTTGGCACCTACACCGTAATCATCGACTCCGGAATTCGCGTGACCATCACTCCGTCGAGTGCGACGCTAGCTGCGACACAAACGTTTCAATTCCAAGCGACTGTTACCGGCACGACAAACTCCGCCGTCAGCTGGTTGGTCTGCGCGGCCGGCGCTGCCAACACCCCACCGACGAACTGCGTGGCAAGCGGCACGGTGGGGCCGAACGGATCGATCACTGCGGGCGGACTGTACACGGCGCCAGCCGCGACGGGCGTGGCCGTGGTGCAGGCGATATCTGCCGCAGACCAGAACCAGACGGCGACCGCCGACGTGACGATAGCAGCCGAGACGCCCCCAACCCTGTCGACCTCACCGACCACGCCGCCCCTCGACCCTGCGACAGTTGCACAGGGATCGGTGCAACAGGATGTCTATCTGACAGGTACGAATTTTACCTCGACGACGAATGTGGTCGTCGGTGGCGTCGTACTTCCGACCGCCAACGTTTTCTTTCTCAGCGCCTCTTTAATACGCGCCACGATTCCCGGTGCGCTGCTCGCGCAAGCAGGAACGCTTGAAGTCGGCGTTCAGGACCAGAGCGGCAATACTTCAACGGCCGCATTGAGCGTCATTCCCGTGCGCCCCGTGGTCGTCAGCGCCTTGCCGTCCAGTTTGCCGCAAAGCGCCGTGTCCACTCCCACCATCCTTCTCACGGGCGGATTCTTTTCGCCGAGCACGACGACGGCGACCTTCAATGGACAATCGGCCACTGCGACCGTTACCGGTAACCGCCTGCTGTCGCTTGCGATTCCCAGCGGGGCTCTCACCATTCCGGGCCTATACCCCGTCGTCGTGACGAACTCCGGACTCGCACCGGGCCGACCGTCTCAGTCCGCTCTGAATCTAGGTGTCACACCGGTTCCTGCCGCCATTCCACCCTCGGCGAGCGCGACGTCTGTCTCGGTCGGCTTGAGCCCCTCGGCTGTCGCCATCGATAGGGCTGACGGAATCGCAGTCGTGGCAAATACCGGTGACGGAACCGTCTCGCTCGTCAACGTCGGGACTATGAGCGCGATCGGAAGTGCGATCCCGGTCGGACACAAACCAACGGGTGTCGCCGTGGACGATCTTTTGCCCGATTCGATTGCGCTGGTGGTGAATAGTGCGGACCTAACGGTTTCCGCAATCGACTTGAAAACGCAGGCGGTGGTAGGAGCACCGCTTTCGGTAGCGATCGGCCCGGCGAGCACATCTCCTGTTCCTTTTTCCGTAGGGATTAATCCGCTCACGCACCGTGCCCTGGTTGCATACATTTCCACGAACCAGGCGACGGTACTGGATCTGTCGACCGGAACGCCCGTGATCGTCCAGCAAGTAGGAGGCGGAAATGGCCTTTTATTTGGGACCGGACCCAGCCCCGCAGTCGCCATTGATCCCCGGCTGAATTGGGCTGTGGTTACGCCGGGAGGAGCCGGAGCCGTGAGCCTGATTGATCTCGGCACAAACCCGAGCGCAGGCCAGCCCGCCGGTCGATCGCCCCAGTTGATCGGCTCGGTTGCCGCAACCACCTCCACACAAGGGGTTGGAATCGACACAGAGGCGCATGTGGCTTTGGTGAGCGACCCGCAGTCTGGCACGATCGCAACCGTGGCCCTACTCGATTTTTCCGTGACTGCAGTAACGAGCGGCGGGTTGCCATTCGATCAGCAAGGCTTTGGCGCCGTGGCCGTAAATCCCCTTGAGAGCGTGGGGATCGCCGTCAGCGGGAATGCTTCTGGTGCAAGCGCTGTGGTCGTCAATTTGCAAAACAGTACGGTGCTACAAACTGTGGGAGGCTTCAGCAGTGGTGCGAACCTACAAGCTGTGGCCGTCGATCCGGTAAGCAACCAGGCGGTCGCGGTGGATCGAACCAACAATAAGGTCTATTTTATTTCTCTCGGGCCGGCGCTCAACCCCGTTCAGATCGTGGAGGCGAGCCCTGCCATTGCCTTCGGGGGCGCGAGCGCGGGCAATGTTTTGATGACCGTAAATGGATCGGGCTTTGTCAGCGGTTCTGAAGTGACCTTAGACGGCACCCCGCTCGTCACAACGTTCGTTAGCTCCCGCCAGCTCACGGCGATCGTGCCCGGCGGCGTCGACGGCTTGCTCAGCGTGCCGCGAAACTTCGCTGTACAAGTCGTAAACCCCAGCAGCGCGGTTTCCAATGTCGCGGACCTGGCGGTTGTTCTGCCCGTACCCGTGGGCAAGTCTCCCATTGGCGTGGCGATCGATACGGATCGCGACATGGCGATTGTCACCAACATGACCGATGGCACGGTTTCACTGGTTGCTCTGACACCAGAGACTCCCGTGGGACCCAACCAGATACAGGCTGGAGCCATTGGAGTTGTCGGAGGGCCCATAACGGTCGGCACGCAACCGGAGGGGGTCGCTGAGATTCCGCGCTTGGGCCTGGCACTGGTCGCGAACAATGGAAGCAACAACGCAGCGATCGTTGACGTCACCCAAACGAAGGTCCCCGTCACCGTGGCTCTGTGCGGAGCACAGTGCGTCGGGCCAACCGGTGTCGGGGTCAATCAGGATTCAGCCATGGGCGTCATAACCAACACGAATCCGGGCAGCTCGACAACGCTGGGTAGCGTGAGTTTCGTGATCCTTTCGTCGGCGACAGCCACCGAAGGGCCTACGATCGATCACAACCCGGTTGCGGTCGCGATTGATCCGAACCCCTCGTTTCTCTATGCGGCCGTGGCCACCGCTTCAGCGACCAGCAGCGTCGATTTCCTGAACCTCTCGAACGGCGGAGCATTGGCGGGACGCACATCGGGGTTGGCAAACCCAACGGGAATCGTGTTTGATCCGGTCAACCAGGTTTTTCTAGCCGCGAATAGCCTGCAAAACCAGGTGGTGATTCTTGATCCCACCAGTTTTCTGCCCACCCCCGTGGCTGTAGGGATCGGGCCGACGTCGCTCGATTACAATTACCAGACGCGCACGCTCGTAACGGTGAACTCCATCAGCCACTCGACGTCCATCCTGTCGTACACTTGTCCCCCGAGCCTTGCCGCCCCCGCCTGTGTGGGGCCACAGGTGGCCACGGTGCTCGGTCTGGGAGGCGCGCAACAGACGGCGCCGGTGTTCGGTCCGAACGCGGTGGCCATTGACCCGATCCTGAACCTGGCCGTGGTGGTAGATGAGGACAACAATCAGGTTTTGCTGGTTCCGCTGCCACACTGAGGGGCAACCCAGGCAGCTTGACCACTGTCTAAATGGGTAGCTATAATGCCCGATTTCGACTGACCGCAATTTCACAACCTACTTGAGGTAAGGAGTGAGAATGAAGATTCGAGCGGCATTTGCAGTCCTGGCAGTACTGTGGATGATACCGGCGGCTTGGAGCCAAGCGAGCAGCACGGCTACGGCGGCTGCGAAAGTGGGGGTGATCAACATACAGGCAGCAATTGCGGGCACCGCCGAGGGAAAACAGGCGGCGGCCGAGCTGCAGTCGCAATTTGCTCCCCGCACGACCGAGCTTCAAAATCTGCAGAAGCAGATCCAAGACCTTGGTGCTCGGGTGCAAAACGGCCAAACCACTCTGAGCGATGAAGAGAAAGTGCGTCTCCAGCGCCAATATGAACAATCGTCGCGCCTGTTTCAGCGGAAGCAGCAGGAATTTCAGGACGATTCGAACGACGCGCAGCAAGAGGTGGTGAATCGGATTGGTCGGAAGATGATCGACGTGATCGATAAATATTCGAAGGAAAACAACTATTCGGTCATCCTCGATGAGTCGTCACAGCAAACGCCCGTCATCTACGCTGCCAATCAGATTGACGTCACGCAGGATATCATCCGTCTCTATGATCAGAGCTACCCGGTAAAGAATGCAACAGCCTCCTCCGGAGCAGCTCCGAAGCCTGCACCCAGGCCTGCTCCCGCAACGCCGGCCTCAAAACCGTAGACAACCCGGTCTCTCCGGCAGAGGGGCGGAGAGGCTTTTCTCCTGGCGAGCACGGGGACGGTTTGTCCGGCAGAGAACCTTCCGCTATCATACAGGACGGAAGCATCTTGAATCCGGGACCCGCTCGTGCGGGCGAGGAGGTTGGCGATGGCACCGTCAGTGGGAACGACAGCGCCAGATTTTACTTTGAAGGATCAAAACCAGAAGGAAGTGAAGCTATCGGACTTTCGCGGAAAGAAAAATGTTGTGATCGTTTTCTATCCGCTTGATTGGAGTCCGGTCTGCACGAACGAGCACGTTTGCTTCGTCAATGATATGAAGCGCTTCGAGCAACTCGATGCGCAAGTGCTAGGCCTCAGTGTGGACAGTGTCTGGTCGCACAAGGCATTTGCGGAAAAAATGGGCATCCATTATCCACTGCTGGCTGACTTTCAGCCTCGCGGAGCTGTCGCCGACAAGTTCGGAGTGTATCTGGCGGACAAAGGCATCACCGGGCGTGCCATTGCCATCGTCGATCGCAGCGGAAAAGTGGCTTGGTTCAAGAACTACGACATTCCGACAGTTCCCGATCTCGGAGAAGTATCAGAGGTATTGGCCAAGCTGAAGTGATCAGGCCTTCTCGGCGGTTGTGGGGTCGATAATCTGCCTAATCTGGGAGACACGATCGGCTGGGAATCCGCCAAGCAGGGCATGCTCTCTGACCATCTGTTCGTTGGGAGCAATATATACGCAATAGATTTTGTCATCGGTGACGTAGCTCGTGACCCACTGAATCTGCGGACCTAAGTTCCGCAGAACCGAACAGGACTTCTCCGATACAGCTTGAAGCTCCTTAGGCGGCATGGACCCGGCACCTTGGATTTCTCTTTCAATGAGGAACTTCGGCATGCGGCCTCCCGCGTCAAACCTTGGCGAGTATATATCAACGGCGATCGGCTCCGCAGAGCCTTGCGGGTCAACTTCCACAGCTCTCGCCGATTTCAACAGCCGAGTGTCTGCTTGCGCTCGCTCGACGGGCCGCATATGCTTGCAAAATGGCGCGAACAGATTGTCCCCTGTGTCAGGGCAGCGGTTGGAAGGTGGTCGAGCGCACGACGAAAGGCGCCGAGGCGCTCTCAACCGAATCGAAAATGGTCTGGGCGGTTCCCTGTGATTGCACGGTGGGAGACCGCACGGAGCGAATCCTGGCGAAAGCGCGCGTTCCCGAGCGTTATCGCCACTGTGACTTCGACAATTACGAGGTCGACAACGAAATCGAAAATGTCTCGCGCGAGCAATCGAGTGCTTGGAATCACAGCTTGTCGCAGGCCAAGCTCGTGGTGCGGCGCTTCGCCGAAGAATTCTCCCCCGTGCGTGAAGTCGAAAGCGAACACGGGCTTCTCCTGATGGGCCCGTGTGGTGTCGGCAAGACCCATCTGGCGGTCTCCGCGCTCAAGCAGGTTGTGCGGAGAGGCCATCGCGGCCTTTTCTACGACTATCGCGAACTGCTCAAAGGCATTCAGGATAGCTACAACCCGGAGAGCCAAACGACGGAGATGAGCGTGCTCGAGCCCGTGCTTCAGGCTGAACTGTTAGTGCTCGATGACGTTGGCTCGAGCAAGCCCTCCCTGTGGGCCTTAGAAACGGTCGGGCACATTCTGAATACCCGCTACAACGAGAAGCGCGTCACATTGCTGACCACCAATTTCCTCGATGCCGACCGATCGGAATCGATCGCTGCGCGCGCGGTGGGAGTGCGCCCAACGGCGATCGATGATTCGCTCACCGATCGCGTGGGGAAGCGCATTCGCTCGCGGCTCTATGAAATGTGCCGCACGGTTGAGATTTGTGCTCCGGATTACCGAAAAGAGATCCGCAACATCAGTCGCTTCCGCACTTAGTTTTGTGTCTTGCGATCGTATGGAACTGTATAGGTTTCACGCTGCTCAGAGAATGTAAATACATCGACTTAGGCGATTTGATCCCTTCCCTGCTGAAAGGTAGAATCAAACACGTTCTCCGACCTCTCAGGCCTAAAGGAGAGAAATCCCACGGCTGAGAGGCGACGCTCTTCTGCTTTCGACGAGCCGAGGGTTCGGGGGGAAACGCCCGTGCCTCCCTTGCTTTGATCCGCCTCTGGCGGATGGATCCGTCTTTTTGGAAAGGGGAACGCCCGGAAGCACGGTGTGCTCGGGGCGAATGCCCAAATCCAGATGCGGATTTGGGCTTTTTGTTTGGGGGGTAGATCCCGCAAAGCCGATGCCGCTTACAGACAAATTCGGCCGAGAAATCACCGATTTGCGCGTTTCGGTCACCGATCGCTGCAATTTCCGGTGCGTGTATTGCCGTTCAGCGAACCCAGAAACACATCGGCCGGCAGAGGAACTGCTGGCATGGGAGGAATATGAGCGGCTGGTCCGCCTTTTGGTTGGCATGGGCATTCGCAAGGTGCGGGTGACGGGTGGTGAACCTCTGGTGCGCCCCGGAGTCGAGCGGTTCATAGCTCGGCTTGGTGCCCTCGGCGTGCGAGACCTTTCGATGACTACGAACGGTTACCTGCTCGCGGAGCGCTTGGATGCTTTGGTGGCCGCGGGGATGAACCGCATCAACATCAGCCTCGATTCGCTCGATCGCGAAAAGTTCGAGCGGATCACCCGCACGAAAACGTTTGATCAAGTGATTGCCGGGATTGACCGAGCGCAGGCGTCGGAGCTGCGGCCCGTGAAGGTGAACGCCGTATTGGTTCGCGGCATCAACGATGATGAGGTGGAGGCCTTTGCCAGATTCGCGCGCGAACGCGGCTTGATTATGCGTTTTATCGAATTCATGCCTCTTGATCAAGATCACGCATGGACGCGCGACATGGTCGTCACGGGACGAGAGGTATACGGTCGTATTCAGGCTCTGTGGCCTCTCGAGCCGATCCCACATGGGCGAAGCGAGACGGCTCGCAAATATCGCTTTGTTGATGGGCGCGGGGAAATTGGACTGATCTCTCCGGTCTCGGAACCCTTCTGCGGACATTGTTCGCGCCTGCGACTGACGGCCGATGGGAAGCTGCGGACGTGCCTGTTCAGCAAGGAGGATCACGACCTCAGATTTTTGTTGCGCGGCGGCGCGAGCGACGGCCGAATCCGCGAAGAAATTCTCGCCATTGTCGCTCAGAAAGAGCGAGGGCACCCGATCAACGAACCTGGCTTCGTGCCGCCTTCGCGCACGATGGTTTCGATCGGAGGTTGAGCAAACGATCGCGCCGCTCCCAACTCCGCGGTAGAATAAACAACCTATGGCGGACGAAGAATCCAAATTGTTTTCACTACGGGAAGCCGAACGCCTGCGGCTCCAGCTTGAGCCGACTCTGATCGAGGCGATTGAGTCACGCCGCAAGCTCGGCGATTTAGAGGAAAAACTCGGCCAGTTGGCCGAGCGCATCCAACGCTCCGGCGGGTTAATGGTCCGCTACGAAGATGCCGCGAAGTTGCGCATCGAGCGCAACCGGGTCGAGGAAACCATCCGCGAGGCCTTGGAACGAATTCATTCGACCGGCTGCATCGTGAAGGACCTCGAAGTCGGCCTGCTCGATTTCCCCGCGCGGATCGACGGCGAAGAAGTCTACCTCTGCTGGAAACTGGGCGAAGACCGCATTCGCTTCTACCACCGTCAGGATGAAGGCTTCGCTGGCCGAAAGCCCATCGATCCGCGTGACGCCGATTACAACAGCCCCCTGCAGTAGCTCCCCTCTCGGGCAAGATCGGATCCATCGCTTGACACCGGGCGAGGCGGCTGCAACAGTAGCGGGCCATATTGGACAAGGAGAGTAAACAGAGCCATGGCCACAGAAACCGCCGCTGCGCCGATCCGAGTCAGCGATGCCGCCTGGGAAGCGATCGAGGGAGGGTATGACCTGCAGGTTCACGTCGCGCCGGACGTGATCGCGCGGCGCATCGATGATCTGGACCTCGCCAGGGAATTTCTTGCGCGCAAGCTCAAGGGATTTGTGCTGAAGTCGCATTACGCGCCCACCTATGAGCGCGCCAAGGTGGTCACCAAAGCATCCCCGGGCATCACAGCGTTCGGCGCGATCACCCTCAACCACAGCGTTGGAGGACTAAACCCCGTGGCGCTTGAGATCGCCGGTCGCTCAGGCAATAAGATTGTTTGGATGCCTACCGTAGATGCCGAGAACGAAACCGCCGGCCGCAGCGACGGCCCGACGGACAAGCTGCCGTTTTGGGCCAAGATTCAACGTGAACTTTCCTCGACGGGCATCGCGCCACCGCCGCTGACCGTCCTTGGGCGAGACGGCAAGGTCCATGAGACCGCCCGCCGTTGCCTGGAATTGATCGGCAAGCACGACATGATTCTTGCTACCGGTCACTTGGGCAAGAAGGAGATTCACGCGCTGGTAAAGACGAGCAAAGAAATGGGGCTGAAGCGTGTCCTCGTCACGCACGCCGAATTCCCCTCTCAGAATCTCACGGCGGCCGAGCAGGTCGAGCTGGCCGATTTGGGCGCGATGATCGAGCATTGCTTCACGACGATGTACACGAACAAAGCTCCCTGGGAGGTCTATTTCGAGAGCGTGCGCAAGGTTGGCCCGGAGCGCGTCGTGCTTTCAACCGATCTGGGGCAGACGATCAATCCGCCCGTTTCTGATGGCTTCGCCATGTTCGCGCAGAAGATGCTCGATGCGGGTTTCCGCACGGCGGAGGTTCGCCGCATGTGCGTGACCAATCCAACCGCGCTCATTTCCTAAGTCAGCTGCCTTCATCTGTACGAAAGTGTCGAGAGGCGGCGCTCGGTGCGTTGCGAATGACTCAAACGACAGAAAATCGACTGAAGGATTCTGCGAGCCCCTACCTGCGCTCTGCCGCGCATCAGCCGGTCGATTGGCACGAGTGGGGTGAGGAGGCTTTCGAGCGAGCGCGCGCTGAAGGCAAGCCCATCCTGCTCGACATTGGCGCGGTCTGGTGCCATTGGTGCCACGTAATCGACCGCGAGAGCTACGAAAATCCAGAGATTGCCAGACTGATTAATCAGCTCTATATCGCGGTGAAGGTTGATCGCGACGAGCGGCCCGATGTGGACGCGCGTTATCAATCCGCGATCGGCGCAATCTCAGGGCAAGGTGGCTGGCCGCTCACTGCGTTTCTAACGCCAGAAGGGAAACCCTTCTTTGGCGGAACGTATTTCCCTCCCGAGGACGCCATGGGCCGGCCGGGATTGAAGCGCATTCTGGCTGCTGTGTCCGATGCGTTCCAGAACCGCCGCACGGAAGTGGACGATTCGGCACGCGGACTCGAACAGGCCGTGGCAAAAGCGGAGCTGTTTCACGACGCACGGGGAGCCTTTGATGTACGCGTCGTGGATCGGGTCATGGAGGCGATCGTAAACCGGTTCGATCCAACCCACGGAGGCTTTGGCCACGCTCCAAAGTTTCCACACTCTTCTGCCATCGATCTCGTGCTCGAGCGCACCTATGGACCCGAGGCCGGAAAGTTCGAGGGGATCGCCGAGGTCACCCTGGAGGGAATGGCCGCCGGAGGATTCCACGATCAGATCGGCGGAGGATTTCATCGCTACTCGGTCGATGAGCGCTGGTGCGTACCACATTTCGAAAAGATGTCGTACGACAATTCCGAGCTGCTGAAGAATTACCTGCACGGTTTTCAAGTGCTCGGGCGGCCGAACTTTCAGAGTGTAGCGGAGGGAATCATCGGGTGGGTCGGCGAAGTGCTTTCCGATCCTGATCGCGGCGGCTTCTACGCAAGCCAGGATGCTGATCAAACGCTCGACGACGACGGCGACTGTTTCACGTGGACGCAGGCGGAGTTGCGCGCCGCTCTCACGCCCGACGAAGCACGGGTCGCGGAGCTCTACTACGACGTCGGCCCGCGCGGTGAGATGCATCACAATGCCGAGAGGAATGTTCTATGGATCAGAGAACCCATCGAAGGCCTTGGCCGGCAGCTGAAAATGAGTGCGGACCAGGCCGTGGTCGTCCTGGCCCGGGCCAAAGCCAAGCTGCTTGAGGCGCGGCGAAAGCGACGTCCCACGCCGGCCGTCGATACAACGCTCTACGTCGCCTGGAACGCGATGTTTGCATCGGCCTATCTGGAAGCCGCGAATATCCTCGATCGCGCCGACTGCCGGGAATTTGCGCTCAGAACGCTTGAGCGCATCCTCAACGAGGCCTGGGAGGAGTCGAAGGGGTTTCTACATCGTCTCGGTGGACCGCGACTGGAAGGCTCGCTCGACGATCAAGTTTTTGCGGCAGCCGCGCTCCTCGATGCCTATGAAGCGACGTTGGACCGACGCTATCTCGACACGGCCGAACGGGCGATGCGGCGGGCCGTCGAGCGCTTCGGCGATCCCGATGGCGGCGGATTCTTCGATCGCGCGAAGGACGCTCAGACGATGGGCGGAATCGATGTGCGCCGCAAGCCCCTGCAGGACTCACCGACCCCTGGAGCAAACTCCATCGCGGCGATCGTGCTCAATCGCCTCTACGCGCTCACCGGCGAAGCGTCCTACCGCGCCTGGGCAGAACGGACGCTGGAGGCGTTCATCGGCCCGATTCCGCAGTATGGGCTTTTCGCCTCCACCTATGCGCTCGCGGCGCTGCTTCATGCGCGCCACCCATTGGAAGTCATCGTTACAGGCGCAACCGGCGATGAGACGGCCAAGGCACTGGACAGGGCTGCGCACTCAGTGTATCGCTTTGGCAAGACAGTCCTACGGGTTACGCCGGAGCGGCTCACCAACAGCCCTTTGCCGGCGGCACTAGACGAGACCTTGCCCCACGTGGATGCGGCGGAGGCACGGGCTTTTGTGTGCATCGACAGGACCTGCTATCCGCCCGTTTCTGAGCCGGAGAAGCTGAGGCTGCTTTTAAGGGAGACTTCGACAGGCGCTCCAAGCGCTTCGTGAAAGCAGAGCCAATCTTTTCGCGCGCTGCTAGCTGGACGCTCGGAACTGTGGCACACTCGATAGGGACGCGGCGGCTGCGCCCTTGGCGCCATCCCTGCTGCTCTGCGCTCCGCACGAAAATACATGGATCCCCGGTTCATTCGGAATTTCTGCATCATCGCCCACATCG
>CAYOXF010000069.1:0-28510 GCA_964407845.1 uncultured Acidobacteriaceae bacterium | reverse complement strand
CAAGATCGAAGAGCTGATGTTTCAACTAAAAGATAGCTGCACCATGGCGATCGTGACGCACAATATGCAACAGGCGGCCCGCGCTAGCGATTTCACGGCGTTTATGCTCGATGGGAAACTGATCGAGCACAACGAGACTTCTAAGCTGTTCACCACGCCTCAGGACCCCCGCACTGAGGCCTACATCACCGGTCGGTTTGGATGATTTTCCGGGGACTTTGAGCACTATCGCTCAGAGGGAGTTCTCGAGCTATGGAACGCCACTTCGAACGCGATCTCGAGGAGCTCAAGCAGCGCCTCTTGTGGATGGGAAGCCTCGCGGAAAGGGCCGTTCATCAGGCCGTTCATGCCGTGCTCGATGCGGATGAAAATCTGGCCGAAGCGGTTCTTTCTGAGGAAGACGCCATCAATGAAATGCAAATCGAGATCGATGACCGCGTGCAGCGCCTGCTTGCTTTGCAGGCACCCATGGCCGCAGACCTGCGGTTTCTGCTCGCTGTCACCCGCATCAACAGCGATCTGGAGCGCATTGGCGACCAGGCGGTGAACATCGCGCAATCGGCGATGCGCATTCTGCGACACCCGCAGGTGAAGCCCTATGTGGACCTTCCGCGCATGAGCGAACTGGCCGAGGGAATGGTGCGCGACAGCCTCAATGCCGTCGTCCGGGGCGATCCGGAACTGGCCCGCAACGTGCTCATGCGGGATGACCAGGTCGACCGTCTCCGCGACCAGCTCTTCCGTGAACTCTTGACCTACATGATGGAGAATTCAGCCGTGGTTTTCGCTGCGTTTGAGCTGATTCTGGTGGCCAAGAATCTGGAGCGTATCGGCGACCACGCCACAAATATCGCCGAGGATGTCATCTACTTTGTGGCCGGCCGCGATGTCCGCCATCCCGCGCTCGACCGCCGTTAACACCACTGCTTTTTGGGGAGCTGGATTTGGCCCTTCCTTGGGCAGAAGTCCCCCGCCTCTTGCGCGATCTAAGGTCGCGGTGATTTCGGATTCGCTCGGAGCCATTTTGTAGTATCTTCCCGCCGTTTGATGGGGAGGGGAAAATCATGCGGAAAATCTTGTGGGGCGCGGGTGCGTGCCTGGCGCTGGTAATTCTAAACGCTTCCTGGGCTCATGCTTTCGCCGCCGGCGGGGTGAATGAGATGCCGCCCAGCTGCGATCGCCAGTGCCTGTATGGCTTTCTCGATCAGTATCTCCACGCGCTCAAAGCCAAGGATCCATCGCGTCTGCCGCTGGCCAAGGGATTTAGGTACTCAGAAAACAATGTGATGATGAGGATCGGCGACGGTGTGTGGGGCACCATTACGGGCCTCGGCGATTACGATCTGCGCATGGCCGACACAACCAATGGCGAGGTCGGCTTCTACGGGATCGTCAATGAGTCCACGGCGACATCGGTCTTCGCGCTGCGCCTGAAGGTTTCGGACGACAAAATCGTTGAGGCCGAGACCCTCATCCGGCGGAATGAGGGGAGTGGACCTTTCCCGGCCAAACCGGTAATGGTGGATAAGCCGATCCTCAATGAGATTCTTCCTCCCGAGGCCCGCAGTCCGCGCGAGCGCATGATTGCACTGGTCGACGGCTACTTCAGCACACTGCAGTTGAACGATGGCGTCCTTTTCACCCAGTTCGATGATAATTGTAATCGAGTCGAGAATGGCTTGCAGACGACGCACAACCCCGATCTGGTCAAAATTATTCCTGTGGCCAATTTAGGATGTGCGCAGCAGTTCAAGCTCGGCAACTACCGCTACGATGACCGGGTGCGCGACCGGCGCTTCTTTTTGGTCGATCAAGAGCGTGGACTCGTGATGGCCGCCGGGTTTATCGATCACGCGGGCCGGCTCGAAAACTTCACCTTGACCGACGGCACGCCGATCAAGTCCCCCATGAGAACCCCGAGTACGCTGTGTCTGTTGGAACTTTTCAAGATTCGTGACGGCAAGATTCAGCAGATTGAGGCTGTCTTTATCGGCGTCCCATACAACATGCCGTCGCCTTGGATTCAATATCCGTCCAACTAAATCCGGGCGGTTGATCCGTGGGGGAATTCGATGGTGAAGCCTTCATCCGCGCTCGTTTCTGTCATGGGCGTCGTCGTGCTACTCGCCGGCACCCACCGTTTGCCAGCTCGTGCAGGACAAACCGGTGCCCAGCCGCGGGGCCAGATTGACTTAAAGCGCCTGCTCGCCGCCGACAAAGATCCCAACCAATGGCTCGCCACCGGGCGCGACCTGGGCAATGGCCACTATTCGCCTCTCGCACAGATCAACCGGGACAGCGTCAGCCGTCTCGGTTTCGCCTGGGACTATGACACCCACACCATACGGGGCTTGGAAGCAACCCCGATTGTCGTCGACGGCGTGATGTACACATCCGGCTCCGTCGGCCAGGTCTACGCGCTGGACGCTAAGACAGGCAAAGAACTGTGGACGTTCGATCCAAAGAATGATCTCCGCGTCAATCAGCGCGCCTGCTGCGATGAAGTCAATCGCGGCGTCGCCGTGTGGAAGGGCAAGGTCTACGCGGCTTCGTTCGATGGCCACCTTTTTGCTCTGGATGCGACCACAGGCCGGATGGTTTGGAAGGTTGACACCCTCGTCGATCATAAGCGCGCCTACACGAGTACAGGCGCACCGGAAGTGGCCGGAAAAGTCGTGGTGATCGGAAATGCCGGCGCCGAATACGACGCACGGGGTTACGTCAGCGCCTACGATCTGGACACCGGCAAGCTGGCCTGGCGTTTTTATACTGTCCCGGGCGATCCCTCCCAGCCGTACGAAAACCCTGAGCTTGCAATGGCCGCCAAGACCTGGGATCCGAAAAGCCAGTGGAGCATGGGCGGAGGCGGAACCGTTTGGGGCGACATGGTGTATGACCCTGGGCTAAATCTGCTCTATTTCGGAACGGGCAATGGCACCTTCTATGACCAATCGCGGCGAAGCCCTGCGGGCGGCGACAACCTCTTCATCGCCTCCCTCCTCGCACTCAATCCCGAGACGGGCCGCCTGGTTTGGTATTACCAGGAGGCGCCCGGCGATCAGTGGGACTACGATGTGGTCCAGCAGATTATCCTCGCCGAGTTAAAGATCGAGGGCCGGGTCCGGAAAGTTCTGATGCAGGCCTCCAAGACAGGATTCTTCTACATCTTGGACCGCCAAACGGGCCAAGTGCTCTCTGCCGAAAAATATGTTCCGGTGACCTGGGCCGACCACGTCGATCTCCAAACAGGCCGCCCCGTCGAAGCCCCCGATGCGCGATCGTACAAATATTCGTGGAACGGAAAGAGATTCATCTCTCCTTCGCCGATGGGCGGACACAGTTGGAATCCGATGTCCTACGACCCCGAAACGGGCCTGGTCTATATCCCGGCGATTGAGAACGGCCAGGAAGGACTGTTTTCCGGCAAAGCGTTTCTGCGCGCCTGGGACCCGCTGCGCGGCAAAATTATCTGGGACGTGCCCATGTCGGATTGGTGGGACCGCCCGGGCGTGCTAGCAACGGCCGGCGGGCTGGTCTTCCAGGGCACGGGAACCGGCCATTTTTGCGCCTACGACGCTCTCACAGGAGAGAAAAGGAAAGACATCGAGGTAGGCACTTCGATCGGCGCGGGCCCGATGTCCTACAGTATCGACGGCACGCAATACGTTGCCGTGATGGCAGCTTGGGGCGGCGGCGGATGGAATTTTCAGCATCCTTCGAGCGCTGCCTACCAGCGGGGAAACGAAGGCCGCATCATCGCTTTCCGATTGGACGGTGGACCCACGCCCATGCCGCCGCGGCTGCCTCCCGTTTTACCGATTCCCGAGCCGCCTCCCCTCACCGCGTCAGCGGAAACGATTCAGAAGGGCGGGGATCTTTTCAAGGCGCACTGTAGCTCGTGCCATCTCAACCTACCCGGCACTCTCGCTCCCGATCTGCGCCGAATGAGTCGAGAAACGCACGAGGCTTTCCATCAAATTGTGCTCGACGGGGCGCTCATCAATGCCGGGATGCCGCCCTGGAACGATGTTCTGAGCGCGGCGGACGCCGATCAGATCCACGCCTATCTGATCTCGATTTCCTGGGACGCATATAACAAGCAGCAAGCAACACCGAAAAACGGAGATACCCGGTAGCTGAGCAATGTAGGTTAGAATCGCGTTTACGATGGCCTCGGAAGCGAAAAAGCCCGTCATTGCGGTCTACCCCGGTTCGTTCGATCCCGTGACGAACGGCCATTTGGATTTGATCGAGCGAGGGGCGCTGATTTTCGACCAGTTGATCGTTGCCGTGGCGCGCAACCTCGAAAAGGATCCGCTGTTTCCCGTAAAAGAGCGCGTTGAGATGCTCGAGGCGGTCACCTTCGAGCTCAAGAATGTTGAAGTCGGCGTGTTTGATGGCCTTTTGATGGATTACGCTCGCGAACAAGGCGCACGCGTGATCCTGCGCGGTATCCGCGCCGTGTCCGACTACGAGTATGAGCTGCAGATGGCGATGATGAACCGCAAGATCGAACCGCAGATCGAAACTGTGTTCATGCTGCCCGGCGAAGCCTACAGCTACCTAAGTTCCCGCCTGGTCAAGGAACTCGCCCGTCTGGGAGGTCCGGTGAAAGGACTGGTCCCGCCGATTGTGGAGGAGCGTCTCCGCTCGAAAGTCGGTTAAGATAGAGCGAGAAATCTAGAGGGGATCGTTCATGGAACCGGCTACCGTTGTGAAGACCGCAGCAACCTTCCCGCTTTCCGATCGGGTCAATCGGATTGCCGCATCGGCAACAATGATGGTCGTGCAGGCGGCGGACCAGTTGAAATCAAAAGGTGTCGACGTCGCAGACTTCGGCGCGGGCGAACCCGATTTCCCCACACCGGAGCACATCAAGCGCGCCTGCATACGTGCGCTCGAGGAGAATCGGACCAAGTACACGCCGGTTCCGGGTATCACGCAACTGCGCCAGGCGGTTTGTGACTGGCACAAAAGAGAGCTCGGTTCCTCCTACCAGTTTGCGGAGTGCGTGGTCACGGTCGGAGGCAAGCAGGCGATTTTCAACGCCGTTTGTGCGCTGGTGAATCCGGGAGACGAAGTTGTGTTCGCGGCGCCGTACTGGGTCAGCTATCCGGATATTGTGAAATACGCCGGCGGCAAGCCCGTCATCATCGAAACGCGCGCCGAGGACGGTTTCGTCATGCATGCGGCCGAAGTCGAGCGGGCGATTACAGCGCAGACACGCATCGTCATCGCCAATTCGCCGAGCAATCCGACGGGCGGCGTGATTCCCCCGAGCGAGCTACGGAAGATTCTGGAGGTCTGCCAACGTAACGGGGTTTGGCTGATGACGGATGAATGCTACTCGCACTTTACGTATGGCGATCAAAAGCCGTACTCCGTTGCGAGCGTCCCCGACTCAAAACCGGGGCTCATCGTGATCGGGTCGCTTTCCAAAACCTTTGCCATGACCGGCTGGCGCATCGGGTACGCGCTCGCGCCACAGCCATTGATTGCCGCGATGACCAAACTGCAAAGTCAGTCCACTTCGAATCCGACATCGATTGCGCAATATGCGGCGATGGCTGCTATGACGGGACCGATGGACTCAGTGCCGGTTATGCTGGCCGAATATGCGCGGCGGCGCGAGCGCATCGTTGCCGGACTGCGCGCCATTGCGGGCGTTCGGTGCACGGCGCCGGCGGGGGCGTTCTACGTCTTCCCGGACGTCTCCGGCTGCTTCTATCGAGAACTGAACAGCTCGGCGGCCGTCGCCAGTCAACTGCTCGAGCGCGAGCACGTGGCCCTGGTTCCCGGAGAAGGCTTCGGCGCGCCCGGCTTCCTGCGGCTGTCCTACGCTACTTCGATGGATTGCATAGACGAAGGATTACGGCGGATGACCCGCTTCTTTGCCCAAGCGAAGTGAGCGCTTTCAGAACTCGATGACGCTGTGTCCAGCGCGCCTGGAACCCGTGTTCAGTCCGCGGCCTTGGGGCTCTCGTTCGCTTGCACCATTTTTCCCGGAAATGTCGAATCTCATCGAGCCCATCGGCGAGGCTTGGATGACGGGGAACGAGTCCCGTTTTGCCAATGGGCCGTTTGAGGGAAAAACCCTTGGCGAAGTCTGGCCACATATATCGTCAGACTGGGCGGGAACCTCGCTTGAGCGCAGCAGCGATTTTCCGCTCCTTGTAAAATTCATCTTTCCCGAAGACAAGCTCTCGGTGCAGGTTCACCCAGACGACGCCTACGCCGCACGCCACGAGCAGGCTGCCGGCGGCCGCGGCAAGACAGAGATGTGGTACGTTGTCGCGGCGCGTCCGGGAGCGAAAGTGCTCGTGGGCTTGAAGTCCGATGTGACGCGCGAGCATTTTACTCGGTCGATCTCCGAGGGCACCGCTGAAAACTGCCTCGACGCGATTGCTCTCGGGCCTGGCGATGGGATCTTTGTTCCTGCGGGAACGGCGCACACCATTGGACCCGGGTTCGTGCTTTGCGAGATTCAACAGTCATCCGATCTCACCTATCGGGTATACGACTACAATCGTCGCGACGCGAATGGGCAATCACGCCCGCTGCACATCGAGAAAGCACTCGACGTTATGCGGTTCGGGAAACAATCGGCCGGCAAGATCACGCCCGTTGCTACGAAGCGCGGCCACCTTGCCGAAACGCACTACGCTGTGTGCCGGTATTTTGCGACCGAGCATTGGTCGTTTGCTTTGGGGGTCGAAGCTGCGAGTTTGCCGGAGCGATTCGACCTGCTCGTCTTCCTCGAAGGCCGGGGCCATATCGGCTGGGGCGCCCAGCGCGCAGCGTATCGACCTGCCGAGGTGTGGCTGATTCCCGCGGCGCTCGGCTCATTCGAGCTCCTGCCCGAGGTCCGTACCTCTCTGTTAAGGACCTATGTCCCCGGCGATTTGAAGGAGCTAAAACAGAGGCTCTCCGAGAGGGGCGTGAGCGAGGCACAGTGGCTGAGCTTGGTACACGTGTGAAACGGGGGGTGGCTCGGGTTCGCCCGAAGGGGCTGCCTGTTTGCGCCGTATTGCTTGCGGGCGGACGCGGCACGCGTTTCTGGCCGCGCAGCCGCACGCGCAGCCCGAAACAACTCCTCAATATTGTTGGCCGCGAAACCATGCTGCGGCAAGCCACGGCACGCCTCGGATCCTTGGTGGCTGCCCGCAACATCTGGGTGGTCACAAATGGCGAACAGGCCGCCGCTGTCCGGCGCGAACTCCACACCCTTCCTCGGTCGCACATCCTTGCCGAGCCGGTCGGACGCAACACCGCTGCAGCCATCGCCCTCGCGGCTATTCACCTGGCGCGCTTGCACGGCGACGCGCTTATGGCCGTTCTGCCGTCGGACGCCTACGTTCACGACGTGGCGCGATATCGAAGGCTTCTCCGGGCGGCGCTCAACCAAGCGCGTACGCCGGGCAATCTCGTCGTGCTGGGCATTCCGCCGACTCGCCCTGAAACCGGATACGGTTATATCGAGCGGGGCGCTTCGACGGCCCGTTCGCTGGGCGTGCCCGTCTATGCCGTACGGCGCTTCACGGAAAAACCAGCCCTACCGGAGGCGCGCCGCTACGTGGCATCGGGGAGGTATTTCTGGAACGCCGGAATGTTTCTCTGGCGCGTATCCACATTTCTTGAAAATCTGGAACGGTTCCTTCCTCGGACGCATGGCGCGCTCGGCCAGCTGGCCGGCGCCATCGGCACGCGGCGATACGACTCGGTGCTGCGCCGCATTTACCCTCGCCTGGAAAACATTTCCATCGACTACGCCGTTATGGAGCCCGCCACACGCGTGCGAGGCAAATCACGAGTCAGCGTGATTCCGGCAAACGTTGGCTGGAGCGACATCGGTTCCTGGGCTGCGGTTTACGAGCTGCTCGCTGAGAAGTCTGGTCAAAACGTGTCGGCCGGTCCATTGTGTGTGCTTGATGCCGCTGGCAACTATTTCTGGAGCCCGAAGAAACTCGTTGCCGCCATCGGCGTGAGCGATCTCGTGCTCGTCGACACCGAGGATGCCCTGCTCGTTTCGGCGCGCGACCGTTCGCAAGATGTTGGCAGGATCGTGAAGTGGCTGGAGAAGGAAGGGAGGCGCAGCTTGTTGTAGCATCGTGTTCTTATTTGCAATCCTCCGTGATTGCTGGTTCGTTTTCAGTCATGAGAGCGAGGAAAGCCCGAGTTAGGATATTCGACAGACAAGGAGGCGTCGCTGGCTCATCCACATAACACTGGAAAAGGCGCTTCGGCCGCAATCCAGTTCGGCACCGACGGCTGGCGCGGCATAATCGATGAGGATTTTACGGACGAAAACGTGCGCAAGGTGGCGCACGCAATCGCTCGCTACGTGGTGCGCGCTGAAAAGCCCGGCCGCGGCGTGCTCGTGGGCTACGACACGCGGTTTGGTTCGGAGCGTTTCGCCCGCGTGGCTGCGGAAACGGTCGCGGCGACCGGTACGCCCGTGTGGCTTGCGATGGAGGCCTGCCCCACTCCGGCCCTGTCTTTGATGGTCCGGCTGCGGGGCGCTGCGGCCGGCATTCAAATCACGGCGAGCCACAATCCGTACCGCTGGAATGGCGTCAAACTCAAGGCGAGCTACGGAAGTTCGGCATCGTCCGCCATTGTGGCGCAGGTCGAAAGCGAGCTCTTTAAGGTGTTGCGCGATGGCGTTCCCGCGCTTGTGCCCCGCCTCGATCTGGTTCAATCGCTGGATGTGCGTACACCGTATCTCTCGACGCTCAGCCGACTCGTGGATTGGGACCGGCTGCGTCAATCGGGGCTTCGTTTTCTGATCGACCCCATGCATGGAGCCGGCCGCGGCCTTCTTCTGGAGCTGTTTCAGCGTCATGCGATTGAGGCGGGCGAAATTCGCGGCGATCGCGATCCGCGCTTCGGCGGTGTGAACCCAGAGCCGATCGAGCCGCATATCGAAGCGTTGAGGCAGGCTATGCGCCAAGGCGACTATGACGCGGGCTTTGCCTTCGATGGCGACGCGGACCGCATCGGTGCAATCGATCACGACGGTACCTTTGTTACACCGCACCAGATCTTTTCGATTCTTTTCTGGCATCTGGCTGGAGCACGTCGGCTGACGGGCGCCGTGGTCAAGTCCTTTTCGACCACAAAAATGATCGACAAGATCGCGGAAAAGCTCGGCCGTAAGGTCTGGGAGACACCTGTCGGCTTCAAATACATATGTGATCGAATGCTGGAAAGCGATGTGGTACTCGGCGGGGAGGAAAGTGGCGGAATCGCCACGAAACTGCATCTTCCCGAGCGCGACGCTACGGTGAGCGCTCTGCTGCTGGCCGAAGTGATGGCCTGGCACGGCAAGCGCCTCGGCGAGTTGGTCGCGATGCTCCAGGGTGAGTTTGGAGAACACCACTACGGTCGAGTGGACCTCACGCTTCGAGACGGCCAAAAGGAAAAGGCCATCGCCCATTTCTCCGATCAGAAGTTCTCGCACCTTCTAGATTGGCCGATCGTTCGACGGGAAAACCTGGATGGAGTAAAAGTCTATCTCGGTGACATTGGCTGGGCTATGGTCCGCGCCTCGGGGACCGAGCCGATGCTGCGTGTGTACGCGGAAACGACACGCGCGGAAACGACCCGGCGCGTCCTTGATGAAATTACTTCGTCGGCAAGAAAACTATAGCCTGCGCGATTTTCGCGCCCGTACGGCCATTTCAGCTGGCAAAAGTCTTGTGGGCCGCATCGAGTATGCCGTTTAAAAACGCGGGGGCTTCGGCGGAAGAGAATTTTTTGGCCAATTCCAGAGCCTCGTCGATGACAACTTTGGGCGGGGCCGTCTGGGCACGCAGTTCGTAAATCGCTAGGCGCAGAATATTTCGGTCGATCGCCGCGAGACGCTCCAGCCGCCAGTTCTCGGCAAGCCTTCTGATCAGTTCATCGATCGCGCCCGCCTGCCGGACGGCTCCTTCAAACAGTTCGTTGGCGAATTCGCGGGTGGAAGCTGCCGCGGGCGCCGATTTCCAGAAGAGTTTTTCGACCCTTGCCGGCTCCTGGCGCGTCATGTCCCACTCGAAGAGCATTTGTAGCGCGAATTCCCGCGATTTGCGCCGCAGCGTCATCGGCGGTGGCCGCGGCGCCGCGAATCAGAGGTAGAGGCCCTCGACCTCCGCGATAGCTTCTGAACCAGTCCCGCCATTTCCACGGCGGCAAGCCCCGCTTCATAGCCTTTGTTGCCACCTTTCAGGCCGGCGCGCTCGATGGCCTGTTCGAGCGTGTCGCAGGTGAGCACGCAGAAGGCCATGGGCACTCCAGTATCGAGCTGCGCGAGTTGAATGCCTCGCGCCGTTTCCGAGCAAACATAATCATAGTGCGAGGTCTCCCCACGCAGGACGCAGCCAATGCAAATGATGGAATCAAAACGGCCGCTAGCGGCCAACTTTTTCGCCGCCAAAGGAATTTCGAAAGATCCAGGGACGTGAAAAATTTCAATTTGTTTCCGTGAGGCGCCGGTGCGGTCGAGCGCGTCGAGAGCGCCACCTAAGAGTCTGTCTGTGATGAAGCTGTTGAATTGGCTGACGACGATGGCAAAGCGCAATCCTTGGCTGTTCAGTCGGCCCCGCCATCCGTTTGATTTCGAATCGACCGAGGTCACACAGCACCCGTGGTTTCTTTAGGGAGTTGCGAGCGGCACGAGCGCGTCCCCGCCGCGCTGGCGCGCTTCTTCGAGTCCTGCTTCGGCGCGGTTGATCCACTCCGTCACGCGGTCTTCGGTGTCGTCCCCGGGCCGTGACGACGCCTCTGCCACAATCGCGCTCACCGTGAGATCTGGCGCTCCCCAGGGGGTCTCGACCGTGACTGCAACTTGGCGCAGTTTTTCCGCAAGCGCACGAGCACTTTCCAGCGACGTATTGGGCAGCACGAAGACAAGCGACCAAGCCGTGTACTTTACGGCGATGTCCGTCTGCCGGATCGACGAAGAAAGGGTTCGCGCGAGCTGCTCCATGTACTGTTCCACTGCAGCATCGCCGCGCTGCCGGAGAAGGTCGCCGCCGCGATCGATTTGCAGCACGACGAGCGACAGAGGCGTGCCCTGGGAGCGCGCTCGATTCGATTCGACCAACAGACAGTCGATGTAGGCACCTCGGCCGAGCAAACCGGTCTTCTCGTCTGCGACGGCGAGCGAACGGACGAGCGAGCGCAGTCGCGTGTGGCTGACCGAAAGCACGAGCTGGTCACCGATGGCTTGCAGGAAGAAGGATTCGTTCGGCTTCCATTTTCTTGCGCCCGCATCGCCCACCAGCAGCATGCCCGAAGTGCTCTGAGCCTCTTTGTCGGTGAGCTGTACGGCCAAGGCAGACTCGAGCCCGAGTTCGCTCAAGCCAAGACAGGAAGACGCAGAGAGCTCGATGCCACCCAACGGGTCCGGCGTCATCGGGGAGACGAGGTGGACCGTCGACTGGATGCGCGAAGTACCGATCGGTGCGACTCCCGGAACGCAATACTCCGCCGTAAGCTGCGCTTCGCCAGCGGCACCGAGGGCGATCAGGCACCGCGTCACCCCGAGGTACTTTCCGACTTCCGCTGCGGTGGCTCCAACCACCTCCCGCGGCGTCGGCTGGCGGTACATCAGGCGGTTCATCTCCGCAATGGCCGCAAGATCGCGATGCGTTTCGGCAGGCCCGGGCGTGGCGACGGCGGGCGCAGCCGCGGCGGGAGCGGGAGGCGCCGGAATTTCTGCGGGCGGAGGCGGTATGGCGGGAGCAGGGGCCGGCTTTACCGGCACGCCCTTGGGCCACCAGTTGGCGCGTTCATAGAGTGCACGAAGGCGCTCATTTCTCTCTTCTTCACCGGGAAACAGCTCGGCGATCCGCTCCAACCGTTCAACGGCCTTGCTCTGCAGCGAATACTGAAGAAAGATTTCCACCTGTACGATGAGGTCTTCCAAAGCCTGCTGTGCGCGAACCTCCTCGGAGACAGGGGCGGCGGTGGCAGCAACCTCCGATCCGGCCCCGGTAAACCCCTCGGTGCGCGTTGAGACAGTGGCCGCCTTGGCGACTCGGGAGAGAATGTTGTTTAGAAACGCCGGTTCCACCTTTCCTGCGAGCTTTTGGATGCGCTCCTGGTTTCGATAGTCGTAAGGATCGATATCGACGAGGCGGTCGAGCGTTTCGCAAGCCTCCCGAATGCGGTTTGCGGCCAAGTAGAGATCGAATAGGCGCACCAGGGCGTCGAAGTACTTCGTTTCACGGTTTAACTCCTCATAAGTGCGTGCAATCGTCTCTGCCAGGGGTAGGGAAGACGGATGGGCAGCGGCGAGGTGGTCCATCTGGGCGGAAAGCTCAAGACCCCGGCGTCCGGCGTGCATCCAGTCCTTGATTTCAGTCAGCAACGCGGCGCCCTTTAGGTCCTCACCGGCGCCAATGTATGCTCCGGTGAGCTCGAAGAGCTTCTCGAAGCTGTCCGGTTTTTGCCGGTAGTAGGCCTGATACATCTCCCGCGCTCTATCCAGCCGACCGGTGCGAAGCAGTGCTTCGCCGAAGAGAGCAAGATAAGCTGTATCTTTGTCGTTCGGCACGAGGGGTTCGAGTAGGCCAACCGCTCCCTCGGCGTCGCCCTTCCGTAGCCTGGCGTCGGCAAATAGGAGCGATCCGGAGCGGTCATGCGGGCAAAGCTGGTGAGCCCGACCGAAATACTCCAGCGCCTCATCGAGAGCACCCACGGCCATGGTCAACTGGCCGGCGCGAAGAAAGCTTCGCGCGGCGAGGTCGGCGTGCCGGAGCCGTTCGGCGAGTTCAGCCAGGATCACGTGACGCGACGCATTGTCGGGATCGAGAACGGCCATGCTCTCGTAACACGCCAAGGCTTCGATGCCGCGTTGCTGTTCGAGGAACAGCTCTGCAGCGGCGCCGAACTGCTCAACAGCCTCAGGAATGCGGTTCTGCTTCTGCAGCAGCGTTGCATACTGCAAAAGCCGTCCGGGTGGCTGAGGAAAGGGACGGAGAAAGCGGCTGAAGATGGCCGAGGCCTTGGTATGGTCACCCGCTTCCAAAAGGCGGTCAAACTGAATTCCGTAATACTGGGCAGCGACGGCCGGCTCGTTCAAGCGAGTATAGATATCGGCTAGGGCTTGCAGGGCTTCGTGATGGCCGGGAACTTCGTTGATGACGGCCTGATACTCGGAAACGGCCTCTCGGAGCTTATTTTTTTCCAGGCTGCGTCGCGCGCGATCGAGATGCTTGTTGATATCTGGAGCCATGGTGCGTCCTTGGTGCGCGGCGAGCCCGACGGGGGCACGCGCCCGGAGGATACCGCCTCGACGAGAGGCCCACCAGCGGCAGTTTCCGGTGCCGTGAACCGAGATATTCAACTATATAACGGACGCCTCGTGAGGCTTCAAAGGAAATCCATACGATGTGCCAATGACGGTTCGGATCCGCTAGCAGGCCTCAGCTCTGGGTGCTGGGCTTGAGACCCTGCCTCGGCAAGCTGCTGAGTTTTTCACGCAAAGAGTGAAAGGAAAGTCCGCTGCGCAGCAGTGCCACGAAACCGAGAAAGACGAACGGGATCGTTAGCGCCAAAAAGGCAAAGATCGAAAAGCCTGTGGCGGTCTCCTTTTCTATGTCAAACACGCTCAGGCCGAGAACGCAAAAGAACTGGTAGGCGCCGACATTCGCCGGGGCGTTGGGCAGCGAGACGCCGAGGTTGATCACCAGCAAGACAACCACGGTTGCCAGAAACGACAGGTGCAAACCGTAGGCTCGCGTCATGGACCACAGGCCGAGCACCTGGCAGAATGGGATCAATAGGGAGGTAAAGACCGCGCCATAGAAACTCGGTGCCGTCCCCATGGAGTGAAGATCAATCAGCGCCCCCATTACCTTCCCAGGCAAGTGCCGCCGTGCCACCGTTGGTTCGACCGTTCCACCGAGCTTCATTTCGAGGTAGAAAATCACGATCACAATGATGGTGACCACGACCAACGTGGCGATCCCCAGTGTGTCCGCAGCCCTCTGAAACCGCCTCGGCAAATCGACGAAAAGCGATACGACGGCGAGCGACGCCGTCGCAATCACGAGGTCCACGAGGCGTTCAACTCCGACCGAGCCGAGCACGCGCCCGAGAGTGATGCTTTCGGAATCTGACAAAAGGTAGGAGCGCAGGACCTCGCCAGGGCGCAAGGGAAAGATTAGATTTGCGAATAAGCCCGAGTACACGGCACGAATCGAACGAGTCAGTCGCACCTTTCCGAAAGGAGTCAGCAGAAATCGCCAGCGCATGGCCTGAATGCCGTAGCTGAGGACATCGAAACCCATTCCTAACAACACCCATTTCCAATCGACCTCCGCCAAATCACGTAGGAAACTGACCACGTGGAAATAGCGGAGCACCCAGAGGAAAAAAATGGTGGCCAGCCCGTAACCCAGGATGCTCAGAATCCTCGATCGCGGCCGGCCCGCGCTGTTTGTCAGATCACTCAATGGGAACTTTCCACGGGATGCTTCCGATCACCGGAAGTTCGGACGGGATCAGCCGTAAGAAACCTTCTGATCCGTGGGCAGAGAACCTTCCTGCCGCTACTTCGGGCAGCCACCAATGCATCCCATCTCCTCTGAGTGCTGGGTTCCGGAGAGCCTGTGCCGCGCCAGCCGGCCCCCTGTGCTGCTGGGTTCGTGCGGTAAACAAAATCCTGGTGCGGTCCGCTCGCTCGGCCACACTCCCAGGCAGCGGCAGTTGGGCGCCTGGGTTGGCTACAGCCTACGACAATCGGCGTTCCTCAGGCAATCCGGGACTGCGCCCACTACAAGCATCCTGCCGAGCAGCGCTTTTGGGGCGTATAATTGGGACAGATGAGATGGGGTCCTCGCACGACCGGCATACCGGCCCACCTGACAGCCGCATGAAGGCACCCGAACCTGTTGATCCGAGAGAGCGTGTCTGGCTCGTGGGAGTGAGCCTAAGGCACGCACGGCGGGCACCGGGCAGGGGCGAGAGCGGCCCGACAGCAACCAGTCGAGATTCGCTCGACGAATTGCAAGAGCTGGCCGAAAGCGCAGGCGCAAACGTCGTGGGACGAGTCCTGCAGGTTCGGGACACTTTGGATCCGGCAACGCTTATCGGAAGAGGCAAACTGGAAGAAATCGGGAACGAGGCGCAGGCCCGGCACGTGCCCCTGGTTATCATCGATCACGATCTCACACCCGTACAGCTGCGAAATGTGGAAAAGGGGATCGGTTGCCGCGTCATCGACCGCACTCAGTTAATACTGGATATCTTCGCGACACATGCACGGACACGAGAAGGCCAACTCCAAGTCGAGCTCGCGCAACTGAACTATCTGCTCCCACGATTGACGGGACGGGGCGAGGCGCTTTCCAGACTCGGAGGCGGCATTGGGACACGAGGTCCGGGTGAACAGAAACTCGAAACAGATCGCCGCCGCATTCGAGAGCGAGTTCGAAAAATTGAAGAAGCGATCGAGACGGTCCGACGTCAGCGCACCACGAGGAGGCGAGCCCGCCAGGCCGTTCCGTTGGGGATGGTGGCGCTCGTGGGCTACACCAACGCGGGAAAGTCCACTTTGTTCAATGTCTTAACTGGTGCGGGCGTTCACACATCCCCTAAAATGTTTGCGACGCTCGATCCGACGATTCGCGGAATTCAACTCCCTTCGCGCCGGCGCGTGCTGCTCTCCGACACAGTCGGATTTCTGCGTGATCTGCCTCCGGGCTTGATCGCGGCTTTCCGGGCCACACTGGAGGAGGTCGAGGAGTCCGCGTTGATCTTGCATGTGACCGACATTTCCAACCCCCACCACGCCGAACAGGATCGAGAAGTGCTCAAGGTTCTCGGCGAACTCGGCGTCGAAGATCGTCCGCGGATTCACGTGCTCAACAAGATCGACCGTCTCAAACAGGAAGATCTCGACCACCTCCGCAATGGAAACGGTTCAGGGCGCGACTGCGTCCTCACCTCGGCAGTGACAGGTGCCGGGCTCGAGGAACTGCTGGCGCGGATCGACTCCGCAATGCCCGTCGATCCGCTGGTGCGCCTGCGGCTGCGGGTGCCTGTGGCCGATGGGCGTCACTTGTCACTGGTGCAGGCCCGTGGACGCATCCTTCACTCAGAGCTGTCGGATGGACATTTGCTCGTGGACGCGGAATTGCCCCAATCCGCAGCGCGGCGGCTAGAAGAATTCGTCCAAAACAAGACAAATCCACACGAATAAAGTCAACAGCCCTCTGTGAAAAATACTGTGGAAAAATCAGGCATTCAAAGAATTATTTCGATTGCGGACAAACGCACCCGCCTCATCTCGATCTGGCAATTTGTTTGTAACATATTCATGCCAAAAGGCTTATGTATTACTAAAATACCCTAGGCGAGCGCTGTTCGGCGGGACCGCCCATGGCGGTGAGAAATCGGATTTGCACAGATCTAGGGCAGAGCGATTCAAAAAAGCCAGTATCTTCAGCATCTCCCATCGAGGCCCGTACCGTTGACTGGATGGAGGCGACCGACTATAGTCGATGCCATTAAGGCTCTAGGTGTCTTTGCGGGAGCGCAATGAACCTGCCGAACAGCCTAACGGTCCTGCGAATCTTTTTTGTTCCCTTGTTGGTCGTGGTCCTGCTGACCCGACAACCCAACTGGACCTTCCTTGGGCTGCCGATCCACTTTGAGGTGTGGGGCGTTTTGATCCTGCTGGTGGCGGCAGCGACCGATGCGATGGACGGCTACATCGCGCGGAAGCGGGGAGAAGTCACGACGCTCGGCATTTTGCTCGACCCGATTGCCGACAAGCTTCTGATTACGGCGGCGTTCGTTCCCCTCGTCTGGATGCACCTGGTGCCGGCCTGGATGGTTGTAATCATTCTGGGGCGCGAGTTCCTCGTGGTTGGGTTAAGAGAGATTGCTTCGGTCGAGGGACTGGTGATTCCAGCGTCGCCGCTGGGCAAGACGAAAATGATCTTGCAGGTTTTGGCCGGTTCAACGGTCATTCTCACTGCGAATCACCCGGCCCTCGAGACGCTGGGAACAACGTTGCTCTGGCTTGTGGTAATCAGCGCCGTTGTCTCCGCGATGCATTACTTCCAGGTGTTCTGGAGCCAGATCAATTTCCGGGTTCAGGAACGACGTCGGACGAGCGTCGTTCTTGTCGAGCCCAAAGACAAACCGCAGGATGTTCTTACTCGATAATCACGAAAAGCTGCTGCTGTTGACCCTAGCACGGCGCACGATGACCACGGCCGTTCTGAGCGGCCCCTCGGCAGAAGAGTTGCCCCCGGAGATCACCACTCTTGAATGTGCGGGTGCCTTCGTCACTTTGAGGCGAGGTGGCAGGCTACGAGGATGCATCGGGCAGATTGCCTTGAAACAGCCTACCGCGGAGCTGGTCGCGTATTCGGCAAGGGCCGCGGCCCTAGAGGATCCTCGCTTCGAGCCGGTTCGAGTCGATGAACTCGCGGAAATCGAAATTGAATTGTCCATCCTTTCTCCTCCTGAGGTTGTCGCTCCCGAACAGGTGAAAGCCGGCCGCCACGGCCTGATTGTGAGCCGGGGATCTCGGCGCGGAGTCCTGCTGCCTCAAGTGGCGACCGAGCATCGCTGGGGAAGTTTGCGACTGCTTGAAGAGACCTGCGCAAAGGCCGGACTTGAGCGAGACGCCTGGACCGATCCGGAGACGCAGATCTTTGCTTTCACGGCCCAGGTGTTCAGCGAATCAGAATCGTCGGAAACGCCCCGATGAGGGCCCCGACGCTGTCAAAACCGGGGTTATTCCAGTTCGACGTAATCGCCCGGATAGATCTCAATCAGCGAAAACGTGATCAAAACGGTCGATGAGTTCGGGGCCGTCCGCAGCACAATACCCTCACCGATGTCCTCGCGAGGCACATTGCTCCAGTTCCACTTCTTCGGTGACTCTCCAAACCCGAGGGTCGGCCCGAGAACGCCTTCGACGTCAAAAGCATGCCGCGGAGTTTGATAGGCCGACTCGTGCTCAGTGCCTTCGTAGCGGAAGATACGGAAGTAATCCCCAATCTTGACCCCTTGGCTGGCGCCCAAGTTGACATACATGATGTTGTTTCTGCCGAGTTGCTGTTGGAACGTTTTGCCTTCAATCACCATCGCGAGCGGCTTACCATTGGGGGGAGCGAACTGATCGAAGTTCCCTTGCGGTTTCAGCGCTGGCGCCGGTCGTTCGGTAAACGGCAGGACGATATCGCCCCGCTGAACATATTTGCAAGCGTGCTCGACCTGTGCGATCGAAACGTTCGCCTGCGCAACGATCACCTTCAGGCGGCTCTCATCTTCCCAGACCGTGCCCATTTTGTGCAGGATCGCTGTCTGCCACTTGGTCCATTCGACTGGGTCGGAATCCTCCACCGGCCGGACGACGAGGAACTCATCGCCAATCTTGACTCCTTCACTCGAGCCTTTGTTGATATAGACATACTGCCCTTCGCCGAAGGTGAGAATGCGGTTCGACTCCTGGCCGGTGATGATGTAGGTGTCGTGCGGGACAGGCTCATTGGTGACAATGCCCGAGCAATACAGCTGGCCCGGCGGTGGAGTTTGAGGCTTCGTCTGCGCGGCGCAGACCCCACCCGATAGGCTTAGAATCAGACCGGCAATGAAGACTTTCCCGCGCATGACGCACGCTCCTTGTTGTGGAACCCGGGCCGTTCGGTACTAGACCCTCCCCATGAAGGGACCGTAACAAACGATTTCCGGAGCGTCAAGACACGGATCTGCGGGACTTTACACATTATGCACCGCGTGGTAGAAGCAAAGATCCCTTGTTGAGCCGATAGGCGACCCATCGGAACCCTCCGGAAGCAACGAGAAATGCAGATGTTAGGACACAACAAACTCTGCGCCGTGGCCGCAGCTTCGACCGCCCAAGACCTCTACCGCCAACTACGGCTAGCCGCCCGGCAGACGCGCACGATTGAGCTTCGCCTGGACTGGTTGGCCAATGATCGGGAAGTCGATCGTTTTCTCGCAAAGATGAAGGCGTTCCATCTCAATGTGACGCTTATCGCGACCCTGCGGCGGCTGCAGGCGGGAGGCCGCTACCGGGGCTCGATCGCAAAGCAGCTTTTTTATCTTGCCGAGGCTATACGAGCAGGCTGCCGATGGTATGACCTGGAAATCGAAACGGTCCGCCAGTGTCCGTCGGAACTCATCGAGGCCCTTTTGGGGGAAGGCCAACAACTACGGTCGGCGCATTTTTTTCGGCGCATGCCTCGAGGCCTCGGACGAATCGCGAGAGAGCTCCAGCGGGGCGGTCCGGATGCCATCAAAATCGCCGCCCGATGCGATTCCCTTGCCGACGTCTGGAAACTGGAGCGCTTCGCTCGAAAGCAGAAAAACCTGGTGGCCATTCCCATGGGTGATGTAGCGCTGCCCGCCCGAGTCTTGGCCTTGCGCGCCCGGAGCGGCTTTGCATACGCACCGGTTGAGAATGCTACGGCGCCGGGTCAGACTTCGCTCGACGAGCTTAGAAGTCTCTACCGGGGCGATCACATCAATTCCCAGACGCGCGTCTATGGTGTGATCGGCGATCCCATCGCGCACTCATTGTCGCCCGCGATGCAGAACGCGGGATTCATAGCCCGCCGGATGAATGCGATCTACCTGCCGTTCCACGTCGAGGATCTCAAGGATTTTATCGATTCGATCCCTCGGTTCGGCATCCGCGGGTTCAGCGTGACGCTGCCGCACAAGCGGTCGATCCTCAACTACCTAGATGGCTGCGATCGGCTCGCGGCCAAGATTGGAGCCGTTAATACGGTTGTCGTGCGCGGCGCGGGAGGGCTCTATGGTTACAACACGGATTACGTCGGTGTGCTGCGCACACTTCAGTCCCGAATGCCTCTTGCTAAAAGCCGCGTCCTGATTATCGGAGCCGGCGGCGCCGCACGCGCAGTGGCTTTTGCGCTCGCCCGAGCAGGGTCGGCCGTATGCGTTTTAGCCAGACGATCGAAGCAAGCGACCCAACTTGCGAAAGCGGTGGACGGTGAAGCGATCGCGCGACCCCGGCTCCAGCATGAGTTCTTTGATGCGATCGTCAACGCCACACCCGTGGGGATGTTCCCGGCCGTAGGGGAATCTCCGCTGGAGGCACGCGAATTGAATTGCCGGCTCGTCTTTGACACGATTTACCGGCCGCGTGTCACGCGCCTGCTCGAATTGGCAGCGCGCCGGGGAGTGGAAACTGTTTCGGGGGTGGAGATGTTCCTCGCGCAGGGCACGGCACAGTGGGAGATTTGGACCGGTGAGCGCGCGCCTGCCGAGGTGATGCGCCGAGCGGTCCTCGCTGCCCTCCGGCGCGAGGAAACGAGCGCCCGTGGACGAACACAAGGAGTTCGATGATCGAGCCCAACTTCAAGACATTCTGCCAGCTCGCACGGCAGGGAAACCTGGTGCCAATCCACGACACCTACACGGCGGACCTCTTAACACCGGTCGGGGCCTATCTCCGGCTAGCGCGTCGGGGGGAATACTCGTTTCTGCTCGAAAGCGTGGAAGGCGGCGAGACCATCGGTCGCTACACGTTTGCAGGCGTGATGCCGGAGGAGGTGTTCCGGGCACGAGGCAGGTGCTGCTCGCTTGAAACGCGCAGTGGCAAAACCCAATTTGAGGGCCATCCCGTCGAGCAGTTGCGCCGGCTCACAGCTCGCTACAGGCCGGTCCGGGTCCCGGGCCTGCCTCCGCTCGCCGCCGGGGCGATTGGCTACTTTGCCTACGACATGGTGCGGTTAATCGAGCGCGTCCCGGACAGTGGCCGCGACGACGTGGGTGTCGATGACTGCGTGATGATGTTTTACCTCAGTCTGATTGCGTTTGACCACGTGCAACATCGTGTGTCGATCATCCGCAATGTCTTTACCGAGGGAGGGGGCAGCTTGCGCAGCAAGTACGACGCGGCTCTCAGCGAAATCCGCCGAACCCGGCGCCTGCTGGAAGGTCCCTTGCCGCGGCGGCATCGGGCGCAGCGCGCGGGATCTGTGCGGCTGGAATCAAACATGACCAAGCAAGAATTCGTTACCGCCGTGGAAAAGGCTAAGGAATACATTCTGGCCGGCGATGCCTTTCAAATTGTCGTGAGCCAGCGATTTTCCGCAAAGAGCCGCGCGGATTCCTTCGAAATTTATCGTGCCCTGCGCGTCGTGAATCCCTCTCCCTACCTTTACTTCCTGAAGCTCGATGACGTTTCTGTCGTGGGGAGCTCGCCGGAAATGCTCGTCAAGGTCGAGGGCCGCGATGCGTTTTACAAGCCTCTGGCTGGCACACGCCCACGGGGCCAGAGCGAAGACGAAGATCGGGAGCTCGAACGAGAACTGCGCGTCGACCCCAAAGAGCGCGCCGAACATATCATGCTCGTCGATTTGGGGCGCAACGATCTGGGTCGCGTTTGCGAGTATGGTTCGGTAAAGGTCGATCGCTTGATGTTCGTGGAACGATTTTCGCACGTGATGCACCTGGTTTCGAGTCTGAGTGGCAGGCTGCGACCAGAAGTCGATTGCTTCGATACGCTCATGGCCTGTTTTCCTGCGGGGACGCTTTCGGGTGCGCCGAAGGTCCGGGCCATGGAGATTATCGATGAACTCGAACCCACACGCCGCGGAATCTACGCTGGTGCGATTTTGTATCTGGATTTCTCCGGGAATGTGGATTCGTGCATCGGGCTGCGCACCCTGGTTGCTAAGGGTGGGCGTGTCTACATACAGGCGGGCGCGGGCATCGTAGCGGACTCGGTGCCTGAGCGCGAGTACGAGGAGACACTGAACAAAGCGCGCGCGCTCGTCAAGGCACTCAAGATCGCGCAATCGGGCCGAGATCGCAGCGAGTGACAATTCTGCGCTATGCTAATAGCGAGCGATGATCCTACTTGTCGACAACTACGACTCGTTTACGTATAACCTCGCGCAGTATCTGGGCCAGATGGGCCAGCAGCTCGAAGTGCGACGCAACGACCAGATCACGCTCGAGGAGATCGAAGAGCTGAAGCCTGAGCGGATCGTGATTTCACCGGGGCCTTGCACGCCGGCCGAAGCGGGCGTAAGCGTACCACTGATCAAGCGGTTCGCGGGCCAGATTCCGATCCTGGGCGTATGCCTGGGACACCAGTCGATCGGCGCGGCCTTTCAAGGGCGGGTGATCCGTGCCAAGGAAGTAATGCACGGCAAAACCAGCGCCATTCACCATGATGGCAAAACCATCTTTCGCGGCCTGCCGCGGGATTTTCCGGCGACCCGCTATCACTCGTTGATCGTCGAACGGGAATCGCTACCCGACATGCTGGAAGTCTCCGCCGAGACGGCCGACGGCACGATCATGGGTTTGCGTCACAAGAAGTGGAAGGTTGAGGGCGTACAGTTTCATCCCGAATCGGTTTTGACAGAAGTTGGCTTTCGGCTACTCGAGAATTTCCTCACGATCTAGCCCGCCCGCCTTCCTTTTCGGACTGGGAAAAAGCGATGAGTCGGTCCAGGCGCTTCTGGGCAGCGCCCGAATCGATCGATTTCGCGGCGAGTTCGACGCCCTGGCGGAAATTCTGCGCTCTCCTAGTGGCAACGAGCGCAGCGGCCGCGTTCGCCAGCACGATGGCGCGATAGGGATCGTTCCCTAGGGGCTGGCCCAGAATTGCGTGAACGATCTCCGCGTTCTTCTTGGCGTCGCCGCCGCGAATCGCCTCCAGAGGCGCGCGATCGAGCCCAAAATCCTCAGGACTCACCCGATAGCTCGCGAGTTGACCCTCGCGCAGTTCCGACACATATGTTTCACCGGAAAGGGAAATTTCGTCCAGACCATCAGCTCCGTGCACTACGAAGGCGCAGCGCACTCCCAACTCTCTGAGGGCGCGTGCCATTGGTTCCACCACCCGTCGCTCATAGACGCCCACAACCTGTGCCGAGGCCCGCGCCGGATTGGTGAGGGGACCGAGAAGGTTGAAGACCGTGCGTTTTCCGAGCTCGCGTCGAGCCGCCGCGGCATGGCGGGTTGCGGTGTGCATTGCCGGCGCGAAAAGGAATCCGATCCCAACCGTCTCGATCGAGCGTCGAATGCTCTCCGGTGGCAGGTCGATTGCGACACCAAGCTCCTCGAGCACGTCCGCTGAGCCGCAGCGGGAGCTGATCGAGCGATTGCCGTGTTTGGCCACGTGCACGCCTGCGCCGGCAACAACGAAAGCCACTACGGTCGAAATATTGAATGTGCCCGAAGCGTCGCCTCCCGTGCCGCAGGTGTCGAGCAGAGCCTCTTCAGCCCCGCCGTCAAGGGTCGGGAAAATCGGTGGAGCGTGACGTCGGATGGCCGAGGCAAATGCGACCAGTTCGTCAACCGTCTCACCCTTGGTGTTCAGGCCCGAGAGAAGTTCGACGATCTCATCATGAGTGGCGCGGCCTGCGAGGACCTCCTCCATCGCAGCTTCGGCTTCAGCGTGCGACAGATCCCGGCCGGCGGCAATGATTTCCAGCGTGTGACGAAGCATTTTGATGGCCGTGCCTTGCCCGACCTGCGGGTCCCAGGTACACTGGAGTGCCCTTATTGTCTATAAATTGTAGCATTTCTAAGGTCGGCTTCTGACCGGCCGCGATTTCCGCATGAAGATTCACGAGTATCAAGCCAAAGCCATTCTTGCCGGATTCGGCGTTGCAGTGCCGCGTGGCGAGGCCGTGTTCAGTAAAGAGGAAGCGGCCGCCGCAGCCAAGCGGTTGGGAACCTCGATTGTCGTTGTCAAGGCGCAGATTCATGCCGGCGGGCGAGGCAAAGCCGGTGGAGTGAAGATCGCCAAATCAATCGACGAGGCGGCCACAGCCGCCGAACGCTTGCTCGGGAGCAAGCTCATCACGGCGCAGACGGGGCCTGAGGGTCGCCTGGTCCAGAGGCTGCTCGTCGAGGAGGGACTCGACATCCGGCGGGAGCTTTACATCAGCTTCGTCGTGGATCGCGGGGCCGGTGCTCCCGTTCTCATGGCCAGCGCCGCCGGTGGAATGGAAATCGAAGAGGTCGCCAAACGGCGGCCCGGGGCGATTCTGCGCGAAGTCATTCGGCCGGAAACTGGACTCGAACCCTTCCACGTGCGCAAGCTGGTTTTCGGTCTGGGGCTTGCTGCGACGGTTCTCAACGCCGCGGCAGCCTTCTTCGAATCGTTATATCGTGCGTTTCTGGAAACCGACTGTTCGCTTCTGGAGATCAATCCATGCGTCATCACGGGCGACGGCAGATTCGTCGCGCTGGATGCCAAAATCAATTTCGATGACAACGCGCTGTACCGCCATCCCGAGTTCCAGGAACTGCGCGACCTCAGTGAAGAAACGCCACTTGAAGTCGAAGCCTCGAAATACAAGCTGAACTATATCAAGCTCGACGGGACGATCGCCTGCATGGTCAACGGAGCGGGGCTCGCCATGGCCACGATGGATATCATCAAACTCAACGGCGGCAACCCGGCGAATTTTCTCGATGTGGGCGGCGACGCTTCGGAAGCACGCGTCAAGAACGCATTTCGTATCCTGTTGAGCGACCCCAACGTGAAAGTGGTCTTCATCAACGTGTTCGGTGGGATTCTACGGTGCGACATGCTCGCAAGCGGCATCGTGAACTCGGCCAAGGAATTGAATATTAAGGTGCCGGTCGTCGTACGCATGGAAGGCACCAACGTCGAACGAGGCAAGGAAATTCTGAGGAAGTCGGGGCTCGATCTCACGGTCGCAGATGGAATGAAAGATGGTGCCGAGAAAGCGGTGAAGCTCGCAGGGAAGTAGGTCGCGAGGAGTCTTGGTGCGACCGGCGAGAGGGGAAGGCCAGAGCAATTTATGAGCATTTTAGTCGACAAGAGCACGCGCGTCCTCGTACAGGGTCTTACCGGCCACGAGGGTAGCTTTCACACCCAGCAGATGATCGACTACGGCACGAAAATTGTTGCCGGCGTGACTCCGGGCAAGGGCGGCACAAAACATCTGGGTGTGCCGGTGTTCGATACGGTGGCGGAGGCTGTTTCGAAGACGGGTGCCAATGCGGCGCTGGCTTTCGTTCCTCCTGCCTTTGCGGCGGATGCGATTCTGGAAGCGGTCGACGCGGGACTGCCGCTCATCGTCTGCATCGCCGAAGGCATCCCGGTGCTCGATATGGTGCGCGTGGCGGCCACCGTCAGACATTGCAAGTCTCGGCTGCTCGGGCCGAATTGCCCGGGGATCATCTCACCCGGGAAATCGAAGCTTGGCATCATGCCCGGCTTCATTCACAAGCGCGGAAATGTCGGGGTCGTGAGCCGCAGCGGCACGCTCACCTATGAAGCCGTGAGTCAACTGACGAAGCTTGGAATCGGCCAGTCCACGTGCGTGGGGATCGGCGGCGATCCGATCATAGGGACGAGTTTCCTCGACGTCATCCGCATGTTCCACGAGGATCCGGATACACACGCCATCGTGATGATTGGCGAGATCGGCGGCAACGCGGAAGAAACGGCGGCGGAGTTCATCAAGGAGCATGTGACCAAGCCGGTGGTCGGGTTCATCGCCGGGCAAACCGCCCCGCCGGGCCGACGCATGGGGCATGCCGGCGCGATCATTAGCGGCGGACAGGGGACCGCGCAGGAAAAGTACGCGGCGCTCGGCCGAGCGGGAATTCACACCGTCGAAAACCCCGCCGAGATCGGTGAAACCGTGGCGGGAGTTCTTCGAGGACCAAAAGGGGCATGGCGTGGGAGGCCCGTGTTCGGCAAGACTTCGAGCCGATCAGCGAAACCAAGGACGCGAAGCAGAAAGTAGCTGGAATCAAAACTCACCTGTTCGAGGAGGGATCGATTTGGCAACCGAGCGTACTCTCGCAATCATCAAGCCGGATGCCGTTCGCCGCAACCTGGCGGGCGAAATCTTGAGTCGCATTCACCGGGCGAAGTTTCAGATCACTGCGATCAAGTCTTTGCGACTGACCAAAGTTGAGGCGGAAGGTTTCTACGCCGTTCACCGAGAGCGGCCGTTTTTCGGGGAGCTGACCGATTTCATGAGTTCCGGGAAAGTCGTGGTCATGGTGCTCGAAGCCGAAGATGCGATCTCGAAGTGGCGCGACAGCATGGGAGCCACCGACCCCGCCCAGGCCGCGCCTGGCACGATCCGCGGCGACCTGGGGACGAGTATTCAAAACAATTGCACGCACGGCTCGGACGCGCCGGCAACGGCGACGTTCGAAATCGGGTACTTCTTCTCCGGCTCTGAGCTGGTGTAGGCCGATGCTTCGGAAGTCGAGCTAGAATACGGATGCACGATGGACCCGCTGCGCGAATTGGGCAGGCTGTTGCTGGTAGCCGGCCTCCTCTTGGTGGTAGCCGGACTCTTGTTGAGCTATGGGGGAAAACTGCCGTTCCGGCTAGGACGCCTTCCCGGGGATATTCACTATTCCGGGCGCCACGGAAACTTCTATTTCCCCTTGGTTACCTGCATCGTTTTGAGTCTGGCCCTCACGTTGATTCTCTGGATTGTGAATTCCATTCGTCGCTAGAGTCATGAGTCAAACGTCTCTGTTCGATCTCGTTCCCCAGCGGCATACCTGGAAGGTAAGTGAGCTCACCGAACAGATCGGTCGAATGCTCGAGGGGGCGTTCGAAGATGTGTGGATTGAAGGAGAGGTATCCAATTACCACGCGGCACAATCGGGGCACCTATATTTCACGCTCAAGGATGCACACGCTCAGATTCGCTGCGTCTGCTTTCGCGACCAGCTACGAGGCCTGAAATTTCGGCCCGAAGACGGCTTGCACATCACCGTGCGGGGTTCTGTCGGTGTGTACTCGCCGCGCGGTGAATATCAGGTGTACATCAACTACATCGAGCCCGTGGGTCGCGGCGCGCTGCAACTCGCTTTTGAACAGCTGAAGCGCAAACTGGAGGAAGAGGGGCTTTTCAACCCGCAGCGCAAGAAACCGCTGCCGCTTCTGCCACGCTCGATCGGCGTCATCACCTCACCCACGGGAGCGGCGATTCGAGATATTTTGCGTGTTCTCAAGCGCCGATTCGCCAATGTCCATGTCCAGCTCTACCCCGTAAAAGTCCAGGGTGAGGGCGCCGTCGGCGAGATCGCAGCTGCCCTGCGACACTTCAATCGCGTAAAGTTTGCGGAGGTTTTGATCCTCGCGCGCGGGGGCGGCTCCCTCGAGGACCTCTGGGCCTTCAACGAGGAGGGCCTGGCCCGCGCGATCGCCGCCTCGGAGATTCCGGTCATTACGGGCGTCGGGCATGAAACCGATTTTACGATCGCCGATTTCGTGGCTGATCTGCGCGCCCCAACGCCTTCGGCCGCGGCGGAAATCGTGGTGCGATCGCGGCAGGAGTTCGAGCGTCACATCGAGGCCCATTTTCGAGACCTCGTGAAAGAGATGCGGTACCAGCTTTCCTTGAGACGGCGCCGGCTTCATGACGTGCGCGTCGATCGCGGATTTCGTCAGGTCGAGATACTCATCCGGCGGCACCATCAGCAACTCGACGAGCGGTCCCGGGCGCTCGGAATCTCACTCGGACGCCAACTCGCTTTCGCCAGACAACGGCTTACGCGAGCCAGCGCGCACATTCAATCGTTCGATCTGCATGTACGCGCGACGGCTCTCAGGCGCAGGATTGAGCAGGGCCGAGAGGAGCTCGGCGCCGGTCTCGCGCGCGTCCTGACACGCAAGCAGCGCCAATTCTTACTTACGCACTTGCGTTTCGCAGGATTGGATCTGCGGGCTCGTGTGGAAAGGCTACGCCGACAAGTAGACGAGTCTTTCAGAAATCTGTGTGCGCGAAGCGACCGCGTGTTCGCTGCCAAGCGTCGGCGTTTTGAAGCCGCCAAACTCAAACTGGAGGAACGCAGCCCGTTTCAGCTCTTGGAGCGCGGCTACGCCATCGCCTACGATCGATCCGGGAAAGTCTTGCGCTCGTCTGAGCAAGTAGGAGTCGGCGAGGAGATCGCCGTGCGCCTGGCCCACGGCCTGCTGGACGCCACCGTGCGCCAAAAGCGCCAAACCTAGGACTTCCCCCCGCTTCATTCCGGTTCGGCGCTGCCAGCTACCTTCAGCACGGCGAGGAATGCTTCCTGCGGGATATCCACGCGGCCGACGCGCTTCATGCGCTTCTTGCCTTCCTTCTGTTTTTCAAGCAGCTTGCGCTTGCGCGTGATATCTCCTCCGTAGCATTTCGCGAGGACGTTCTTTCGGATGGCGCTGATCGTTTCCCGTGCGATGATGCGGCCCCCGATGGCGGCTTGAATGGGTACCTCGAACATCTGACGCGGTATCAACTTTCGCAAGCGAGTCGCGAGTTCGCGTCCTCGCTCATAGGCCTGATCGCGATGGCAGATGATTGTGAGCGCGTCGACCGGCTCGCCGCCCACCAGCACGTCGAGTTTTACCAGATCGGATTCGCGATAGCCGGAGAGGTGGTAGTCGAGCGAAGCGTAGCCACGCGAGACACTCTTGAGTCGGTCGTAAAAGTCGAGCACGATTTCGTTCAGAGGTAGTTCGTAGGTGAGCATAATGCGTGTGGGCGAGAGATATTCGAAC
>CAYOXF010000068.1:0-25952 GCA_964407845.1 uncultured Acidobacteriaceae bacterium | reverse complement strand
TCTTCGAGCTTGTGCGGAAGGTCTGGATTCAACCGCACTGGCGATGAGGGTGCTCTATTCAGGATCGCCTCAAAGATGATCCCCGACGTCGTCCCTGAAAACGCCTGCCGCCCTGTGGCTGCCTCGTACAGCACGATCCCCAGAGAGAACAGATCGGTCCGCGAATCTACCTCCTCACCTCGCACCTGTTCGGGCGACATATAGGCCACCGTTCCGAGCGCCACGCCGGGACTGGTAAGGTGCGGATCTTCATCCTTGGTTGATCCTTCCCACTTCGCGCCTCCGCGCCCCTGGGGTACCTGCTTGGCCAACCCGAAGTCGAGAATCTTTACGTGGCCGCTATCCGTGATGAAAATGTTCGCTGGCTTGATGTCCCTATGGATGATCCCTTTCGCGTGCGCCGCCGTCAGCGCGTCCGCCATCTGCGTGCCCAGATCGAGCAAGGCATCCAACGGTAGCGGCTTCCCGCCGATCCTCTGCCTGAGAGTCTGCCCTTCGAGTAACTCCATGGCGATGAAACGCTGACCGTCCTGCTCCCCGATGTCGTAGATCGTGCAGATATTGGGATGGTTTAGTGCGGCGGCAGCACGCGCCTCACGGAGAAAGCGTTCTAGTGCTTGTTTGTCGCTTGAGACTTCACTTGGAAGCAATTTCAGCGCGACGACGCGTTCCAGCCGCGTGTCTCGGGCACGATAGACTTCGCCCATTCCTCCCGCACCGAGTGAGGAAAGGATCTCGTAGGGGCCGAGTTTTGTTCCCGGCGTCATTTCTTTAGCAGGGAAGGCCAGTTCAGCACGACGTTGAACGGAGCCTGGGCTGTCTGCTCCGCTGGCGCTAGGAAGAGGAAGCGCTTGTCATCAACGGTATAGTCCCCAACCGTGCGCTCGAACTGCCGGGGCGCTTGGAAAAGAAGTTTGGGTGTTCCTGCCTGGAAGGCAGGGCTGGTGCTAACTTCAACAACCATGACCTTCCAGTCGGATGTTAGGTAGTACAACTCCTTCCCGTCCGCACTCCAGCGCGGCTCGACGCCGCCGCCATAGGAGACCTGCCACTTACCACCGGTATCCGAACCTTCAGCACTAGAGTCCGGGGAAAACTTTCGCACGTAAATCTCATTGCCGCCGGATTCATCCGAAACGTAAGCCACCCAATGACCGTCAGGAGAGAAACGACCATCCATCTCGTTGAACTCGGTGCGCAGGAATGGGAAAGGTTTCTTGTCGCCCGTGAGCGGAAGCACCCATAAGTCATACTTCGTTTTCGGGTCGTTCGCGAAATACAGCAAAAAGCGCCCGTCGCGAGAAACACTCGAGGGAATTTTATTCTCGCTCGATTTCAGTAGAAGTTCTTCGTCTCCCGCGCCGCTCGCTAGCTTCTGATGAAGGTCGTAGGCACCGTTGGACTTGGATTCGAAGATGATGCGACTTCCGTCAGGGTACCACAGGGGGTAAGCGACAAATGAGCCGCCGAACGTGAACCGCGTGGTCGTGCCCCGCGAGAAATCAACCAACCACAGGTCGTACTTCGGAGCCGAGGGCGATTGGAGATCACTCCGAAGCACAACGGCCCGTTTTCCGTCCGGTGACAGGGCTGGTGTGGAGTAAAGAGCACGTTCTCCCGCCGTTCCGAGAACGTTCCCCTGCCGATCGAACCAAGTGAGCTGAAATTCCCCGCCGCCACCGCGTGTGCGATAAACCAAAATGCCGTTGGTCGAAATTGAGAAGAAGCCAAATGCGTTGTAGGCCCCAATCTGTTGGGCCACAGTCGTCGGCTCACCTGACAATTCCAGCCGTCGAGTATCAAACGGCTGCGCCATCAACGTACCGTCGCGGACGAATAGGAGCTGCCCGAAGCTGGGATCGGAGGACGGCGCGTAGACCGCTCCGAAGTCCGTGGCCAGGAGTCGCCTTAGATCTTGTTCCTCGGGCTTGACATCAAGAGACCCTACGTAGATGCCTGTGTTCTCAGGCTTGCTCGACACACGCAGATAGATGAAATGGCGCTCGTCAGGAAGAAACCACGGGAAAAAGTGTGTCTCCTCGGCTCGTGACGAATCGAGGGTGGTCAGTGGTGACGGCGTTCCACCGTTGGCGGATACACGCATCACGCCACCGGCCGCTTGCCCGAAGATGACTACGCCGTCGCGGTTCCAGGAACCGCCGACTGCCGTGGCCTTCAAGTCGCACAGAGTTTCTGCCGCGCCGCCGGAAACATCAATTTTCTTGAGCCTTCCGCCCAAGTCGAATGCAATGTATCGACTGTCGGGAGACCAAATAAACGGGGGAAAAAGGCTGCGGGTACTTTCCGAGCCAGGCAGAGGATGCGCCTCGACCGAGCCCAGGGAGCGTATCCACACCCGCGGAACGCCATCGGAGCCTGCTGCGGCGAAAGAAAGCCGGCGGCCATCAGGCGAGAGCGCAAATGCGCCGCTCTGTACCAAAGCCACTTTATCCGGCGACGGAATTTCGAAGCGCATCGGCTCGACCGCGGCAGCCGGCTTTTCACGGAGGTGAACGAACGCGACGGGAGCCAGCGTGACAAGAGTCAAGGCTGTAATAACCCAAGGCAAAGTGCTGCGCCAGACAGGTACGGCAGGAGCTCCCGCCCTGACCACGGGTGCCAGGTCTGGTGCGCCTGACACAACTTCATCGAGCGAGATCCGTGCGTCACCGATATCCCTCAACCGCTGCTTCGGGTCTTTCTGCAAACAGCGTTGCAACAACACGCGAACTCGCATCGGCGTCGCCGCTGGTAGCTTCTGCAAGTCCGGTTCTTCCTTGATGACCGACGCGAGCGTGTCCGTTACTGTCTCGCCCGTGAATGCCTGCTTCCCCGTCAAGATCTCGTAGAGCACGCAGCCGAATGCCCAAATGTCAGCACGGCGATCTACAGACTTGGCCTTCGCTTGCTCGGGTGACATGTAAGCGGCGGTGCCGAGCAAGACGCCCTGCATCGTCGCCATGCGACTGATAGTCGGAGACGTGGAAATGTCGATCGAGGACGGATCGCCTTCGAGTGCTTTGGCTAATCCGAAGTCGAGCACCTTTACGGCGTCATCGTTGGTGACTTTCACGTTCGCGGGTTTCAGGTCACGGTGGATGATCCCGCGCTCGTGGGCGTATTCCAATGCGTCTGCGATCTGCCTTGCGATGCGGACTGCCTCGTCCACCGGAATCGGGCCAGCCTTGACTCGATCAGCGAGGGTTGGCCCTTCCACTAACTCCATCACGAGGGCGCGAGTACTACCTGAATCCTCTAAGCCATAGATCGTAGCGATATTGGGATGGCTGAGAGAGGCCAGAACCTTGGCTTCGCGTTGGAACCGCGCCATACGCTCGGCATCACGGGCGAATGCTTCGGGGAGAACCTTGATGGCTACATCGCGGCCGAGCTTAGGATCGCGCGCACGGTATACCTCACCCATCCCGCCCGCACCAATCAGCGAGAGAACTTCGTATGACCCCAGTTTTGTACCTGGCATCATTTCCTTTGAGAACCCGACGCGGCGAATACGACTCGTTATTTTTTTTGCGACACACTAATGACAGTGACGTCGCGGATATCCCGGGGCTGCAGGTTGTCGTCCATGGAACCGATCAAAGGACGTTGGATCTGAGCCCAGCTCTTGGAGGTCGACAGGTCTTTGGCACCGTCGAAAATGAAATAGGTTTGCTTTAATTCCTGCCCGCTGGGGAGTTTGCGGTTTTTGGGCATGCCCGGCATGGTGTATTCCTGAGCAAACCCTTTGTAGAAGGCTACCACCTTTTCAAAGGAATCATTCGTGACATAGCTGGTGGCGACCGTGCCAGGAGGCAAGGCCTTCTTTATCTCACGGTTCTCCGGTGTATCCGGGGGAGTGTATTCCTTTGCGCCAGGGTAGATCTTGAACCCCTGAGCAAGGACAAATGTTGCGAACGTGAGAACAAGAACCACGCTGCTGTAATGTCTTCGCCACACGTTGCACCTCCTACGGGTCACCGAGTCCATGACAGGAACGGGGCTGCTGATCGTCTCCCATCCCGCCCGCACCAATAGCGGAGAGGATTTCATAGGGGCCCAAGTGGGTGCCTGACTGAATGGGCATAGAACCCTGTCCTTGCTAATTGGAGTGCGCATAGTATAAGCAGGGAAGAATCATTACGAGTTACTATTTTCCAACGGACCTGATATGGGCCTTTACGGAAAGTACGTCCTGCCCCGCATTATCGACTTTGCAATGCGGAACAAGGATGTAACTCAGCTGCGGGCGGTCTGGATTCCACGCGCGCGAGGTGAGGTTCTCGAGATTGGTGTCGGTTCTGGGCTGAATTTGCCTTTCTACTCATCCAACGTTCGGTGCGTCCATGGCGTGGATCCGTCTGCTGAGCTTCAGCTAGTGGCGCGCAAGCGAGCAGCCAATGAGCACGTGCCAGTTGAGTTTCTCTTACAATCTGCGGAAGAGCCGTTGCCGACTCCGGAGGAGAGTATCGACACAGTCGTCACGACTTGCACCTTGTGCTCAATTCCGAACCCTCCTAGAGCGCTTGAACACATGAAGAAAGCTCTGAAGAAAGGGGGGCATCTCATCTTCATCGAACATGGTCGTGCTCCCGACGCGCGCGTCAGAGCATGGCAGGACCGGCTCACACCTCTGTGGAAGCGGCTAGCCGGCGGTTGTCACCTCAACCGCAAAGTAGACGAACTCATCTTAGCGGCGGGCTTTCAGATCGTTGAGCTAAAGACGGGCTATCTTCCCGGTCCGCGAGCGATGACCTACATCTATCAAGGGTTGGCACTGCGAGTGTGACGTAAGGTGATTGTGGACGCCAACCCTTTTCAATTCGCATTCAGGCCGAATTTCCGGCTCAGGAGTTTTTGTTTCCAGCGCGTTTCCATCCTTGAGAGCACATCAGGGCCGGCAGATGAGGAAGCGACTTCCAACACGGAAACTTGGTAATCAGCACCTGTGGTTTGTGATTCAGCCGGACGTGAGAATGCTGCGAACCTCAGACGACGCCGGCCGCGCAATCACCCGGGACGAGGAAGCCGCGTTGTTGGAAGCCTGCCGAGGGAGTCGCTCTCGGTCGCTGTATCCGGCGGTCTTGATCGCTCTGAACACCTGTATGCGCTACTCGGAGCTTCGCCTGCTCAGGTGGAGCCAGGTTGACCTCAACTCATGCACGCTAACAGTGGGCCACAGCAAGACCGAGTCCGGGACCGGTCGCGTTCTCCCTCTTAATGACCGGGCGGTAGCTATAATCGGCTTTTGGGCAAGTCTGTTCCCAGATCGGGAGCCAAGCCATTTCGTTTTCCCTGCTGAACGCTACGGGGCATCTGGGGACGGCCTCCCGGTCGTATACGACAGCGATCCGACAAGGCCGATTGGGAGGTGGAAGGAAGCTTGGGAGTCAGCAAAATCCCGCGCCGGTGTCTCCTGCCGATTCCACGATTTAAGACACACTGGTTGCACACGCATGCTTGAAGCGGGCATTCCGTTCTCAGTGGTCGCCTCAATTATGGGTTGGAGCGCGTCAACAACCGTGCGGATGGCGAGGCGCTACGGTCATATTGGGCAGACAGCGCAGCGACAGGCGGTTAACGCACTCCGCCAAGCGGGTATTCAAGATGATGGGGCACAAAATTGGGCACACTTCCAAACTTCACGTTTACGACAGCTCGCTAACTGATTGAGAAGGTTGGCTCCCCGGGCTAGATTCGAACTAGCAACCCTTCGGTTAACAGCCGAATGCTCTGCCGTTGAGCTACCGGGGAACAGTAAAGTGAGTATTAATTTACAACAGCAAACAGACTCGCGCTACTCCTCCTCTTCGGTGGATGACAAAAGCGCAGCCGTGGAAATCCGTCGATAGGAAGACGACCCGCGAGCGGAACACTACGCCCTACGCCTCTGAGCCATCCGACCCTGATAGAAAGTCACCTTGCCATCAGCCACGTTCGCCACATAGACCCCCTCTGTGAGGAACTGCATTATCCTCTTGCCGGGCGCGCCATTCGTGCCCAACGAGATTTGGTCTCTGGGTTCTGCTCGAGTCCTCGGATTTCGCTGCCATCAAAAACGAAATCCACCTGTCGCAAATGACGCTTCCGTGTCCGCCGGACAGGGTAACGCTCTGTGCCTAGCTCGACCAGATCGGCATTCTCCATGAGCGCTTGCCTCCAGACCTCAAGGAGTGTCTGCTTGAGAGAAAGTGGCATCGGAGATGTCGTGAGCTCTCGCAGATCTGCAGTTCCGCTTCCCGTTTCCATCAAGCCTTAACAATCGAGCGATTCGCCCTGAAACAGATTGAGCCGGATCAAAGACGGACTGGGGGTTTATTGAATTCTTTGCTTGTCGGTGTCGTGACCGATGAGATTCTCGAAGATTGCCAGAACGTGCCGACGGTAGTTGACGACGCGCTCGAGCATGGAGCGGAGATGAGGTTGGCGCTGACTTTCGCGGTCCCATTTGGCGAGCACGGCCGCCGGGACGGCAATGTCGCGCCGCAGCTCGTCCGGTTTGTGACCTCGCAAGAAGAGCCCGTAGAAGAAGGCGGCCTCACGCTGCGGGAACTGGAAATCCTGCAGGACTTCTTCGATCGCGTTGGGCTGCGTGGCCATATCGAAAAGGGCAGTTTACAGATTTCGGCGCTGCCGTCAAGAGTCCGAGCCACGTAACCAAATGAAACAGTCATTGCCGGTTTTACACCTCGCGCAACTTTTCGCAAAGCGCCGGGTTGAACACATATATGGCCGATGGCTGGGCGCGCCGGGACACGCACCGAGCCGCTCGGCTAGTTGTATCTCCCGGACGTACCCCCCCAAGGAGGCTCGGCCCACTCCGGGCCTCCTTCCATGTTGGCAGCGGGGTTTGAGGCTACAAGACGGTGCGGAGAGTCGAGATCTGCTCTTGCCTCTGGCTCCCCCTAAGCTTAGGAACGTGATTGTGTCTGGTCGTGAGTCTCTTCCGCCGCTGGCCTTGCTCCCGATGATCGCTCGAGGCCAAGAGGTCACTTTCTCGCGGCGGCGTAGTGCTCAGCGACCTGCGACCAGTTGATCGTGTTCCACCAAGCCTCGATATACTCCGCGCGCCGGTTTTGATATTTCAGATAGTAGGCGTGCTCCCAAACGTCGAGGCCGAAGAATGCTTTACCGCCATCCATGATCGGATTGTCTTGATTTGCGGTGGACTCGATCACGAGCTTGCCGTCGCGGAAAAGCAGCCAGGCCCAGCCCGAGCCGAAGCGCGTCGTGGCGGATTGACTGAACTTTGTCTTAAAGTCAGCGAAGGTGCCGAACGCGCCCTTGATCGCGTCCGCAAGATCGCCGGAAGGTTCACCGCCACCGCCCTTCTTCATGGTCTTCCAGAAAAGCGTGTGGTTCATGTGACCGCCGCCGTTGTTGCGAACAGCGGTGCGGATGTTTTCAGGAACCTTGTTGATCTGTGCGAGGAGCTCCTCGACGGTGAGCCTTTGCAAGTCGGGGTGAGACTCGAGAGCTTTGTTCAGATTTGCGACGTAGGCGCCGTGATGCTTGTCGTGATGGATTTCCATAGTCTTGGCGTCAATGTAGGGTTCGAGCGCGTCGAACGGGTACGGGAGATTCGGCAATGTGTGGCTCATCTGATGAGCGGCTCCTTGTCCGGATGCTGACATTATCCACCTCCAGATTTCAGTTCCAGCAGGCATAATTATACGCGCCTGGCGGGAAACGTCGAATCTGTTGAACAAATCTCAAGGGAGCTTGGAGGATTTCATGCCGGCGGTTGAACACGTGGAAAAGCATTTCACGGCGAGCGACACAGTGCGCGATATCGTGATCGGAATGTCGGATGGACTGACAGTTCCATTTGCATTGGCGGCAGGGCTCACCAGTGCCGCGGCGGTCGTCGCAAAAGGGACAGGTATCATTGTGACCGCTGGCTTCGCCGAGATTGCCGCCGGCTCGATCGCGATGGGCTTGGGCGGATACCTCGCGGCGCAAACGGACCGTGAGCACTACGCCGCAGAGCTCGCTCGTGAATATCGCGAAACGGTGGACTTGCCCGAGATCGAAACCGAAGAAGTAGCGAAGGTATTTCGCGGGTATGGGATGACCGAGGAACAAATGGCACCCGTCATCTCTGCGATCACGGGAAATCAGAAGCGCTGGGTCGATTTCATGATGCGTTTTGAGCTGGGTCTCGAACAGCCGGATCCTGCGCGCGCCGGGCGCAGCGCTGCGACGATTGCCGCGTCATATATCGTCGGCGGGCTGATTCCGCTCGCGCCGTATATCGTCATGCAGAGCATCGCCCCGGCGCTGTGGGTTTCGGTCGGCGTAACGCTTACCGCCTTGTTTGTTTTCGGCACGATCAAGGGACACTTTACCGGACTGAACCCGTGGCGCGGTGGCGTGCAAACCGTGCTTGTGGGCGGTCTCGCAGCGGCCGCAGCCTTTTTCATCGCGCGCTTGATCAGCTAACGTTGCTTTAGTTCTGCTGTTCGGCTGAGCCCAAGCTGCCAAAGGGCCACAGTCCGACGGCTTTCAGGAAGTTGTCCATACGTTTGTCAACCAGCATCTGCGCGGTTTTCGCAGCCGGCCAGGGCGCGGCGAGTCGTTCGGGCCGGTCCGCAATCCAAAATGCCGTAAGCGCCATCACCGCGGCGTTCCGATCGAGGATGGCGGGGTCGACTTTGTCCAAAGTATCGACGGGAGAATGGTGCGTGTACCTGTAATCAGGGGAATCCTGACTCAGGTTGATGCCCGGCAAGCCTGCAAGAATAAAGGGGCCCGTGTCAGTTCCGAATTCAGGCTCGTCGTCCACGTTAATGTTTCCGAAGGCTTCGAGCGCGCTCGCAAATTTCTGCACCGCGCCAACCAGGTCACTGCGGCCTCCGAGCTGAAGCTCCACCACAGGGCCTTGCCCGTTATCTAAAATGACCTCGGCGAGGTGATTCTTCATTTCCGAAGCGTGTTGTTTCGTATAGGCGCGCGATCCGTCAAGCCCCTGCTCTTCGCCCGTGAAAAGCACAAAGCGAACCGTGCGGCGTGGCTTCATTCCTGATTTGACGATGGCCTGTGCGGCACCGAGAGTCGTGGCCGTGCCGCAACCATTGTCGGTTGTACCCGATGCAAGATCCCATGAATCCAGGTGCCCGCCGACCACGATAATCTGCTCGGGATATTGCGAGCCGCGAATCTCACCGACCACATTGGCGGACTCAACTGGCCCGTTTGTGAATTGGTTCTGAACGTTGATCTTGAGCCGCACGGTTTTTCCGGCGTCCAGAAACCGCACGATTTGATCGTGATCTTCCGCGGCCATGCTGACGACAGGCACATCAAAGGCCACGTCGAAACCTACGACTCCCGTATGCGTCATGTGCATTCCGGCTGCTTTGGTCCCGCTTTGGCCCCCGATGACTGCCGCAGCACCCGCCGCTTGCGCGGCTCGGATGAAACGCAAGAACTGGATCATCCTGTCAAGGTTGCCGGGAGCATTCGATCCTTTGCTGATGGTCAGAAGGACCTTGCCGCGCCATTCAGACAAATTCTTCAGCTCTTCATCCATCTGATAGAGGTTGACGGGCACCACTTCGGCTTCCACGCCGCCGGCCGGCGTCGAACCGACCCAGCCCAACGAATCGATCATCACTCTGCGCTGAATCGGAGAGACGATCTCGGCATCGGCCGAGATTCGTTTCCATCCACGAAAAAGCTGGAACGACTCGGTGTGCACATTCTCAAGACCGATGGCTTTCATTTTCTCGATACCCCAGGCGATTGCCTTCGCGGCTTCCGCCGAACCCGTGACGCGGCCACCAATGTCGTCACTCACCTCTTCTAAATATTGATACGTGTGGCTTTCCATCGCAGCCGCTCCGGCCACGGCGCTGAGCGCACTCAATGTGCCGTCGTCTAAAGGCGACGGCGGATCGATTGCAGCGCGCGCCGAGATGACTCCGAATGCCGCGAGCGCAAGCAGTGTCACGCTACCCGCTATCGGAATGATCCTTTGTTTCATCGCAGACATGCTCCTTCGCTCTCGCCACTGAACTCCATGCAAAGGAATGAGAATAAAGTGAGTTCGTTCGCTTCCCAAAGCTTTTCTTGGTTGGCTGAAGGACCACATGACTTATTAAGGCGGAACAAAAACCCTGGTAACGTGCCGTTTTTTTGCAGCGAAACCCGTTTTTCCGACAATGGCTCGATGCTTGACACGCTGAAATTCGGTGCAATAATCCGCAGCGAATTGACAGCAATTCGTTGGGGGGAGGCTAGATGAAAGCGGGCTGGCCGTTGTGTGTCGCGGCGGCGATTTTTCCCACTCTCACCTCGTCCGCAAGCGCACAAATCCCTCGCGACCCTACGCCGATTGTGGCCAAGACCTCGCCTGCCGATCTCGCCCAGGGCAAAGTTCTCTACGAAGCAACCTGCTCGCGATGTCACGGCCTCGATGGTGGGGGCAGCGACGGTCCGAGCCTGCAAGGCGTAGCGGACCGTCTCGGCGATCAAGGCGTCGGCGATATCATTCGCGGCGGAATTCTGGGTACGGGCATGAACGGCTTCGGCTCGCTCAATGTCGAGGAAACCGATCAGATCGTCGGCTACTTGAAGACTCTCGGTCACACGGCCGACACCGAAATCGCCCAAGGCAATCCAGAAAATGGCAAGGCCGTCTATGACGCAAGCGGCTGCGGTGCCTGCCACATCATTAACGGGAAGGGTAGCGGCGTCGGCCCGGAGCTGACGCGGGTCGGTGCCATGCGCGGGCCCAGCTACTTCCGCACAACCCTGCTCACCCCCGGCGCCATTCTGCCGAAGGAGGCCGGCGCCATGGAACGCGGCCGTGAAACGGGCGATGAAATGGGGAGAAGCGATGAGGAATCGATCTTTAGGATGTAGCGGCGCGATAGCGGTCCTAGCAGCCGGCGTCTTAGCAAGCGGGGCGTGGGCTCGACCTGCCCCGCGAGCCAATCGGGCGGCAGCCGATTGCGACCGTGCGTGCCTGGAAGGGTTCGTCAACAGGTACCTTACCGCGCTCGCGGCGCGTGACCCGTCGCGCGTTCCCTTTGCTGCCAACGTAGAGTTCACGGAAAACACAGTCCCGTTGAAAGTCGGCGAAGGTTTTTGGGGCACAGCCAACGGCGAGGGAGCCTTTAAGCTGTACTTCGCCGAACCGGAAGCCGGCCAAGTCGGTTTCATCGGCGTGATGAAGGAATGGGACAATCCCGTCATTTTTTGTCTCCGCCTGAAGGTCAATGATCAAAAGATCACCGAGGTCGAAGACTTCGTCGTTCGCGACGCCGGCGCCGGAAAAAATCTGGACGCGATAGGCAAAGCGAATTCACTTTTTCTTGAGGCCATCCCTCCGGCTGAGCGCGAGTCCCGGGAGGCACTGGTCCAGACGGCCAACTCGTATTTTTCCGGCCTAGAGAAGAATGACGGCAAGGGCGACTATCGCTTCGCTCCTGATTGCAATCGCATCGAAAACGGCACGCAAACAACCAATAATCCGGGCATTTATAAGACCCAGACGCCCAACACGGGTTATCCGATCCTGAGCCTCGGCTGCGAGGCGCAGTTCAAGACCGGTTTCTTTCGGGTCGTCACCGAGATTCGTGACCGACGATTTGTAATCGTCGATCGAGAGCGGGGACTCGCGTTCGCCTTTGCGTTTTTCGATCACGCTGGCACCGTAAAGACCGTCACGCTGACCGACGGCACCACCTTTCCCTCGACGCTGCGCCATCCACTGACCTTAGAGATCGGCGAGCTATTCAAAATCGAAAAGGGCAAAATCCACGCGATTCAGGCAGCTCTCACGCAGGAGCCCTATGGAATCCGGTCGGGTTGGGGGAATGAATCACCGCGTGCTGTAGCAGCGCCTGCCCAAAAATCGGGAACAGCCGATTGCGATCGTAAATGCTTGAACGGGCTGGTGGATGCCTACCGCGCAGCGCTCATCGAGCACGATCCTTCGCGGCTGCCACTCACGAAGGATGCCCGCTATACCGAAAACGCACAGAACTTGAAATTTGGCGACGGTCTATGGGGTACGCTCACGGGCTGGGGCAACTACAAGCTCTACATCGATGATCCCGAGGAAGGCCAAGTCGGCTTCCTGGGCGTGACCGATGAAGCCGGGATGGCCGGCTTGCTGTGCGTCCGGCTGCGCGTGGTTAATCGAAAGATCACTGAAATCGAAGCGCTCATCACGCGCAAAGAAACCGCCACGAGCTTCACGCGTCCCGATGGATTGTCCGATCCAAAGATCGCCCAGGGCCTTGCGGGATTCTTTGAGGATGTACCGGAATCTGAGCGGGAGTCGCGCAAAGATTTGATCGCCCAAACCGACCTTTATTTCGATGGCATCGAGAAGAGCAGCGGAAGCATCGTTCCGTTTGCTCCCAACGTGATTCGCGTCGAAAACGGCACGCAGACGTGTCCCTCTGCTTTCGGCCCGGCGGCCCAAAATGGCCCCCTCGGCTGCGCGGCACAATTGGACACGCACATTTTCGAATATATCCGTCCCATCAGCCCTCGGCGCTACACCGTGGTGGACCGTCAGCGTGGGATCGTCATGGGCACCTTCATGTTCAATACGCCCGGTACCGTCAAGACGGTGGATGTGCCGGGAGTCGGCAAGGTCGAGGAAACGCCCGCCGCTCTGCGGCCCTTCAGTGAGGAGGTGGACGAGATTTTCAAGATCCAGAAAGGCCAGATCGATTCGATCGTGGCGGTAATGACCGGTCTGCCCTTCGGCGCCACCTCCGGCTGGCCGTAGAAATCGCCGCGCGTTGACATTCGCTGGGGCTCTGTCTATCTTGAAAGCACTTGCGCTTCTGCAGCGAGTACCTATCGAGGGGGATCGAAATCATGAAGAGGAATAGAAACTGGCTACGGACGACCGCGCTAGTGGTCGGCGGTCTATGCCTAGCCGCGACAGCCTCCGCCCAGGTCACGATCGAAGTGATGAATCCGCGCGGCGAAATTCCACCCCCGCCGACCATCGGGATCAACCCGACTGTTCCGAGTCCAGATGGCAAGAAAATCGTGCTGGTCGACAACGGCAAATTCGGAGCGGATAACTTTCTGAACGTCCTTGCTGCCATGCTAAAGGAGAAATATCCGAATGCAACGATCGTGATGTATCCGAAACCCGCTGCGCAGACAATCACAGATATGCCCAAGTGGTACCCCACCGTAAAGCAGCAGGGCGATCTCTTCATTTTCGGTGTGGGTGATTGAGGGAGCTGCACGTGGTGGGGTTCCCACGACTCAATCGAAATTGAAAAGTCTGGAATGCCGGGCGTCTATCTCACAACAACGGAATTTTTGGACGATGCCAAGTCCGCAGCAAAGGACCGGGGCATGCCGGGCTTGCGCATGGTGGCTCTTCCGGCCAATACTTATTACCGGGCTCGCGCCAGCAAAGAGGAGCTGATGCCGATCGCAACGAAGGCCTTCCCGGCCATCGTGGACAATCTCGTTCGGCCACTCACGGCGGAGGAGGCCCACCCCACGCAGGCGCAGAAACAGTCCGAGGCCGCCAATATCAAGGTTACCGGCAAGGACTATTCGGACGCCTACCAGAAGGTCAATGACCTGTTCCTAGACAATCATTGGTCCGATGGCTTGCCGATTGTGCCGCCGACGGTGAAGCTTGTGAATGCAATGTTGGCGGGTACGTCTCGCTCTCCTCAAGAGGTCATCGGACAGACGGCCCCGAAGCAGGGAACCGCGACAGTGGAAAAGATTGCGGTCAATGCCGCGATGGCGGGAGCGAAGCCGGAGTATTTTCCAGTGATTCTCGCGGCGATGGATGGCTTCCTCGATAAGCATTACGATCTTACCCATGTGCAGGCGTCGACTGGATCGTTTACTCCCATCGTCGTCATCAGTGGGCCGCTCGGAAAGGAACTTGGCTTCAATTCTGGGATCGGCATGTTGGGCCACGGATTCCGCGCCAACAGTACCGTGGGACGGGCGCTCCGCTTGGCTCTATTGAACATCGGTCAGACGTGGCCGGCCGTTAACGACATGGCCCTCACGGGCCGGCTCGAGTCGTACACGTTCTTCACGTTTGCCGAAGACAACGAAAAGAGCCCGTGGGAACCGTACGCTGTCAGCCTCGGATACAAGCCGGAGCAAAGCACGGTCACGGTTGCAACAGTTGGGAATCCCATTGTATTGGGCGGCGGCGCCGTCGCTCCCTGGACCGGTCAGGGCGTGATCGATCAGGTCGTCGCCAGGATCAGTACCGGCGCCGGGTTCAATTGGTTCCACTCGCAAACCATCGATCTCGTGCTGATTCCGGATTGCGCCGTGGATTTGGCGTCGGCCGGCTACACGCGAAAGAGCCTGCAACAGTACCTCTACGAGAAATCGCGTATTCCTTTCGAGAAGTTGAGCCCAGCGACCATTCAGCTCACCCAAGATGCGATCGCCGACGGCCGTATTCGTCCGGAGAACGCACAAAGATTCAAAGACAACCTGAAGCCCGGTGGTCGAGTCCCGATCGTGCAGACTCCGGACGATTTTCACATCTTCGTCGCCGGCGGTTCTCCTGGCTACGATCTGCTTTTCACCTATCCAGGTCCCAACTGGGCCAACGAGACAAAACTAATCAACCGCGCAACCCTGACCAAGGCGGGCCAGTGAGAAACCTGCGGCTGGGAGGTCGGAAAAGTTGCGCGCGTGGTCTGGGGGGCGATTTGAAAAAATTCTCTCTCATCGCGGCGGTGCTTCTAGGCGCTGCCCTATGGCTCCGGGCTCAAGAAGGCGGGCCTCCGGCGGCGCCCCCGCCTGCGGGCGGACCAGTTGCTCATAATTCCGCAGCGGAAGCGGCACACGCTGCGGCAGCCGAACGCGGGCGCTCGCTCTTCAAAGAAAATTGTGCCGCCTGCCACGGAGAAGATGCCACCGGCGGCCGTGGCCCGGACCTGATCCGCTCGACACTGGTCCGCCGCGACAAGAACGGAGACCAGATCGGTCCGGCGCTCACCAATGGGCGCGTGGATAAGGGCATGCCTGCGTTTTCCTCGTTCAGTGCGGGGCAAATCGGCGACATCGTTGCATTCCTACAAGCACAGGTCATTCTGTTTGATCTGCACACCCGCTTCGGCCCTTATCCAAACGATATTCCGGCCGAGCGCCTGGCTACCGGCAGCGTCGAAGCAGGAAAGGCTTACTTCTACGGGCCCGGAGGATGTTCGAATTGCCATTCCCCGACGGGCGATCTTGCGGGCATAGCGAAAAAATATAATCCTCCTGATCTCGAAGTGCGCTTCCTTTATCCGTCCGGAACGCCCTCAACGGCGATCGTCACCCTGCCCTCCGGCGAGAAATATGAAGGCACGCTGCTGCTGAACGACGGATTCAACGTCGCGATTCAGGGCAAGGACGGTTGGTATCACTCCTGGCCGAGCAACACGGTCAAGATTGAAGTCCACGATCCGCTTGCCGCTCACGCCGCGCTGCTTGAGAAATACACGGACGCCGATATGCACAACCTCTTTACTTATCTGGAGACCTTGAAGTGAGGCGATCTCTGGCTCTCCTGGTAATGGGAGGGATCTTCTCAGCGGGCCTGGCGGCGCAGGGTCTCGATCCCGCAAAGCTTCCAAAGCCGCCCACGGACACTTGGGGGACTTACAACGGTGATTACACGGGTCGCCGCTACAGTCCGCTCGCACAGATCCATCGCGAGAATGTCGGTTCGCTCACGCTGGGTTGGGCATTCCAGACACATTCCCGGAGCCTGCAGTCGATGCCCATCGAAGTAAACGGCATCGTTTACATCTCTGGCGGCAACGAAATCTGGGCCGTGGATGGCCGCACAGGCCGACAAGTCTGGCATTTCGCGCGTCCCGGAGCACCCCTCGGAGGTGGCAACAAAGGCGTCGCGATGTGGAAGGATCGTCTCTATATGACGACTCCGGATGCGCAGCTACTTTGTCTCGATGCACGCAGCGGAAAGATGATCTGGCAGATTCCGGTCGCTGATCCTACGCTAAAAGCCTTTGGCGGCGTGGCTCCGCTCGTCATTCGAGATCACATTATCATCGGCACTTCCGGCGACACCGCCGACCTCCCCGGTTTTCTCGAATCGGTCGATCCGATGACCGGCGAAATCCAATGGCGGTGGGATGCGATGCCGAAGCAGGGCGACGCTGCGTGGGATACGTGGCCGCACGATACTGACGTCGCCACGCGCGGGGGCGGCATGACTTGGATTACCGGCACGTATGATCCTGAACTGAATCTCCTGTACTGGGGCACGGGCAATCCGCACCCGGTTGAGAATGGCGAAGCACGTGCCGGCGCAAATCTTTACACCTGTACCATCGTGGCGCTGAATCCCGACACGGGCAAACTCGTCTGGTATTTTCAGTCCTCGCCGCATGACACGCACGACTGGGACATGGTGATGACACCCGTCCTTTTCGACGGGACATTCCATGGCAAGCCGCGCAAGATGCTGGCGCAGGCGGGAAAGAACGGACTGTTTTTCGTTCTGGACCGCACCGATGGGACGGCGCTGATTTCCGAGGCATTCGTCCCCGCGAATTGGGTTGAGAGCTATGACCAGCGCGGCCAGCCGATTCCGCGCAAAGATAAAGAGCCGCAGCCCGATGGCGTGCTTGTTACCGGCGGCGTCGGAACCAACTGGCAGGCGCCCAGCTACGATCCCGATACCAACCTGTTTTACGTGAACTCGCGCGAGGCCATGGGCGTCTTCTATCTGACAATGCCGGGAAAATCCGCTGAAGGCTGGGCGGGCCGCGACTTCTTCCTGTCATCCAAATCGATGCTCAAAGCCATCGACGTCGAGACCGGCAAAGTTCGCTGGATCGCAGATACCGAGGGTCGCGGCGGCCAATCCGGCATTCTTTCGACCGCTGGCCATCTCGTGTTTACCGCGGACATGTCCGGTAATCTGGTCGCGCTCGACGCCTCCACCGGCAAAGTCCTCTGGCACATGTATCCCGGTGGGTCGTTCGGCACCGGGCCGATGACGTATGAGCTCGACGGACGTCAATACGTTGTGTTCCTCGCTGATAGCGTAGCCTATGCTTTTACCCTGTCCTTTCGGTGATCCTCGGTTCGCCCAGCCAGGCAATACACGGCGAAACGTTGAGGCGCTATAATGGCGCCTATGAGCAGTGTTGCGATGCGCCACGTCATGCTTCATCAAACGCATCGGTGCAGTTTTCATCCCGATCGGCAGGACCTCTACCTTCGTCTGGGCACGGTTACCGTTTTTGTTCGCGATCAGGAGCGAAGCCTAAAATTCTATTTGGATCAATTGGGATTCGAATTGGCAAGGGATACACGCTCTCCATCGGGCGATCGGTTAGTTGCCGTCGCTCCTCCCGATGGAACGGCCATCCTCGCTCTCGTTTCTCCGAAACCGGGCTCCGAAGAATGGAAGCTCATTGGCCAGCCCACCCAGGTCATTTTTTTGACCGAGGATGTCATGGGCAAATACGAGGAATGGTCAAAACGGGGGGTTCGGTTCTCGGAGCGGCCACAAATGCAAGCCCCTGGCGTTCTGTGCGCAAGCTTCCAAGATGTGGACGGCAACTCGTTCGCGTTGGCGAGCGATGAGTCTGTGGTTCAAGAAGTCGAAGAGCAGCGCCGCGCCCACCTGGAGAGGTTTGAATCCGAGCGTCGAACTGCTCAGGAATTAGAAAACGCGCGGGAGGTTCAAGCAAGACTCTTCCCGCAGACACGCCCAGAGCTCACCACCCTTCAATATGACGGCATCTGCATGCAGGCTCGCTCGGTAGGAGGGGACTATTACGATTTCATCGATCTCGGACGGGAGCGCTTTGGGTTGGTGATCGGCGACATTTCCGGGAAGGGAACCGCGGCCGCTCTGCTCATGGCGAACCTGCAAGCGCACCTGCGCAACCTGTGTGTGACGTACTCAAGTCGCCCGTTCATCCCGTTCGCTTTGGAGCAGCCGCAGCGATTGTTGCAGGCCGTCAATCGGCTTTTTTGCGAGAATACCGCCGATCGAGCGTTCGCCACGCTCCTCTTTAGCGAATACGACAACACGGCGCGGCGCTTGCGCTACGCCAATTGCGGTCACCTTCCCGCTCTTCTCCTCCGGAGCGATGACGCTCTCGAACGGCTGAATCCCACAAGCACGGTGGTCGGCCTTTTTAAGGAGTGGGAATGCTCGGTTGGCGAACGCCAACTCTTTGCCGGAGACACAGTGGTCTTCTACACGGACGGTGTAACCGAATCCTTCAACGAAGCGGGAGAGGAATTTGGAGAGCATCGCCTAGAGGCAGCCCTACGCCGGTATCGTGCGCTCGGCTCGCCGGAACTGCTCCGCTCGCTGGTTGCCGAAGTTCAACATTTCAGTGCCCCCACGCAACACGACGACATTACGTTGATTGTTGCGAAGTGCCAATAAGAGTCTTTTCCCTCGTGGCGGGAGCAGCAAAACCAATGACGTTCTCGCTTCTGGCATGGAACCGCCAATCCCTGAAACCCGACGCCTAGCGAAGCGTCTAATAACCGTAAGACCGCCAATGACGGACGTGCGTAGGCGGTATTGACAGGCTTGGGTGTCGTAGTAACATCCACACGAAACACCTCAGAAGCGGTGTCCGTCCCCGCGGATCAGCATCGGGAGGTTGTCATGTCCATCGTCAAGGGAATGGGGAAGTGGCTGGCAGTGGTCTGCTTCGTAACACTCGCAGGCATCGGTTCTCCGCGGCCCGCAGTAGCACAGGACGATGCGGGGGCTTTTGGAGATCCCACCGCCCAGGCTCCTCCGCCGCAATTCATCACGCCCGCCGACGTCAAAAAGATGATGGACCAAAAAGACACCAGTTTCGTCCTGGTCGATACGCAGCCCGAGGAGGCCTTCACGGAAGGGCATATTCCCGGAGCGATCAATTATCCGTGGGTTCCACAGGTGAAACCTCCGGTTCCGCTCCCGCGCAATAGGATGCTAGTTCTCTATTGCCCCTGCCAGCATGACGAAGACTCGATCGACATGTATAAAAAGCTTGTCGAGTTCGGCTATCTGAACACCAAGATCCTAGAAGGTGGTTGGTATAAGTGGGTGGCGCTGAAATACCCCGTCGAAGGGACGGATGCCGCGAACGCTGTGAAGATGGCGGAAGCGGCCGCTGCGAACGGCAGCACGAGCAGCAACGCTTCGGAACCATCTAACTCGAAAGCCACCGCTCTGAATGCCGCGACTGCGAATGCCCCGAGCTCGATCACTTCGGGCCGTCCGGTGGGCGCCGTTACGCCCTCCCTCCGTGTCATTGATGTGACCGGGAAATACAAAGGCCAGGATACCTGCTACGTTTGCGAGTACGGCCCCGCGCCAACGGTCATTGGCTTTTTCCAAAAGCCCAGCGACCAGGCGGCGGAGTTGATCGTGAAGCTCGACGCGCTCGTGAAGTCGCAGAAGAATCTGAAGGGCTTCGCCGTAATGATCGCCGGTCCGGACACCAAGGATTGGCTTGAAAAACTCGCGGCGGAGAAGGGCATTCAAATCCCACTCGTCTATTTCGCGAAAGGTCCGCAGGATTCCGGCATGCGTGTCTATAAGCTGAATCCCGCCGCGGACAATACCATCCTGGTCAACGACAATCGCCAAGTCGTCGCCAATTTCGTCAACGTGAATGAGGCGTCGTTCCAGCAGGTCGAGGACGCTTCGGTGAAGATGCTGGCATCGGCTCAACCGGCCGGGAGCGGCCAGTGAAAGCGGAGTCCCGCGGGTACGAGAAGCTGGCTGGCCTTGCGCTCAGCCTCATCGTGTGTGTCGTGGCCCTCGCCGGGCGTGGGGTACGGGCACAATCCGCATCTCAGACGGAACTAAAGAGCGTGGACCCGCAGGCCATCAAGGCGTTGGTTGCCTCCCATAAGGGCAAAGTCGTTTTTCTCAACTTTTTCGCCACCTACTGCGTTCCCTGCCACACCGAATTTCCCGACATCATGAAGCTCCAGACGAAATACAAGGACTCGCTGCAGGTCGTCGAAGTTTCGATGAATGATCGCACCGATGCGGCCGAGAAAGCGGAGATGCTCAAATACCTCGACGAGCAGAAGCCGCCCTTTCCGGTCTACATCGCTTCATCGACCGATGACGATTTCTACAAATCGATGGACCCGCGTTGGGCCCAGAGCGAAGCCCTGCCCATGACCATGATCTTCGATCGCGACGGCAAGGAGGCGCATTTCTATCAAAAGGCGCTTACCCTCGCCGACATGGAGCACGACGTCACGCCGCTGTTGGCGTCACCTCGCTAACCGCTCACTTCCTTGCACGCTTCGTTTCCATTTCTCCCCGCACGCTCGTTGGCCGGCGCGTCCTTCTTTCGACGCTGTTGTGTCGCTCTTGCGGCACTCGCTGTTTTCGCTCCGCTGCTTCTGGGCGGGCAATCGGACGGTGATTGGCCTGTCGCTGGACACGATCCCGGCTCGGAGCGCTTTTCACCACTGAAGCAGATCAACCCGCACAATGTGATGAAACTCCGCCGCGCCTGGACCTTTCATACAGGGGATCCGAAGGGCGATGTCAACTCCGAAGGTGCTCCGTTGATCGTGGACGGAGTGCTCTACTTCGACGCGGGCAAGAACGTCTACGCTCTTGATCCGACGACCGGTGAACAGATTTGGAAATTCGAAACAAAGGGTACGTCGCGCCGCGGCGTTGCGTACTGGCCTGGGGACAATCTGGGAGGTCCGCGCATCATCGTCGGCGTTTCCGGCAAGCAGATGCTGGCGCTCGACGCGAAGACTGGTAAGCCCGTTCCCGAGTTTGGGGACGGGGGCTTCGTTTCCGATGAAAGCCCCTCGTCGTCGCCCGTCATCTATCACAACCTGATCATTACCGGTGATAACGGCGTACAGATGGTGCGCGCCTACGACGCGCACACCGGCAAGCTCGTCTGGACCTTCTACACTCGAGCGCAACCCGGGGATCCGGCGCACGCCTCCTGGAAGGGGGATAGTTGGGAGGTCCGCGGCGGTGACGATGTCTGGAGCTTTATGACGCTCGACCCGACACGCGGCATCATCTACGTCCCCATCGCCCCCACGGGCGGGCCGGATTTTTATGGTGGCGTTCGCCTCGGGGACACGCTCTATGGCGATAGCGTCGTCGCGCTCGACGCGAATAGTGGAAAGCTCCTCTGGTATCAGCAACTCGTACACCACGATCTTTGGGATTGGGACGTGCCCGGCGCGCCCACTCTGTTCGACATCAAAAGTCACGGAAAGACCATCCCCGCCGTCGCTGAATTCAGCAAACAAGGGTTGCTCTACATCTTTGACCGCACCAACGGGACGCCCGTTTTTGGCATGGAAGAACGCCCTGTCCCGCAGTCGAACATTCCCGGAGAGCAAACTTCTCCTACGCAGCCCTTCCCTCTCAAACCGCCTCCGCTTGCTCCTATGAGCGTTACAAAAGCCGATCTCGCAGATCTCACGCCCGAGCACGCCGCCTACTGCAAAGATTTGTGGGAAAAGAACGGCATGTATAACGATGGTCCGTTCGGCGTGTATGGCATGGATCCGAATACGATGGCAGTAATTTTTCCAGGACGCGAGGGCGCGGGAAACTGGAGCGGCGTGGCGTACGATCCAAAGCTCGGCTACCTTTTCGGCACGACGGCCTTCAACGCAGGGCAAATCGGTCGGCTGGTGAAGCTCGATCAGCCGAATCCTCGTGGTGGTCCATACGATAAGATCTTCCCCAATGGACCTTCGCCTTATCAGAGCCGCTTCTGGGAATCGACGAACGGATGGCCATGCATCAAACCCCCCTGGGCTGAGATTTTTGCCGTCAACGCAAAGACAGGTGATATCGTCTGGCGTCAACCCTTCGGCACCATCGACGCTCTGGCTGCGAAAGGCTTTCCCAATACCGGCGCGCCCAATACCGGACCGATGCTCGTCACGGCGAGCGGCCTGATTTTCGTCGGAGCCACCAATGACGGCCGGTTCCGTGCCTTCAATGCGCGCACCGGCAAAAACCTGTGGACGGAAAAAATCGATGCCAGCGCCCACACCATCCCAGTTACCTACCTGGGCCGCGACGGCAAGCAGTATGTCGTCATCGAAGCCTTCGGCGGTCCTGGCATCGTCGCCGTGAACGGCTACTTCAACGACGTCCCCGGCGACTCCGTCATCGCCTTCGCGCTGCCCTGAATAACTGCTTGAAATTCCCTCTGCCATCTGGGAGCCTACCCGTCCATCCGGCGAAAGGCGTTCGGCGTGATCCAAGGCAGGGCATTGGCGTTCATCTTCGAGTCGTCACCGGCACGGGTCGTCTTCGGCATGGGCAGCCTCGCCAGGGCTTCTGAAGAAATCGATAGCCTGGGAGCCAAACGCGTACTGATTCTGACGACGCCCGGACGTCAGAGGCTCGGCGATGAAATGGCCACGCGGCTGGGAGCGAAAGTCGTGGGTGTGTTTGCTCACGCCGTGATGCACGTTCCCGTGGAAACTGCTGAAGCAGGGCGCAACGCGACCGCGCTTGCCTCTGCAGATCTATTGATGGCGATCGGCGGAGGCTCGGCCGTCGGTTTGGCAAAAGCAATCGCAGCAGTCACTGGTCTGCCGATTCTCGCGGTCCCGACCACATATTCCGGATCGGAAATGACCTCCACATGGGGCCTCACCGAACACGGCATCAAGAAGACCATGCGCGATCACCGCGTACGACCCAAGACGGTTCTCTATGATCCTCTGCTGACTCTGAGCCTGCCCGCCAAGCTTTCGGCAACGAGCGGAATGAACGCGATGGCGCATTGCGTCGAGGCGCTGTACGCCTATGACGCCAATCCGATTAGCTCACTCGTCGCCGAAGAGGGAATTCGCTCGCTCGCTAAAGCGCTTCCTATGGTGGTGCGCGATCCGTCGGATGTCGAAGCCCGCTCTTTGGCACTGTACGGGGCGTGGCTGGGAGGTATTTCCTTAGGCGCAACCACCACCGCGCTTCACCACAAACTGTGCCACGTTCTCGGCGGAGCCTTCGATCTGCCTCATTCCGATACGCACACGGTCTTGCTGCCCCACGTAACGGCTTACAACGCCGCAGGGGCGCCTCAGGCCATGGCGCGCATCGGGCAGGCTCTTTCTCCCAACGGTGTCACCCAGTCCGCTGCCCGGCTTCTCTACGACCTCGAGGCTTCGATGAAAACACCGCTGTCATTGGAATCGCTCGGGATGAATCGCGATGGCATCGATCGCGCCGCGGCGTGGGTGATGGAGAAGCCCTTTCACAATCCGGGCGCGCTTACTCGAGAGGGCCTTCGCGCGTTACTCGAGGATGCGTTCGAGGGGCGACCACCGCGCATCTGAGCGTTCCCCTGGCCGAGCATGGCGGGAGTCACGTCGAGTGTGAGTCGCACCCATCGATCTTGATGACTGAGTTTCGCTTGCTCGAGCAGCGCGGTGAGGAACGCCACCTGCTGCTGGGTCATTTGACGGCGCGTTTTGGGATCGGCGAGCACGATCGAGCCGAGCAAGCGCAAGCTGTCAACGACCGTGGCCAGTTCGACAGCGCTCGTCATCGAATCGCACTCGGCATCGAGCGTCAGATGAATCAAGTCGCCGTCGGGCTGGCCCGCCAACATCAAGCCGCGGACGCTGCGCGCGACGTTTTGAAACTGCGGTGCGCCGCGCAGGTTTTCGTAGAGACTGGCTGGCAGGTGATCGGTCTCGGCCACGGCAAATAGGGGCGCACCAGCTACACGGCCGATCCGATCTTCGATCACCGCGTTTTGTGCCAGCGGGCTCGCTTGCGAGAGCAGTTGGGCCGGATCGGGTCCGCTTGCGAGAGCCAGCCGCGTCGGTCGGAGGAATTCGAGCGCAACGGCCGGATGGCCGGGCACTATGTACAGCGACCGGTTTCCCTCCGGCACGGCGGTCCCGCTGCGCAGGGCGTAGGCTTTGATTTTGTTTTCGTCGAAACGCCCGTCGGCAATCGCCAGCGCGCGATTGTCCGGCGCCTCGGGGCGGGTCTTCGGCGACGGGGAGGGCCAGAATGCCACGGCCACCTGGTCGAGATCGCGCGTGTAATCGAACCCTGTGTCGCGAACGAAGTTCTCATAGTCGCGATCTTCGCTGGGATTCTGGCCCGCGAGGCCAAGCATCGACGCGAGGGGTGAGCCTTGCAACCTCCGGAGCGCTGCGACATCTATATAGGCAATAACGGGCGCATCACCCGGAAGCTGGGTGAGAATTTCGGGAGCCCTACCGGTCTTTGGGCCCGGGAACGGACGATACCATCGATAGGAAAGCAGTGCGGCTCCGGCCACTGCCGCAGCAACGAGCAGGGCGATGATCACGGTCACGTGCTTTTTGGAAGAGGTCGGCATAGCGCAAAGCGTAACCCGTTTTTCGGAGTTTCGTCCAATGTTCCCAGGGCGGAAGAAGACCCCCAAAGGCTTTGACATGAGCCGATGGGCTCAGTGGACGGTCAGATTGGTGGTGTTGTGCGTGGCGGTGCTGTCTTCCGCGAGAGGGCAGACGCCGGCAAAGCCAGCTGCCGAGTCAACTGAGGCACCGACGGTCGATCAGATTCTCGACCGCTACCTAAGGGCGGAAGGCGGACGCGCTGCGTTTGAAAAACTGACGTCTCGCGTGATGACTGGAACGATCGACGTTCCTTCGATGTCTCTGAAAGGAACCGTCGTGCTTCACGAGAAAGCGCCGGATCGCTCGCTTGGAATCATCATCATCAATGGAGCAGCGTATCGCCAAGGATTTGATGGGACTTCCGGATGGACCGAAGATCCACGAAACGGTCTCCGCGACCAGACCGGGGCAGAACTGGCGGAAACGCGCCGCGAGTCGGATTTCTATCACACGCTCGATATGCGAAAACTCTATTCGAAATTAACGTTCACCGGCAAACAGGAGATTGGCGGGCGCGAGGTATATGTGCTCGAAGCGGAGGTGCCCGAAGGTGGTCTGCCGGAAAAGATGTACTTTGACACGACCAGCGGTCTGCTCTTGCGCAATACCAGTCAGCATCACGGACCCGATGGCACGAGCGAATTTCAGCAGGACTACGAGGATTATCGCCAGGTGGACGGCATCGAGCTGCCCGGAACGATTCGTCAGACGAATGAGGGCACGCTGGTAATAATTAACGTCACCGAGTATCATCACAATGTACCCCTGGATGATGCCGAGTTTGCTAAGCCGGCTGCGCCATAAGACACCGGAATGAAAGCGATCGCAAGGCTAACTGGATGTGTGGCATGGAGTTTGCGGATGGTTTCTTAATTCTCTTGCAATTTGATTGCCTGTGTGATAATTTTTCGAGGTTTACGCAGGGCTGGCGTAGCTCAGCTGGTAGAGCATCTGATTTGTAATCAGAGGGTCGGGGGTTCAATTCCCTCCGCCAGCTGATATTTGAGGGAGCCGGAATTTTTCAGGTTGGTGATACGGACGGATTCCTCGCGAGAGAAGCGAACAGGGTTCGTGTCTTCGGACGCGAACCTTTTCTGCATTTCGAGACACCCCATAGAACGGTCCGGTTGAGTTCCGGAGGGAATGCCAGCCGATTCTTGTGCCCGGAGTCTTTGATGGCCGGACGCGTTGTTCGCGCCGCGTATGGTTTGCTCGGACGGGTGGGTGAGTGGCTAAAACCAGCAGACTGTAAATCTGCCGCTCCTTGCGGGCTACGGAGGTTCGAATCCTCCCCCGTCCACCAGCGTCTCGCGCCATGCGCCTTCTCGATGTGATTAGGTGGCCGGGTGGGCCTGGGTAGCTCAGTTGGTAGAGCGCGTCCTTGGTAAGGACGAGGTCACCGGTTCAATCCCGGTCCCAGGCTCCAGGTTTGAGGCGCAGTGAGGATGAGCGGGGGTAACTCAGGGGTAGAGTCTCTGCCTTCCAAGCAGATGGTCGCGGGTTCGAATCCCGTCCCCCGCTCCATCGGATGGGAGAGTGAGATTCTCCGTTCCGAGTTGTAGCGGGCGAAGACTTGATGCGGGGGTGAAGAG
>CAYOXF010000067.1:0-36310 GCA_964407845.1 uncultured Acidobacteriaceae bacterium | reverse complement strand
CTTGAAGAGAATGGATTTGGATACCAGATTTCTTCCGGGGCCACCGCTCCGCTCGCTCCCTATACGATTCAGCCCATTCTCATCTATGCGTATCGTCGTCGTTGAGACGTAGAGCGAATGCTCGAAGGTTGCAATTTGAAGGACAGCCGCAAAATGTGGGCCGCGATTAAGAAACGATTCGGTGATACCTACTTTCATCCGCGGCATCTTTCTCACCGCGAAATTACCCGGTTCGTTCGGGCAGAAGGCTCAAAGCTACGGGGAAGGCTCCTCGATGTCGGCTGCGGCAAAAAGCCGTACGCTCAATGGCTTCCCTCTGTCGACCGCCATTTTGGGGTGGATATGCCATCCACCATGCATGGTGTCGAACACGCCGATGCGTTGGCCTCGGTATTGGCCCTCCCCTTCGACAGCGGCGTGTTCGACAGTGTTCTGTGCACCGAGGTTTTGGAACACACCCCCAGCCCCATTGCGGGCCTCCGAGAGATGGCGCGAGTCGCCAAGCCAGGCGCGTTGCTCCTGCTGACGGTTCCTTCCAGCGAGCAGCTTCATGAAAAGCCTTACGACTATTGCCGTTTCACGTGCTATTGGCTCGAGTATCTCTTGCGCGAGACAGGCTGGGAGATCGTGCGCTTGCAACCGCGCGGCGGGGCTCTGCTCGAGCTGGGCTACCGCCTCTCCATTTTCTTGTACAGCTCTCTGGGTGCTTCTGCTGACCCTCATGGCAAGCTGACTCCGCGGCCTTTGGCGAGTTTTTGCATCGTGCCCATTTGCGCTTCGATTCAAATCTTCAGCGTCTTGCTAAACAAACTCCTGCCAAGCGATGTCAGCACGATGGGCTACGGAGTGCTGGCTCGCCGAAAGCGAGACCGGGTTGAAGGAAATGACTTTGTCAACTAGTAGGCTTTTTTTCAGGAAGGCGCGACTCGCCTTGACGCCACATTCGACGCTGCTGCGGACGCGGCTCGCAAATGGGGCCTTGATTGCGGGATACAACCGCGCGGGCTACGGTGGGCGCGGCGTATATCTCTACGGAGATTCCATCGAGCCGGAGCTCCATACCTTGCAGCTTTTTCTCCAACCTAGCTTTGTTTTCATCGATGTGGGCGCAAACGTGGGTGTCTATGCTTTGAAGGCGGCCCAGGAGGTTCGACACGCTGGTTTAGTCATCGCCGTTGAGCCGTTTCTTGAGACTGCTTGCCAGCTGTCGGCCAACGTCCGCGCGAATGGATACAGCAATGTCCGAGTACGCAACGTGTGCATGGGTCGGATGACTCAACATGCGAAACTGTACCTGAACAAGGGCAAGCCGAACTCGTTTGGGTTACTGCCGGTTGGCAATGCCGAATCCGTCTCCGTCCTTTCTGTTTCGCTGGATGATCTGTCCCGATGGGAGAGCCTGGAGCGGCTGGATTACCTGAAGATCGACGCGGAAGGTGCGGAAGCCGACATCCTCGATGGCGGCGTGCAAACTATTTCGCGATTTCGACCGATCGTTCAAGTGGAAGTTACCAAGCGTGCCAGTACGTTAGGCTTGAACTATCGTAGATTCTCTGCGCCCGGAAGTCCCAATAACGTTTTCATACCAGCCGAGAACGAGAAAGGAATCGAGACGGCAACAGCCTTAGGATGGACCGAAAGCCTGTAGCCACGTCCGTTTGCCGCCAAGGCGCGTGCCCCATTTTGTCAGACCGACCATACGGGTCGATCGGCTCACAAACTTTGACGTCAGATCCCATTTATCAGTGCAGATTGTCAACAATGTAGAGGTCCGACGCGTAGAGCGAAATCGAATACGCGTAGTATTTGAGATCTGGCGTTACCATGAGGATTCCTTCTGTCGGGCGGATCCTGGTCGGAATGCGTTTCCACGGTTTCCGGGCGCCGTTTGCCAGGTCAATCACGTCCAGCGCGAATTCCCGCGGCAGTATCTCCGCCGCTAACAGCGATTTCCCTCCGTTTACGAACCGGATCGGGTATTCGGCGTCGTGCACGTTTTTCACCGGAATCGACTGGTCGCTGCCAACGCGATGGAGAGTGATGCCTCCTTGCTCCGGATGCACCGCGATCATCGCCCCGTCGGGCGAGAGGATGGGATAGGAGTTTCGGCCTCGCGTCATCACTAAAATCGGGCGTCCGCCAGCGATTTTCTGGGTGTATACGTTCCAGTCGTTTTGGTCGGTTTGCCCCTCGTAAGCGATTTGCTGTCCGTCGTCGGACCAGGTCTGATGGTCGAAAGCGATGAGTCCGGGCGTGGGCAACTGTTTCGATTCCCCCGGTCCCACGGGCTGCAATTGCAGCTGAGGATGTTTCACACTGGAAATGACGACCCATTTGCCGTCAGGCGAAAGGGAAGCTTTGCCTGCGCCGAGCTGAACAGCCGGTGATCCATCGGTCAATCGGTAGTAAGCCAGATAATCGTTCTCCAGATAGTAGGTCTCTCCCGCTTCCACGAAGGTAAGGGCGTGGCCATCGGTGGAAATGGCAGTCGCGACGGTGTCATCGAGCCACGAGTAAGGATGTTCGGCCGCGTCCCCTGGGAAAAAGCCCTTCAGTTGTCGCCGCCAGCTCTCGTGGGACAATAGCACTCGCCCATCCTTCGAGATGTCGTGCAGGCGCATGTAAGGTAGGGTCAGAACCGTTCTTCTCTTGCCGGAAAGACTCACAGCGTAGATCGTGTCGGCCCAGCCCCCGGTTTGCGTTCCTGCGTACCAGACCTCTTTCCCGTCTGGCCGCCACGCCAACCCTTCCAGGCTGGCCTCTTGCTTCGAGAGGGCGGTCCTCTTGCCGCTCGAATTGATCACCTCGATCGTTCCTTCGTCATCGTCAAAGATCGGATGATTTTCATACGCGATCATGCTGCCGTCCGGCGAAAACCTTGGGTGACCAAACCAGCCCGTTTTCTGCTGATACAGCACGTGCCCGAGTGGTGATTCGAGCCGAGCTCCCTCGGGTGAAAAAATCGCGACGACGAACTGCTTACCGTCAGGACTCCAGTCGGCGAATGCGACATGCTGTGCCAAATCGCGCGGTGATCCTCCCGCTAGACTCACCGTCGCCAGGGTGCCGCCGCAGTCAATCAAAAACACCGGTTCACAGCCCATCAAAACGGCTAGTTCATCCGATGGAGAAATCGATGCGATGGTTCCGGAGGGAATGCCTAGTGATCTTGATTCCGGGCTGCCCACGCGAGCGATCGAGATCTCCGGCGAATCTTCTTCCCACATACCGCTGTAAACGATCGTTTGGCCGTCGTGCGCAAAACGCGCACCCTCGAGAGACCCTTCGCGGAAGGTAATGTTCGTGAAGCGCGGCGCAGGTTTTTCTCGCCCGTTCCAAAAAAGTGCGCCCAGTGCGATGAGTGTGAGAACGGCCGCTATCGCCCACGGCCAAATCGTTGCTGTCGTTTTCGCTGGCGCAGCCGAGCCCGGCGCCGCAAGCGGCGCAGCCCCTTCGGAGATCCACTTGAGCTCGAGCCTTACATCGCGCGCGGACTGAAAGCGGTCATCCGGAGTTTTCTCTAGACACGTGCTCACCACATGTTCAAAGGCTGGCGGCGTGAGCGGCTGGATCGCCGAGATCGGCTCCGGATTTTTCTCAAGAATTGCACTAGCCACACTGATCTGGCTCTTCCCATCGAATGGCCGTTTGCCTGTCGCCGCTTCGTACAGCACTGTGCCCAGCGCAAATATGTCCGAGCGGGCATCCGCCGGCTTGCCCTCGATCTGCTCGGGCGACATGTACTGAACCGTTCCAATCATTGCGCCGGCGGCCGTCAGCGGAGACACGGGGTCTCCGGCCGCAAGTGTCTTTACGGCCGATAAGTGCAACGCGCCAGCTTTCTCCCCGCCTGCCTCTGCAGCCTTAGCGAGTCCGAAATCCATCAGCTTCGCCCCGCCCGAGGTCAACATGATGTTGGCTGGCTTCAAATCGCGGTGCGTGATGCCTGCGCGGTGGGCCGCTTCGAGTGCCTCACATACCTGCATCCCGATCTTCAGCGTTTCTTTCAGCGGCATCGGTCCTTTTTTCAGTCGTTCGGCGAGCGATTCGCCCTCGAGGTACTCCATTACCAGGAACGCGACACCGTCCTGATGCCCCAGGTCGTGCAGGGTGCAAATGCGCGGATGATTGAGTGCCGAGATCGACCGTGCCTCACGCTCGAACCGCTCCCTCGAGTCCGGATCGGAGGAAAGATGCTGCGGCAGGATCTTGATGGCGACGTCGCGACCTAGGCGCGTGTCGCGCGCGCGATAGACTTCGCCCATGCCGCCCGCGCCCAGAAAAGATTGCGTTTCATACGGGCCGAGCTTTGTGCCGCGTGCTAGGGTCATCGAGTGCGGATTATACTGCCCCCTAGTGCAAAACGTGGCGTAATCTCGCTGTTTGCGCCTCAAGATCGGTGAAAACAAGAGACCGAACTAACAACGACAGGTACATAATTCCCGTCGAGGTACGGTGAATACACCTCGTTCTCGTCATCGGCCGGTGCAAGATCCAAACGTCTTTGACTTCATAGTTTGCTTGCTGTAGTTTGTGTCCAGTTTTCTTCCTCCGGCGGACCCAAATAGAGATTCGGAAAGAGGAAACACATGGAAAGACATATCCTTCAATGGAGCTACTGGTTGGGAATCGCGGGTTTGATTATTGCGGTCTTGTGGAAAGCGGTGAATACGTTCGGAATACCATTGCCATGGAGCCAATTCAACCTGGGGTTGACTTTTTACAAAGGGAGCTTGCTACTGTTTGTGGCTGCTATCGCCTCAGCAAGTTACGCCGGGTTCAAGCCGCAGAAGCCGTAATTGCTCCAAATGCGCGATAGTCTTTCTTGAGCACAAGCGGCCGCCGCTCAAGTGCTCGACTTGTGAGAGTCACGCTCTTCGCGTTTAGGGCAGGTGAGGCCGGGAACAGGGGAAACGCGTCCGGCACTTTTCTCGTCGAGATTCCCATTTCTTGATTTGCAGGACGCAGTTCGGATGGCTGCAGAAATTAAGGAATGGTTACTGACACTTCGTTGGAATCAGGACTGCTTCCCGCCCCATCGACTGCCGTCGCCACATAAAAATAGGTCTGACCTGACGCGACCGTCGTATCCGTGTAGGTCGTCCCCGCAATGGGCGAGGGGTTCAGAGGAGTCGAGCCATATCCTCCCGACGTGTTGGCACGAAAGATATCGTAGCTCACGCCGCTCGTTGTGCTGGCGGTCCAAGACAGCTGGACCGAGTTTCCGATCTGGCCTGTGCCCTGGACCCCGATTTTCAGTGACGAATCGGCGGCGTTGCTCTTGATCCGGACGCTAGCACCTGCCAGGGCCCCAGTGCCAGACGGCGCAAATGTCACGGTCATTGTGGCTGACTCGCCCGGCGTCAGAATTGTGCCGCCCGAAACGCCTCCGACGGTAAGTCCGGCCCCTGCAACGGTTACTTCAGAAACGTTGATGTTGGACTGTTGGTTGTTCGTTAGTGTCGATGTTAAGGTGCTGCTGCTGCCTACGGATACGCTGTTGAAGTTCAGGCTGGCCGGGTTTGCGCTTAGCCCGGTATGGTTGCTCGCGTTTGCCGTCTGTCCACTGCCAGCGGTCGTAAAACCCGCGCAACTTGAAAGACCGATCGAAGCCGCAATGATCAACAGTAAGGGAATAAGTACCGTGATGGCCCCTGCTCGTTCACGTTTCTTGTGTGTTTTGACCGGGTTTGCTCGCATCGCAAGCCAGTGTAGGGACCTGGCAGAATCGCTTTCTACTGGCCGGAGGGCCAAAGAAAGAGCAACGACCGAGAGCTGTCCAAACGGCCAGGTAAACCTGTCCTGCTACACCTTCCCGATGGACAGGTTGCCGGGGTGCCCGTGCTAAACTCATGATGAAATGGACCATCACTGACCCGGCGGATGAAGACGCTTCCACAGACTCACCCGGAAGGTCCCCCCCTAGCAGTTCACCGGTCTTGGCGAACGTTTATTCTTGCAATCGCCGGCATTCTCCTTTTGACGCTTTATCCGTTTCGGCTTGCTTCTCATAGGCATCTCGCGGGCGCCACATCTGCTTTCCTGCTGTCAGGCTGGGGTAAGGGCACCATACCGCTCGATGGCTTTCTGAATGTTCTGCTCTTTGTTCCGTTTGGATTCGGTCTGGCTGGGCTGCTGCGAAAACCAGGGAAATCTCCGATCGGGATCGCGGCTTCCGTTCTTATCGCGGGGGCTCTGTTCTCTTATACGATCGAATTCCTGCAGTTCTTCATTCCAGGCCGAGACTCGGGCTGGGAAGATGTTCTTACAAATTCCTTGGGCGCCTTGGTGGGATCGATGGTCTTTCAGCTATGCGGTGGTCCGGTTCTTCGGTTTGCGGAGTACTGTGAGGAAGGGATTGGGAGGTTTGCAACGCCAGGAGCCGTGAGCATCGTTCTTCTGGTCTATTTTGGCGGGTGGTTTGCGCTTTCTGCCCACCTGCAGAAGGAAATGGGATTCGGCAATTGGAATGCTGATGCGTTGCTCGCCGTCGGGAATTCGGCATCTGGCCGGAATGGGATCGCCTGGAGCGGGAAAGTGTACGAGCTTGAATTCTGGGACCATGCCCTATCGGATGAAGCCGCTCGCAAATGGACATCCTCAGACAAATCGGGGACCTTTGATTCGGGCGCGCTCGCAGCGTACGAGTTTTCAGACTCTCCGCCCTTCCACGATCGGCATCACCTCTTGCCCGATCTTGAGTGGGCACTTCCAGGGCCGCGGCCTCTAGACCCAGTCAACGCGGTTGAGGGGGCAGGGTCGTGGGTCGCGACGCGGACTCCCATCTCGGCGCTCGTGGCGCACATCCAGAAGACAGCGCAGTTCTCCCTCCACATTCGCTTTCAGCCCGATGAAATGCAGGAGGCGCCCATCGTTTCCATATCGCAGCCGGGGGGACAGACGGACATGGAGATTCGCCAAGAAGGGGCGTATTTGGCCTTATTGTTTCGCAACCGAGTCTCGAGCCACCATCCGTCGCTGGCCTGGGACATTCCCGCCGTGTTCACGGCGAAAGAACTGCGCGATTTGCTCTTTTCCTATGACAACTCGAAGGCTTCCATCATGATCGACGGCGGAGTCTTGCATGGTGCCTATCGGCTGGGGCCAGCGACGGCGCTGGCACAGTCGGTGCGTAGGGTTCGGGCCATGGAGAGCCGAGGCTATCAATATGTGTTTTATTCGATGGTCTTCTTTCCGGCAGGATGTCTGCTGGGAATCGCCTGGCGAAGGGTGACGCGGGTGTCGGGCGGATTATTTCTGAGTGCGCTAGCGCTCGGTCCGCCGATCGTCCTTGAAATCATTCTCGTTCACGTGGGTAGGCAGGCCCCTTCCACTCGGGACATCGTGTTGGCGATGGCGCTGGTAGTCGGTGGCATTCTTTGGGTTAACACTGGTCGCAATCTCCTCAGAGCGCCTACGTTGTCGACGCCCCAAACGGTTGGGTGATAGCGATGGATCGGGCGAACATCGTCATTATCGGGGGCGGCGTAGTGGGTTGCGCCATTGCCTATGCGCTTTCAAGCCAGTGGGACGATGTGTTCCTGCTCGAGGCGCTCCCCAAGCTCGGGATGCTTACGAGCACGCGCAACAGTGGCGTGATTCACTCGGGTATCTACTATCCCCCCGGCTCACTGAAGGCCCGCCACTGCGTTCGGGGCAACCGGCTCACGCATGAGTTTTGCGCCGCGAACCGTGTTCCTCACAAGAGCATCGGCAAGATTGTTGTGGCTTCCTCTCAGGAAGAAGAAAGGGAGCTCGTCGCGCTCATGGAGAATGGGCGCGCCAATGGCGTCGAAGGCCTACGGATCATCGACCGAGCCGCAATGCGAGAGCGCGAGCCCTACGTCGAGGGCTGCTGTGCGCTGGAAGTCCCCTCCACGGGTATTCTTTCGAGCGAGGACCTGGTCAAAGCGTTCGCTCGCCTAGCCGCGGATCGTGGCGCACATATCCTGAACCATGCAAAGGTCGAACGGCTCGAAGTGGTGCGGGATGCAGTTCGCGTGAGTAGCACGGCGGGAGAAATCGAGACACGATGTCTCGTCAACAGCGCCGGCCTCTTTGCAGACGATGTCGCGGCCATGCTCGGTTCCGCTATGGCACGCCACAAAATCTATCCTGTTCGTGGGGAGTATTGCGAGCTGGTGCGATCCAAACAGGATTGGATCCGCGGGCTTGTCTACCCGCTGCCTCATGCGGCGGGACTCAGCCTCGGCACGCATCTTACTAAAACGCTGTCGGGCTCGGTTTTGGTGGGGCCAACCGCACGGTACATACAGGATAAGAACGACTACGAAAGCGATCGCGAGCCCGTCAATCACTTCGCACAGAGCGCAAAGCTCTTATTGCCCGATATCGTGGCGTCCGATTTCGTTCTGGCGTATTCTGGCATTCGTCCCAAGCTCATTCCTCCCTCGTCCCCTTCGGTGCAGGCACACGGTAAGGGAATGGCGGACTTCATCATTGAACGCGATCCTCAATTCCCCTGCGTCATCCAGTTGATGGGGATCGAGTCCCCCGGCCTCACATCAGCTCCCGCGATCGCAGAGCATGCTGCCCAGCTCGTCGAGGAGATTTTCAATAGCTAGGGTGGCTAGCCGTCATCGCCAGCTTAAGGGGTAGTAGGGATTGCCGGGCCGCATTGCGTTGTCTCTCGCTAGCCTGGCAGCTCCGGGAGCACCCCTTCGGTGAGGTACCCTCCTCACACTCGTCGGTCCCACAGGGTCCAAGTGTAGGCAAGAGGCCCTTACAACAGAGGTTCCCCAGTATTGCGCGAGATGATTTCGCGAGTGGCGTCCCGTAGACGCACGATCTCGTGCCAATCGTCCCCAGCCCTGGGATCGGGCCTGAGGATCGGCCCAAAGGTCACCGTAATTCTTCCCGGCCGGGGCAGTAGCGTATCGTCTCTGAGGATCCGTCGCGCCCCGCGAATGGCAACGGGACAAATGGGCCTTTGGGTCGACGCTGCCGCTTTGAACGCGCCGAGGTGGAAAGGTCGAATGCCTGTGAGTGGCGTAAACGTGCCTTCGGGGTAGATCGCAACCGATTCGCCTTTTAGAAGCGCGGCATCGACCTCTTCGGCCGCTTGGCTGCGTTCTCCGCGGTCACTGCGGTTGAACGCAAGCTGTCCCGTTTTCCGCACGATCGCGCCGATAAAGGGCATGTTCAGCACTTCGGCTTTGGCCACGAACCGCACGCCCGCCGGCAGAAATGCCAGGCTGACCAAGATGTCCACGTAGCTGGAATGATTCGCTGCAAAGACGCAGGCCCCTCCCTGGACCGCCTCTCTAAACGCACTCTCTCCCTCGACTCGCACGGGAATTGCGGCGACTCGCAGCATGAGCCGGGCCCCTCGGTGCAGCCACCTCGCCGCGCGCATCCGCTCCCGAGTGAGCGCAATCCCCAGCCACAGCAGCAACAAGCCACTCCCGAACATGGCGAGGACGCAGGCTCCGTACAGCGATTCAACGGCTCGCTGGCCGGCGCGCCTGCCGCTAGTCAACGCCCGTGGCCCTGCACTTTTTGCCACGAGTTCGACCAACTGCACCCAGGGAGCCGCGGCCTTTTTCCCCAGCTTCCCGGTTAAAAACAGCCTGCGCGTTTCGCTGCGACGCAGCTTGCCGCTGGAAGTTTTGGGGATCGAGTGCGGTGGGAGCACCTCCACCAGATCTGGCGGCATGCCAATCGCCTGATCCACTTCCCGCGTTACCTCGGCCACGATCCCCTTTCGATCCGCACTGTTTCGCGCTTCCACCGAAACGACGAGTTTCTCGGTGCCGCTTCGCTCGTCGGGTGTGCCGAATGCAACCACGCACCCGGTTCGCACCCCTGGCACACGTCCCACGATCTCCTCAATTTCATGTGGGTAGAGATTGCGTCCTGCTTTGATAATGACGTCCTTGGCGCGCCCGGTGATGTAGATTTCTCCGTCCGCCAAATAGGCGCGATCGCCCGAGTCAAGCCATCCTCCCTCGCGCACCAGCTCACGTGTCGCTGCCGAATTCCGGTAGTATCCACTTGTGGCCGAAGGTCCCTTGAACCAAAGTCTTCCTTCGACGCGCTCGTCCAAGTCACGGCCGTCAGGCGTCACGATTCGCACGGCGACGTCCGGGAGCGGTCGTCCGGCACTTACGAACTCAAGCGCCGACGCGTCACCAGCCGACGCCGGAATCGCACGGTCCTCCAACGCGAGCGCTTCTCGTTCGACGCGATCCACCTTGTAGCCGGCTCCCACTTTCGGGGCAGACACGGCAAGTGATGCTTCCGCCAGCCCATACACCGACAGGAACGCCTCGCGTCGAAAGCCATATGGCCGAAAGCGCGTCGCGAACCGTTCGAGAGTGCTCGCTTGTACAGGTTCAGCTCCGTTGACGGCAGCCCGCCACGAGCTAAGGTCAAGCCCTTCCAGGTCTTTCTCAGCGATCTTTCGCACGCAGAGTTCATAGGCAAAATTGGGGGCCGGGCTGAGCGTCCCCCTGTGGCGGTCGATCGCACGCAACCACCTCTCCGGCCGGGCGAGGAAGGCAAGCGGTGACAGCACTACGAGGGGGACGCCGAAGAAGAGCGGCGCCAGCCACGCGCCAATCAGTCCCATGTCGTGATAGAGCGGTAGCCAGCTCACCACGACATCGTCCGGCGTGACCTCCAGTCCCGCAACGATCGCGCGAATGTTGGCCAGGAGATTGCCGTGCGTGAGTGTCACGCCCTTGGGATCGCCCGTAGACCCTGACGTGTACTGCAGGAAGGTGATGTCGTCACTGTGGGCGCTATGCGAAAGACTCGTAACGGGCCGCCAGCCCTTGGCGGGTTCTTCGTGAATGGGTAGGCTGGCTAGGCGCTCGGCATTCAGAACGGCTCGCAGTGTTGGCACGCGCGGTTCGAGCAGTCGCGCTAGGCCCTCCGCCTGTCGAAATGTGATCAGAAATCGCGATTCGGCGTTGCGGAGGATATTGGCCTGCCGCGTCGCATACTCGGCGATACGGTCCGCGCGAAACGGCGGGTAGAGCGGCACCGGAATCCCACCCGCCAATAGAATTCCCGCGAAGGTATAGAAAAATTCGGCGCACGTCGGAAGCATGATTGCCACTGTTTGGCCGGGCTCGCACCCTCGCTTCTGAAGCTCACCCGCCACAGCTGAGGCGCGCTCGTAAAGATCGCCGAAGGTAAGGACGCGCGGTTTTTCGTCTTCTTCATAGAGGTGGATATGGGCGCGGGCAGGCTCACCCAAGCCGCGCAGCCGCAGTATCTCGGTCAACGTCTCGGCTTTGCGGATTTGCCTTTCAAGGTCCGGCCGATGTTCGACAACGGGTGAGGCCAATTGAGCCGCTCGAGAGTCAATATCGCGAGCCTTTTCTCCGAGGGACTCTCGCGAACCCTCGTAGAGGAGTGCGTCGATCAGGTCCTGAACTGTCTCCGCAGATGCCACGACGCGATCCGGCAACCGCACGCCGCAGGCCTCGCCCAGTCGGAGCATCAGTTCAACCCGTTCCAAGCTTCCTAGTCCTAGTTCGCGTTCCAAATGGGCCGCCGGGCCCCGCGCGGCCAGCTCCTCGAGACCGCGCCCCGCGCCCAGCTCCTCGAGAACTTGCTTGACCGTGGCGAGGGCGATGGCAGAGGTGGAAGCCGTTGGATCGAGTTTTGTTCCCGTAGCTGTCATCCGGCGAGCCAGTACATCACCGCATTTCGTGAAGGCAGCCTATCACTGCGGTTTCTCTACTTCAATCCGCTCGTCAGCCGGGCTACACCCAGTGAGTTCAGATACGTGTTGTCAGGCCTGCCTTCTCTCATTACACTCTTGCACTATGAAAGGTTCACCCAAAGTCATCGAAGAACTCAACAAGGCTCTACGGGAAGAACTTACGGCCATCAACCAATACTTCCTGCACGCTGAAATGAGTGAAAACTGGGGCTACGAACGCCTCTCCGAGTACATTAAAAAACAGTCCATCGGCGAAATGAAGCATGCCGAGGCACTGATGGAACGCATTCTCTTCCTAGACGGGACACCCACGATGAAGCCTCTGGATTTGACGATCGGCAAGAACGTACAGGAGATGTTGCAGAGTGATCTAGACCTCGAGCTTTCTGCCGTCCAGCAATACAATGCCGCTATCCAGGTTGCGGTTGCTGAGAAGGACAACGGCTCCAGAGATCTCTTTGTCGAGCTCCTGAAGGATGAGGAGGAACACGTGGATTGGCTGGAAGCCCAGATTCACCAAATCAAGGAGTTGGGCTACGAGCGCTACCTGACCATGCAGATGGGCGATGAGGAGGAAACGGACTAGCGCCCTCTGTTGACCCGCCCTTCGCCAGCCGCTATAATTTAGGTGTAATGTTTGCCTCTTTCTATTAGCACGTCCCGTCCGCTCCGAGCGTTGTCGAGAGCTTATTCTCGTTTCCATTCTCAGGTTTGACCTTTTCACAATATTTGAGGTACTGCCATGGCGGCACTGACACTTTTTGAAAAACTCGATCAGATCGAATCGCGCTACGACGAAATGACGCGCGAACTGTCCTCGCCCGAGGTACTTGCCGATTCCGCGCGTTACCAGAAGCTTGCCAAGACGCACGCGGAATTGGAAGAAATCGTCGGGAAGTATCGCGAATGGAAGGAAATTGAAAAGGGCCTGGAAGGCGCCAAACAGTTGCTGGCCGAATCGATCGATACGGAAATGAAGCAATTAGCGCATGAGGAGCAGCGGTCGCTGGACGGTCGCCGCGAGGTTGTGGAGCGCGAATTGAAGCTGCTGCTGGTTCCGAAGGACCCCAACGACGAAAAGAACGTCATTGTGGAGATCCGCGCCGGCACAGGCGGTGACGAAGCTTCTCTGTTTGCTGCGGAGCTTTTCCGCATGTACTCCCGCTATGCGGAATCGCAGGGTTGGCGCGTCGAAGTGCTCGAGAGCTCCCCATCTCCGGTGGGCGGTGTAAAGGAAATCGTCGCGTCGATTCAAGGAAACAAGGTCTATTCCAAGCTGAAATACGAAAGCGGCGTGCACCGTGTCCAACGTGTTCCAGCGACCGAACAGCAGGGGCGCATCCACACCTCGGCGGCTACGGTGGCGGTGCTTCCCGAAGCCGACGAAATCGACATCAAGATTGAGCCAAAGGATTTGCGCATCGATACGTTTTGCTCCTCGGGTCCTGGCGGACAATCCGTGAACACCACCTATTCCGCCGTGCGCATCACCCACATTCCGACCGGACTCGTCGTCTCACAACAGGACGAAAAGTCCCAGATTAAGAATCGGGCCAAGGCTATGCGCGTGCTGCGCTCCCGTCTCTATGAAATGGAACAGGCCAAGCAGCATGAGGCCATCGCCGCCGAGCGCCGCGGCCAGATCAAGACGGGTGATCGGTCGGAAAAAATCCGCACTTACAATTTTCCTCAGAACCGCGTCACTGACCATCGCATCAACCTGACGCTCCATCAGCTCACGGATGTAATGGACGGCAAACTGGCTCCGCTCGTCGATGCTCTCATCCCTCACTTCGAGTCCGAACGCCTGAAGCACGAGCTCGTCGAAGCCTAAGGGCGCAGTCGCTAAGATTCCCGCATAAACGATTCCGGTCTATAATCCGCAGGTTTGAAACATCAGTCGGCCCCGCCGGGCCAGGGAGAAACCGCCATGCAACGCTTTGCCATTTTTGCGCTCGCACTTGCTGCACTTATCGGGTTGCCACTCTTCTCGCAGGGTCAAGCGCCTAGCCAATCGCCCAGCACGGCTGACGCGATCCGCCAGTCGTACAGCGTCATCAAGAGCAATCTTCTCAAGGCCGCCGACAAAATGCCCGACGACGGCTACGGCTTCCGCCCGACTCCTGAGCAACGAACCTTTGGCGGCTGGGTTGCGCACGTTGCCGATGCGCAAACCGCCGGATGTTCACGTGTGCTGGGCACGCCGAAGACTCCCAGTGCCGGATCGAAAACGACGAAAGCCGATCTCCTCGCCGCGCTCAAAGATTCGTTCGACACCTGCGACGCCGCTTATGCCGCGCTTACCGATGCGAATGGCGGTGAGACGGTGCAGAGTTTCCGCGGGCCGACCACGCGCCTCGCATCCCTTTCAGGAAACATTGCGCACGATAGCGAATGCTACGGCGCCATGGCCGTCTACTTGCGTCTGAAGGGTATCGTTCCACCCTCGAGCGAAAACATGCCCCGCCGCTAGAGCCGCTCTGGGCTGACGTTGTGGCAGGACGCTCCGCTTGGCATTCCGGCGAGCATTTGTGTTCAAGTCAAGTCGATGAGGCGAAAGCGGGATCTCTTGAGAATTGTGGGCGCGATGGCCATTCTCGCCTGGGCTGTCGTCCCTCTCTCTCGGGGCTCTGACGGCCGCCTGAATCGCGTGACACGCGCGATGCTTTGTGTCACAGAAGGTTCGCTCGAGGAAATGCCTGGCGAGCGCCTGTCCGTAAGTGTCCCCCAAATGCGCGGGTACGTGAACCGTCAGACCTCGCAGACGATCGAAGCGAGCCTCATCTATTTGGGCCCCACGAAAAATGACGCCAGGCTCGGCTCGGGCCAGATGCGTCGGCAGTTCGGTCTCAAGCTGCGTGCCCAAGACCCTTGCAACCTGGTTTACGTGATGTGGCGCATCGAGCCCCAGGCGGAACTCGTCGTCTCCATAAAGTCGAATCCCGGCCAGCATACGAGCGCCGAGTGTGCCAATCGCGGCTACAGAAACATCCGGCCGGCCCGCAAATCGGCCGTCCCTATCCTTCAGCCGGGAGATTCGCACACGCTCCGTGCGGAGATGAACGGCGAAAACCTCCGCGTCTTTGTTGATAATTCCTCGGTCTGGGAAGGTGCCCTCGGATCTGACGTATTCCATCTCAATGGCCCTGTAGGCATTCGTTCCGATGACGCCCAGGTAGAGTTTCAGCTCCGCGTTGGCGAGCTCCCAGGCGCTCACTCCGACATTGTCCTACCCTGCAAGTCCGGCCCCTCGGAAGCCGAGTGACACCGGGGCATCTTTCGACCCACCCGCCAGCTTGCCTATACAACTGTCTCGCAGCGGCTTCCTCTCGTGCTAACGTAATTGCTCGTGCGGGAATACCTACGACGCGGACGAAGAACGAGAGGAGTTCCGCAGCGAGAGTCGCTCGCTCTTTGCCGAACGGAGGTCTTTGATTGCCATGGCTAAGCGCCCTCGTCCCATCCTTCTCACAGTGCTCGACGGTTGGGGCTATCGTGCCGAAACCAAAGGCAACGCGATTGCCTTAGCCAGAAAGCCAAACTACGACCGCCTCCTAAAGGAATTCCCGAACACTCTGATCCACACATCCGGCCCAGCCGTCGGCCTGCCTGAAGGACAAATGGGCAATAGCGAAGTAGGCCACCTCAATATGGGGGCAGGCCGCATTGTGCAAATGGACATCACGCGCATCGATCAACTCATCTCGAGCAGCGAGTTTTTCCGTCAGCCGCTCCTTCTCAAGACTATGGAGCGCGGCCGCACGCGCCAACTTCACCTCATGGGCTTGCTGAGCGATGGCGGTGTCCATTCGCATATCGAGCACCTGTTCGCGCTCATCCGCATGGCGCGCGAAAACAAGGTCCAGAGAGTGTTCGTCCACTGCTTCATGGACGGCCGCGACACGCCTCCTCAAAGCGGCGTCGACTTCCTTCGCCAGCTCGAAAAGAAGATGCGTGAATTGGGCGTGGGCGAGGTCGCGAGCGTCATCGGACGCTACTACGCGATGGACCGCGACCACCGTTGGGAGCGCGTCGAGAAAGCCTATCGCGCGATCGTTCACGGGGAGGCCGAAGTGAAATTTTCCGACCCGATCGCTGCGATCCGTTCCAGCTACGAAAAAGGGGTGACTGACGAATTCGTCATCCCGGCAGTCATCACGACCGAGCCCGTCCCCGGCAAGCCTGCTGTGCCGCGCGGCCTGATCCGAGAAGACGATGCGGTGATCTTCTATAATTTCCGAGCCGATCGCGCTCGGCAGATGACGCGCGCACTTATCGAGCCGGGCTTCCATGAATTTGTCGATCCCGCACGGCCGCAGAATCTCGTTTACGTCGCGATGACGCAATACGAGAAAACCTGGCCGTGGCTTAACTACATTCTCAGCCCGGAAAAGCTCGAACATATTCTCGCCAATGTTTTCGCAGAGCTACAATTCAAGAATCTGCGTGTCGCGGAAACCGAGAAGTACGCGCATGTTACGTATTTCTTTAACGGTGGGGTGGAAAAACCGTTCGCAGGCGAAGAGCGCGTGCTGGTGCCGTCGCCCAAAGTTCCTACCTACGACCTAAAGCCGGAGATGTCCGCCGCCGGCGTAGCCGATGCTGTGATTCACGCCATCGAGAAAGGTGATTTCGACGCCATCATTATGAATTTCGCCAACGCGGATATGGTCGGTCATTCTGGCAAGCTCGAAGCAGCGATCAAGGCCGTGGAAACCGTGGACGAATGCCTCGGCCGCATCGATCAAGCACTCCGACCGCGCGGCGGGGCCTGGATCATTACCGCCGATCACGGCAACGCCGAAACCATGATCGATCCCGTCACCGGCGGACCTCACACCTATCACACAACAAATCCCGTGCCCTTCGTTCTGGTGACGGCAGACCGCCCTATGCGATTGAAGCCGGGCGGCTCGCTCCGAGACGTTGCGCCCACCCTGCTTGGCGTTTTGGGCTTGCCTGAGCCCGGTGAAATGACCGGCCGCGATCTGAGGATCCAAGCGAGCTGAGCGTCCAAGGCTCTTTCGGAGTTCGTCGCTCGTTTTTTGCCTTGTGGCTCAACACACCAAGCCGATCAACTCGATTGCCTCTGTCGCTCTCCCGTCCGGTAAAATACGGGCGGGGGAATACTATGGCTCTAGCCGTGGAGGGTGAACTCAACGTCTATGAATCTGCCGAAGCTCGCTTTGAAATTGCCGCCGCGAAGTTGGGCTTGGAGCAGGGTCTCTATCGCTACATGAAGTATCCCGAAAGGGAGATCACGGTTTACATTCCGGTGTCACTCGACACCGGTCAGATCGCCGTTTTCACCGGATACCGTGTATTGCATTCCACCGTGCGAGGGCCGGGCAAGGGAGGCATTCGCTTTGCGCCGGATGTTTCACTCGATGAGGTGCGCGCTCTCGCGGCGTGGATGACGTGGAAGTGCGCGGTCGTCAACATCCCTTTCGGCGGCGCAAAGGGCGGTGTGATCTGCGATCCCGCTAAGCTTTCGAAAGCGGAGCTTGAGCGTGTGACGCGCCGCTACACAGCCTCCCTGTTGGATTGGCTTGGCCCGGAACGCGATATTCCTGCGCCCGACATTGGCACGAACGATCAAATCATGGCTTGGGTCATGGATACATACTCGATGCACGTCCGACAGGCCACCACGGCTGTTGTGACCGGCAAGCCGCTCGACCTCGGAGGGTCGCAGGGACGCAAACAGGCCACCGGGCGCGGATTGATGATCTGCTGCAATAAAGCGATCGCAAGACTCGGCATGAGGCGAGAAGGCTGTCGCGTCATTATTCAGGGATTCGGCAACGTGGGGTCGGAAGCTGCGCTTCTGATGCACGAAGCGGGCTACCAGGTCGTCGCCGCGGCCGATGTGAAGGGTGGTCTGTACGACGAGCGCGGCATTGACATTCCCAAGCTCTACCAGTGGGTGTACGGGGAACGACGACCCCTCGTCGAGTTCCCCGGTGGCGGGGAGAAATTGAGCGCCAAGGAAGTTCTCTTTCGGCCCTGTGACATTCTGGTACCCGCCGCCACCGAAAACCAGATCACCACGGAGAACGCACACCGTGTGGATTGCCGCATTTTGTGCGAAGGAGCCAATGGCCCTACCACATCTCACGCCGATCCAATCATCGAGCGAAAAGGGATCTTTGTGATTCCTGACATTTTGGGAAACGCCGGCGGCGTCACCGTCAGCTATCTGGAGTGGGTGCAGGACCGGCAGGGCTTTTTCTGGCGCGAGCGCGAAGTGAACGAACACCTCGAGGAAGTGATGGAGCACAGCTTCGACGAGGTTGTCCGCTACGCCGAAACCCACCGGGTCAATAACCGCATCGCCGCTTATATCGTGGCGATTGATCGGGTTGCACGAGCCTTGAAATTGCGGGGCTTTTACGCGTAAACTACGCCGCCTCGGCAGTTGTGGAGGTGCTTGTGGAACCCAATTCCATTTCTCACGGGGCGGTAAAAAGCGAAGCGGAGCATCGCAGCGACATTTGCGTCGTGGGCCGATGGATCCACGATCGGGGTTTTGTCGCATCGACTGACGGAAACATTTCCGTCCGCCTCGGAGCCGACCGCATCCTCGTGAGCCCGACCTTCATAAGCAAGGGCATGATGACGCCTGATGATCTCGTCATCATCGATTTCGAGGGTCGCAGGGTGGGCGGAACCCGCAAGCCTTCCTCTGAACTCGCCATGCATCTGCTGATCTACCGACTGCGTCCTGACATCAACGCGATCTGCCACGCGCATCCTCCGACCGCTACTGGCTACGCGGCCGCTGGGATTGCGCTGGACAAGCCGATCCTGTGCGAACTCGTGATGGGGCTGGGCACGATTCCCGTGGCGCGCTATGGCACGCCAGGAACTGCCGAGTTAACGACGGCACTCGAGCCGCTTGTCCGCGGCCACGAGTCCATCCTCATGGCCAATCATGGAGTTGTGACGTATGGCCCCGATCTTCTGACGGCATTTCTGCGAATGGAAACGACCGAGCATTTTGCGCGCGTTTCGATGATCACGGAAATTCTTGGGAAGCAGGTTCTGCTATCGGGAGGCGACTTGGAAAAATTAGTCGCGGCGCGTGCACGCTATGTTGCCGGTGCGCACCACTCGACACCCACGGCAATGGAAGATTTGGAAGCTTCGTCCTCCGGCTCGACCGAGCGCGTTACCCTCACGCGTCGGGAACTGGATGCGTTGATCGATGAAGCGGTCCGCCGCGACCGCACCCTGCGCTGAAGCCCGGCGCTTTGGTCGAACGCCGGGCTCCCGAGCCACCTTCCTAGAGTTTGCCCTCGACGGGCGCGATGGTCACGTAGCGCATTTTCCCGCTGAAGTGAATTTCAGTCACTTCCTCGTTGTTGGTCACAATGTTCGAGTTACTCGGCTTCTTGGATTCGTCCTTCCATTCTATCGGTGCCTCGGCCATCACCTTGCCGTTCTGGGCAACCGTGACCTTGGTATCGTCCGCGGTGACGGTGTAAGTCCCCGGCTTCAGGTGCTTCCCGTTCAACGACGCCGCGGCCAGAATATCGATTGTGGCGGAAGTCTTCGAACCGCTGGCACTCACGCCGCGAGCCACCATCGCAAGCGCTAGCACGACTAGAATCCTTACGACTTGGTTTACTCCCCGGCGATACATGGTTTCTTCCTCCTGAGATTTGGATCTGCCCCATGCCGCCTTAGACGCGCATCGGTTCGCGAAGGAAGCAAGCTCTTGCGGAGGTTACAAAAAATTGACATTTAGAAACTTTTGCTGCGTGTCAAGCATGCAACGGCCAAAATGGTCTCTCGAACATGTGCACTATTTCGATCGGCTCTCTTTTCTGTAACGATTTTAAAGGGAACTTCTTCTTCGCGATTTTCGTATCAACTTGCGACAGTGGAAGTGTGTGTGGGTATTGCGGATTCCGTAATTCCGAATTCGAGCACGTATCCGAATTTTTGTATCGACCGATTTATTTCGCAACGGTAGTCGAGCTGCGCATTTGGTTCGCAGTGCCTCGGTTTGACACACTTCCTGCCGCTAACACATAATCGCTCGACATGATTGGCTCGCTTCGCGGCAAGCTGTCGGAAAAGCGTCCCAGCCAGATTCTGCTTGACGTGGGCGGCGTAGGCTATCAGGTACAGGTTCCCCTTTCCACGTTTGCCGTTCTAGGCCCTTTACATAGCGAAACCATGCTGTTGGTTTACACGCACGTGCGGGAAGACCAGTTGGCCCTCTACGGTTTTGCGACGGCACGGGAAAAGCACTGCTTTGAGCTGCTGATCTCTGCCTCCGGCGTTGGGCCCTCGCTCGCCCTGAAGATTCTTTCCGGCATGGGCATCGAAGATCTTGTTCCCGCGATTCGCAAGGGGGACGTGGCTCGCCTGGTCCTAATTCCCGGGGTTGGCAAGAAAACCGCAGAACGCATTGTTGTGGAACTGCGCGACAAGCTGGCCGCGATCGATATCGAACAGACAGGAAAGCCAGCGACGCGATCGCAGTTGGAATCGGATGTCGCTTCGGCACTCGTGAATTTGGGTTACGACGGACGTGCGGTCGATCGAGCGATCGAGCGAGCTCGCGCGACGGCTGTTGCGAACTTCGAGGATCTGTTGCGAGCGTCACTGCAGATTCTCAGCACTCCGGGCGCCCAGCAAGGCGCGCGCGCGGCTTCGCCCTGAAGTTTGCGGAGCAGGCACAAGATCGACGCCGTGTGCGTGACCTTGCTCGCTTTCATGGCACGAGATCGAGAGTGTTAGAGGTGAATCAGACTTTTCGAGGAGCCGTGGATGGCGGAAGCGAAAAGGATGAGGGATAGCGCCAACCGCATCGTATCGGGGCGGGCCCTTGCGGAAGACGCCCGCGCCGACGCCAGCGTTCGCCCAACCAAGTTCGAAGATTACATCGGCCAGGATCGCGTGAAGGAGAATCTGCACATCGCGGTCGAAGCGGCCCGAGCTCGCGGCGAAGCACTCGATCACGTGCTGCTCTACGGTCCACCGGGGCTCGGCAAAACCACCCTCGCGCAGATTCTAGCCAACGAAATGGGTTCGGCGATCAAGATCAGCTCAGGTCCCCTTCTTGAGAAAAAGGGTGATCTTACTGCCGTACTCACGTCGCTTGACCCGCGCGATTTCCTTTTCCTCGATGAAATTCATCGGCTGCAGCCCGCGCTGGAAGAAATTCTCTACCCTGCAATGGAGGATTTTCGCGTCGACTTAATCATCGGACAGGGGCCGGGCGCGCGCGTCCATCCGTATCAGCTCAACCAGTTCACGCTGATTGGCGCCACGACTCGTGCAGGCCTGATCATGGCGCCGCTGCGGTCACGGTTTGGAATTGTTCACCGGCTGGAGTTTTATACGCCTGACGATCTGGAAAGGATCATCACGCGCGCGGCAGGAATTCTTAGCATCACGATCGACAAGGAGGGCGCGTGGGAGATCGCTCGCCGCAGCCGCGGCACGCCGCGCGTGGCCAACCGATTGCTGCGGCGCGTTCGCGATTACGCCGAGGTGCGTGCCAAAGGCCGCATCACGCTGCCCGTGGCGCACGACGCGCTCAAGATGCTCGGTGTGGACGAACACGGCCTCGATGACACCGATCGCAACCTGCTTCTCACCATCATACAAAAGTATTCCGGCGGGCCAGTGGGTTTAAACACGATTGCCGCATCCCTCGCCGAAGAGGAGGATGCCATCGAAGAAATCTACGAGCCCTACCTGATGCAGCTTGGATTGCTCGACCGCACCCAGCGCGGCCGTGTCGCCACGGCCCTCGCCTACAAGCATTTCGGTCTTCCCTTCGATGAAACTCGCGAGAAGAACGAATCTCGTCGCCAGCCCGGCCTGTTTTAGGAATTGAGAAATTGACGACCGCGTGTTGAAAGACATGCACTTCTTACGGCGCGGACATTTCACATAGTCTCTTGACCGTGTTCCAGTTTCGCGTTGTGGTCCGTTGAGAGAGCGCTTGGTCGGGCAGGTAGAGCTTGGAGTCGCCAAATCCGTTGGGGCAGTCGAGATAGATCTCTTTGCCGACACAGTGGAAGCGCTCTGTGCTGTCTTTCAATTTGTGGAGTGCTTCGAGACCGGACTTGGAAGGAGGCTCGTTGAGAAACGTGACGGCCAGCCGCTTTGTGTCGACCCCTTTCTCCTTGAGAAACGGATTGCCCGCAAGGACGATAGCCATTTCCCGGGCGGTTCTCAGCAGAACAGAGACAGGGAGGCGTGTCTCACCGGCCAGTTTTTTCTGCAGGCTCACGATCCACTGCCGAGTAGGGCCCGCTGCTTCGAAGACCACATTGCCGCTTTGTATGTAGGTGCGTACATTTCTCATATCTAGCTCTTCGCACAGCGCGCGAAGACGCTCCATCTTGAGAACGTTGCCCCCGACGTTGATCCCGCGAAGCAGGGCAATATAGATCGGCATCCCTCCCCCTTCTAAGCGTGGCGAGCAGCGCTCGAGCCGCTCTTCGCTGCTCTGTGAGTGTCCTGACCCGATGCGGCTGCGAGATAGCCAGACCCCACGATGGCCACGACTTATTGCGCGCTGTGAACTTCGTTCTTGATCACCTCGCCGCCCTTCATGACGAAGGCGACGTGTTCCATGACCGTGATGTCCTTTAGCGGATCGCCGGTAACGGCGATCATGTCGGCGAATTGACCCGGCTCGATCGTGCCGCTATCCTGCGCGGCGCCCAGCAGCGAAGCCGCGTTCACCGTAGCAGCCTGGATGGCACCGAGCGGCGCGAGCCCGCCTCGAACCAATGCACCAAATTCCATCGAAGAATAATCAGGGTCCACATCGGTTCCGTAAGCGATTTTGAGATGATGTTTGAGGGCCAGTTCAAAAGCAGGCTGTTGTGCGCGGATGATCGCTTTTTCTTTGGCGACTGAAACGGGATCAGCTCCCAACTCCGCGTCGTGCTGGAGCCCGAACTGAAATGCATAGAGAGTAGGGACAAGCCAAGTGCCGCGCTGCTCCATCAATCGAGCGCCCTCCTCATCGAGCATCGTTCCGTGCTCGATCGAATCAACGCCTGCGCGGACAGCGGCCTTAATCCCTTCTGTGCCCTCGGCATGTGCCATTACGTGCTTCCCAGCACGGTGAGCGACCTCCACGGCTCGTGCCATCTGCTCTTCGCTGAGTTCTTCAACCCGGTAATCACTGAACGGGTCGAGTACTCCTCCCGTAGCCATCAGCTTGATCCAGTCGGCGCCGTACTTGATGTCGCGTCTTACCGCATCGCTGACTTCGTCCACGGTATTGGCGATATTCGGCCGGCGGGGGAGTGCCTGATCCGGCGCTAGCACATCGGCATCGCCGTGGCCACCGGTCAAGCTTACAAAATTGCCTGCCGAAACGATGCGCGGTCCACGGATGAGCCCCTGCTTGATCGCATCGCGCAACGCGAGTTGGCCATAGGCGAGATCGCTTTCTCCAGCGTCCCGCAGTGAAGTAAAGCCGTGATCGAGCCAGGTTTGCAGGTTGTGGTAGCCCCAGAGTGCCGCCATCGGTGAAGACATGCGGAGTCCGCCCCCGGGTGATTCGTCCTTCAGATTCCCGAGAATGTGGGCGTGACAATCGGTCAGACCGGGAAGAACCGTTGCGGAGGAAAGATCAATCACCGTTAGTCCTGCCGGGGCGGACGTGCCGAGGCTCGCGATGCGATCGCCTTCGATAACGATAAAGACATTCGGAACGTAATTTCCCGTGCGCGTGTCCAGCAGCCGCCCAGCGTGGACCACCAGGCGGACCGGTGGCTTCGTCACAGGTCGCGCTCGGACTGCGTTTTCTTGCGCAGATGTCGCCGGAACAATCAATAGCGTTAGAATGAGGCAACACCTCGAAACGGCCACGAGGTTTTTCATGCAATGTCTCCTCGGCTTGGTTGGTGTGTGCATTCTACGCCGAAAGCAGTCGATGCTTCCTCTCGGGGATGGAAGTTGCTCCGACTCCTCGGCGGGCGCAGGCCAAATGCTCACAAGCGATGTAGGTGGGCTAAGATAGCGGCCCTTTGGGAACATAAAGGAATGGGCATCGAAGCAAGGGCGGTACCGTCATGAAAACCGTCTACTTGTCGCTGGGGTCGAATCGAGGCGATCGAGCGAAGAATATCGCGCGGGCCATCGAGCAACTGGGCGAGCGCGGGGTGCGCGTGAAGCGGAAGTCGTCTCTCTACGAAACGGAACCGGTCGATGCGCGCGGTGGATGGTTTTTAAACTGCGTGATCGAGGCGGAAACGAACCTGATGCCGCGTCAGCTAATGAACGCGCTACTCGAGATTGAACGCTCGCTCGGCCGACGGCGTGAACCTCGCTTGGCGGGTCCAAAAGCTTCGCGCACGATCGATATCGACATTTTGATTTTCGGCTCGAGCGTCGTGCACGCGCCCGAATTGGAAATTCCCCATCCACGCATGGCGGATCGACGATTTGTGCTTGTGCCACTAGCCGAGATTGCACCGAACGTAGAGCATCCCGTGCTCAAACGAACCGTGGCGCAGCTTCTCGTCGATACACGCGACCACAGTCGCGTACGGAGATTGGTCTAATCGAAAACCAGGTTCCGTCTTCGATTCCTACACAACCTCCCTGTCAGGGCGATTTCTAACGTGCTATGACGCCGCGTTCGTCTCCGCGCAGCACGCGCAGCTCGTGGAGCATCAGCGGCTTCGGCGCGAGTGCCGTGAGCCGAGTTTCAGAGAGGCGACCGACGGATTGCTTGCGCCATATGTAAACTCCCGGCTCAGACTCTTCTTCAATGTGGCCCATGATCGGCCGCAGGAAATCGCGTGCTTCCTCGAGCGAGGCCGTTTCGTGCACACCAGGCCGCGTCATCGCCTCCACCACGTAGCTCGAAAGCAGCTTCGGCCAATAGGCAGTAAAAAGCTCAGAGGAAGCAAAAATGTCGCTCCAGGCAACCTCATCTTGAAACGCCACGACGACGCCAACGACGTGCTCACCCTTTAGAGCGGACGTGGCGCGGTCAAATCGCCGGCGGATCTCATCGGCGACGCTCGCAACCGACCTCCCAATGGGCGAGGACTTATAGATTCTCGGGTAGGACTGCGTGCCGGCCGCCGCCATCGCATCGGAAAGCGCTCCGGCGGAGATTCGCGGAGCGCCGATGGCAGCTCCACTGCCGACGGACTTGGTTTCTCCTCTCACAGCGGCCCAAACCTGATTTTGATCCTGTTCTATGGCGGCTTCTTCGCGGACGCTTGGATGGACCATCAGGTTCGCTCCGGAAAACTGATTCGATATGCCGGTCCAGCGGCCATGTTCGACGCAGAAGACATCCAGCGGCAGAGGTGCTCGGCCGACTGGCACAATCCGGTCCTTGCCAATAATCCGATCTTGCTTACCACCCGATACGACCTCTCCGGCCAGAAGAAGAACCGGTCGTTTGCCGCGGTTGATGAGGACAAGCTGGTTGACTTGCGGACCGGTTGAAAACCCGGAAGGAATTCTGCCGTCTCGCGTTCGACCGAAAGAATCGCCTTGCTCGGACACTACGATATCGCCGCTTGCAAGAGCTTCATCGAGCGTCGCGAAGTCGCCCGTCTCCGCGTTTTCAGACGAAACGACCGGGAAAACCGTTAGATTCTCATAGGTGACGGGCGGTCTGATCTCCCAGCCCGACAGACTCGGTCCGGGACCGTTGGCCGAGGCATTTAGACCGAGATCAGGACGTGTCGCCGCCATGACAACGAAGAGCACGAGACCAGCTGCAATCGAAAAGATCCTTCCCCGTTTCGATTCCATGGATCCTCCTCTCAGCCCGTAAAAGCGCGGACGTTCGAACGGGCTTCTGATCTGAGAACGAAGAAGCGAACTTTCCTTGCAGCTTTTTGGGGCGGGAGAATTCTAAAGGGAGACTGAGTCGTTAGAGGTGCTCGCGATCCTTCATCGCTTTTGCGCGTTTCTTGCGCTCTTCTTCCTCCTGGCGCTCGAACTCGGCCATCTCTTCTTCGGTCATCTGATAGTCCTCGCGGGAAGCGAACATCGTGCCTCTGCGTCCATCCCGTGAGAAGCGCAGATCCTGGCGGCGGCGTTTTTTTGCACTGAAGCCGCCAATACTGCGAATCGGCTCGGCAATAGCGCCTGCCTCCACCAGCAATTCGCTGACTTTTTCCAGGAAGTCGTTGAGATGGTATGGCTTGAGCGAATACGGAAGACCTTCGCGCTCCAGCATCGGCTGGACCTGTTGCGCGATCGTAGCGGGCACTAGAAACAGGGCCCGAAACGCGCGGCGTGGCGATTCCCCATCTGCTTGAGTGAGGGTGTCAGCCAGTGAAAGCTCTTTGAGAATGCAGAACAGAGGTCCGCGGACATCGGTCAGGGCGATATTTACGATGGCGAGGTTCCAACTGCCGCTTGCTAGTTCAGCCAGCGCACGGGGTTCCCCATGGACGATTCGAACGCGCCAGCCTTCGGAATCGAGGACGTTTTTCAGAGCATGCTGGTTCGCGACGTCGTCATCAACGATCAAGATTCCGACTTCAGGCACGGCTGGGCTCCCAAGGAGAGACCCGATCAGTATATCGACGGTGAGAGAGGGACCGGTCCTAGGGTCTCTGCCGGGTTTCCAGGGGAAATCTGTACGGCTGATCAGGCGAAAAAAAAGCAAAAGTTTCCCTTGACAAGGCGAACAAAAGGCGAATACATTCTTGGCGTGCGGCGAGGCTGCCAATGGCCACTTCTCCCATCCTTCCTCCGAGATCGGCGACGCTTCGAAGGCGCCCGGCTCAGAGGAAGCAAACCAGTCTCACGTTATTTCCCCATGCCGCTCGCCACGGCAATTGTGAGTCCCTGAACGGTGCTTCCGCGCCCCCTCCGGTACCTGCCCGGAGTGAGAAGCCCGCGACGGAACTGGTCGGCATTGCGCGCCTCGCCGCATCCTCCCCACGAGCCGAAGCCAAGCGTGGGACGGAATACTTTCTGCTCCCCGTCAAATCGATCCTGAATGAGTGCCACTCCGAACGTGTTCCCTTCCGCTGGACCGTAAACCCCTATCGAGGCTGTGAATTCGGTTGCCGCTACTGCTACGCCCGTTACACGCACGAATACATGGAGCTCGATGGTGGGGATTTCGAGTCAAAGATCTACGTCAAGCAGAATGCTGGACCCCTTGCGGAACGTGATCTTTCGCAGGAACCGGTCTGGGGCGAACACATCGCTATCGGAACAGCTACAGATCCGTATCAGCCGGCCGAGCGGGAGTTCAAGGCTACACGCGCCGTGTTGGAAAAGATTGCCGAGCGCGAAGGTCTAAGTCTCTCGATCACGACAAAGTCAAATCAGATTATGCGCGATATCGGCCTGCTCCAAAAGATTACGGCGCGTTCTGCCCTAACGATCCACATGACGGTTACAACGCTGCGCGCGCGTCTGGCACGCCTGCTCGAGCCACGGGCGCCGCGGCCGGACCTGCGGCTTGAAGCGGTGCGGAAGCTATGTGACGCGGGGATCTCTGTGGGAGTAAACGCGATGCCGATTCTACCCGGCTTGACGGATCGAGAAGCGGACCTCGACCGCCTGTTCCGAGCTGCGCGCGATGCGGGAGCGCAATGGATTGCCGCCAACGTCGTGTTTCTGATGCCAGCATCGTGGAGGTCCATGCTGGCGTTTTTGGATGATAAATTTCCCAAATTGGCGGGCCAATATCGCAATTGGTTCAGGGGCTATGGAGATGCGCCGGAAACTTACCGCAAGGAGATCTCTTTGCGCGTTCAATACTTGCGACAGAAATACGGACTTCGCTCGCGTCCGCAGCACCTGGAGGCGTCAAGGTCGTGGCATTCGCCACAGCTGCAATTCGATCTCGGAGAGGGAGACAACTCGTGCCCAACACAAGACCGCATCGTAGGAAGCCTGTCGCCAGAGGGGTTGCTCGTGTACAAGAGTGTGTGAACGCTGCCGCGTCCGTCACTATCCGACCGCGGCGCGGATGGAAACTCAAGACCTTTTCAAACGTTATAATCGTCGTCGCGGTGTTTTGCTTGACGGCTTTTCTCACCGGGCGCACGCTCGCTTCTGGGGCGAAATCGTCCGCAGAACGGTATCAGAAGGAGTCTGCCATGTTTCTCGGATTGCGAACGGCTGTCTATCAAGTGAAAGACCTGCCGAAGGCCAAGGCCTGGTACGCGAACGTGCTCGGCGTCCCCGCCTATTTCGATCAGCCCTTCTATGTGGGCTTCAACGTTGGAGGATACGAGCTCGGTCTGGTTCCCGCCGAGGACGCTGGCCCTAAGCGAGCTCGGTCAGGAACTGCGTACTGGGGTGTTTCGGATGCGAAAGCGGCATATCACCGCTTGCTGGAACTCGGTGCGACATCCGAAGAACCAGTTACAGACGTTGGCGAAGGAATTCTAGTTGGCGCGGTTATTGACCCCTTCGGGAATGTACTCGGCGTGATTCAGAACCCTCATTTCAAAGTCCAAGGGAATTAGCTAAACCCTCAGGGGACGATGATACGCGACCCCTGTTTTGTCTCTTCCGCTGGGAGTGGGAAGCGCGCGCTGAGAAAACTCAGAAAGGCGCGGGAACGAGGCCGCCCGTTGGTTTCCTGCTTTGCGATGCGCAGCAAGAAAACGAGCAGCTGAAAGATTTCGCTGTCCTTTAACGTTGAAAAACCTGTGCGCGCAACTTGTTCTTTTCGGAATTCTCCTAGGAACTGAGCCATCTGCCCATAGAGTGCGCGAGCCAGCATCTCATCGGGAGGCCGCTCATAATAGATGCCCGTTCCGAGCGTGCGATAGGTTTCTGCCAGGGCCTCGATGGCGCTCGCGGCAGCTCGGTCGCTCAGCTCCTTATTCTGAATCTGGAATTGCAGGATGGCTGTTGCCAGGCCCCCGATCACGTCCCAGTGCTCGTAAACGAAATCCGGCCGAACCTGAATATCACGGTACGGGAAATCCTCGGCTTTGAGCGCCTTGCGGTGCTCAGCTTCATATCGATGTGCAGTGATCAAGTGCGGGCAATCTGTTGGGCAATCGATCGTAACTTCGCGCTCGCGCCCACAACAGACGGCGCAGATGGTTTCCCCCTTCGCCGGGCAAAATCGTTTCGGCGGACGCTTTTCGCAAATAAGGCAGTTCATCAAGCCTTCTCACTCACTGAGTTCCAATCGGGTACTTGACCAGACTACAGGAAGAAGCGGCAAGCGATGCGGGAGAAACCCGATCAGATGGCCGTGGCAACGTTTGCCGTCACCGGACGTTTCTCAAGCGCCGCAATCTGCGCGAGGATGGTCTCGACCACGTGCTCGTCGCCAAACTTTGAGTTGATCATCAGATTGTAAAGTGGGCGGTGGGGCCATTCTTTGCCGAAATAGTGATGGATAAAAGCGGCGCGCTCGCGGTCGACTTCCTCAATCAGGCGACGCGCCTCTTTTTCAGACTGGCCAATCGATCGAAGTCGCCGGACTTTTTCTTCTACAGGTGCGTATACAAAGACGTGAATCGCATCCGACCTGTTGCGAAGAAAATAAGGCGCCCCACGACCCACAATGACGCAATCTCCGCGATCCGCAAATTCTCCGACCACGCGTTCCATCATCGCGACCATGTGATCGGTATCGAAATGGCGCGACTCAGAAACCGGCAGGGCACGTTCGTAGCTTCCTCGCGCATAAACCTTGAACAGACGGTAGAGCAGAGAATCGACGCGTTCATCGCAACGGGCGGCCGTATGGGGGTCCACATTTGCACGGCGAGCGATCTCTACTGTGATCTCGTGATCCCAAAGTTTCCAGCCAAGATGGGCGGCGAGTCGCTGCGCGATGATCGCGCCTCCACTGCCGTATTCCCGCTCGACGGTGACCACCCGGACCTGCATAGTGCCCTCAGTGTACTGCGATTGGGCCGCCGGGCTTCACTTTTTTCATCAAAAACACAAACGGAATCATGGCCGCCACCAGCACCCCGATGAGCCAAAAATTGTCGATGTAGGCCAGCATGCTGGCTTGCTGGTCGATCTGATTGGCGACCACGGCATACGCCTGGCGGGATGCCTCGTAGGAGCTCGAGCCGTGCGCAATGAAGGTGTGGGTCAGGGAAGCCAAGACGTTCCGGAACGGGCCGCTGCCGTCGTTGATCTGGGCCGATAGGACAGACTGATGGAATTGGGCGCGACGCGCCAGTACCGTGGTCACGAGCGAAATTCCGACACTGCCGCCGATATTGCGGAACAGATTAATCAGCCCCGAAGCGGCATTGTTCTTGCCCGGAGGCAGGAAGGCGTACGCAACCGTGTTAATGGGGATGAACAGAAACGCAAGGCCGAGCGTCTGGAGGACACGTGCCGTCGCCGCCGTACGGAAGTCGATCAAGGTGTCGAAACGGGTCATGCGAAACAGAGAAAAGGAGAGCATCACCAGCCCGAAGATGAGCAGCCTTCGCGCGTCATACTTCGAAAGCAGAAAACCGACGAGCGGCATGACGATCAAGAGCGCGAACCCTCCGGGCATGAGCGCCAGGCCGGCCTTTTCCGCCGTGTAACCCAGCAATTCTTGCTGAAACTGTGGCAGAAGAACGGTGCTCGAGAGCAGGGCAAAACCCACCATGAAGATCAGCAGGTTGCCCACAGCGAACGAGCGTTCTTTGAATAGGTGTAGATCGATGATCGGATCTTTGTGAAACCATTCCCAGACGATGGCAGTGGCGAGAGTTGAAACGCACAGGATCGACATACCCAAGATGAAGCGAGAACCAAACCAATCATCGCGCTGGCCTTTGTCAAGCACGACCTGCAGCGATCCCAACCCCAGGGCCAACAGGCCCAGCCCGATATAGTCGACGCGAAAGGACTTGGGGCGACGCTCGAGATATTCGGGGTCGGAAATCAGCATGTTTGTCAGGAACAGCGAAAGCATTCCCACGGGAATGTTGATAAAGAAAATCCAGCGCCAGTCGAAATTGTCCGTGATCCACCCCCCGAGCGTTGGGCCAATGGCCGGAGCGAGCACCACGGCCATTCCGTATACGGCGAAGGCCATGCCACGCTGGCGCGCCGGAAAGGTGTCGGCCAAGATCGCCTGCTCGCTGGGCTGCAAACCGCCTCCGCCCGCGCCTTGCAGCACGCGAAAGAAAATCAATGCGCCTAAGCTTGGGGCGAGTCCGCACAAAAAAGAACTGAGGGTAAACAGGGCCACGCAGGACATATAGAAGCGTTTGCGCCCGATGACCGAGGATACCCAGCCACTGATAGGCAGAACGATGGCATTGGAGACGAGATAAGAGGTGAGCACCCAGGTGCTTTCGTCCTGGCTGGCCGCAAGGCTGCCAGCAATGTGGGGCAGGGCTACGTTGGCAACGCTCGTGTCCAGCACCTCCATAAACGTCGCTAGCGTCACCGTAAGAGCGATGATCCACGGATTGACCACACGCACGGCCGGAGGGGCGAGGGCACCTTCTGCGAAGGCAAGCGAACTTGGGTCTGAAACACTCATGGAGGCTAGTTGACGAATACTTTAGGTTCGACTGACATCCCCAGCCGCAGCGAATGGTCTTTGTTCTCTCCTGGCTCGAGCACGATTTTTACAGGAATCCGCTGCACCACCTTTACGTAGTTTCCCGTCGCGTTTTCTGGCGGTAGCAGGCTCAAACGAGCGCCGCTCGATCCTGCGACGCTGTCCACGTGGCCCTTGTAGGTGCGGCCGTTCACGTCCGCCTTGATTTCGGCCCTCTGCCCGGGCTTCATCGATTTCAATTGTGTTTCCTTGAAATTCGCGGTGATCCAGATATCGTCGAGTGGAACAATTGTCAGCAGTTGCTGCCCGGGTTGAACATTCATCCCCACTTCCACGCTCTTCTGGACGACGCCGTCCACCGGAGCGACGATCTTCGTGTATCCGAGATTCAGTTCCGCCTGCTCCAAAGCGGCCTGCTTTTCCTTGGCTACAGCGGCGGCGGCCTCGGCGCGATTCCGGATAGAGGCGACCTGCTGGGGTCCGGTCTGCGAATACTGCCAACTAGCCTGTGCTTGTGCGAAACGGGCGCGCGCTTGTGCCACTTGCTGTTCGCCCGCAGCCACATCAGATTTCGCAGCGGAAACCGCTGCATCGGAAGCCGTGGCCGCGGCGACGGCTTGGTCGTACAGCTGCTGCGAAATTTCCTGTTTTTCGACGAGTTGTTTGTAGCGTACCAGGTCGTTTTGCGCTTTGACGTCGTTCGCCTGCGCCTGCACGAGCTGTGCGCGGGCGGCATCGAGCTGCTGTTGCGCCACAGCGATTCCGGCTTGCGCATTGGCAACATCGGCTTCTGAGGTGGAAATCTGGCTCGTGGTGTTCACGTGCGTGACGGGAACGTCGATGCCCAGCGATCGGGCGGTTGCTTCGGCGTTGGCGGCCTCGGCGCCTGCCTGATCCACGGCCACTTGATAGTCCCGTGGATCGATCTCAACCAGCACGTCACCGCGGTGAACGTATTGGTTGTCATCGACGTTGACTCTTAAAACGTATCCAGAGATCCGTGCGCTCAGCGGCATGAGGTGGCCGTCGACTTGGGCGTCGTCCGTTGACTCGTAGCTTGAAAAATAGCGCCAGGCAAAAAATCCTCCCACGAGCAAAACGATCGCGGCGGAGATCAGAAACAGACGCACGCGAGGCCGCCGACGAAGGAATTCCGACGCGTGATACGATGGGGGCGGCTCGGCCGAATGAGTCTCAGAGCTATTGGTGGCCGGTGCCGTGTGGTTTTGAGCAGGTGCGCTGGGCGTGGGTTCGACCTCGGTTCTCTGTGCCATGTCTTATTTTCCTTTGAAATAGTCCTTGACGCCCTGTTCGGCAGCACCCAAAGCGCGGGCGAGCGAAATTTTGGCGTAGTTGTCCTGATAAAGGCTGGAAATATAATCTTCATGGGCGCTGGCTACGGCCTGCTGCGCCTGTACGACTTCGACCGTGTCGGTCACACCCGCGCGGAAGCGATCCTCGGACTGTGCGAGCGTTTGTTCTGCGAGGCCAATGTTGCTCTTCGAGACGGCTACCAGTTCCTCGGCGGACTCTACGTTGAACAAGGCGGTCCGAACATCCGTGTCGATCTGTGCGCGGAGATTTTCCGCGCGGTCGCGGCTTTGCTTCAGCCGTGCTTCTGCCTCGAGCACATCGCCCTTCACGCGGTTACCCAGAAAGATGGGTATGGTCAGTGTTCCCCGTACGTCAAACACTCCATGCGTACTGAGCTGTGGCACCGTGCCGGCCAAGCCATAGTCCCCATTGAGAGCCAGCGACGGCAAATAGCCGGCCCCGGCGGCCTTCAGCGAATATTCCGAAGCGCGAACATCTGCCAAAGCCGCTTGATAATCCGAACGCGTGGCATAGGCGCGTTTGAGCGCTTCCTCAACCGTGAGGCCTGCGAACGGCTGATAGGGAGATGTATCGGTGAGCGCGAACTGCTGGCCGGGGGCAAGGCCAATGACCCGGGCGAGCTGGAGCTTCCGGATGGCAAACCCATTTTTCGCCTGAATCAATTGCTGTTGCCGGGATTGAAGTTCCACGTGCGCGCGGAGAGCGTCAATGGCGGGAGAGGTTCCCGCGTGGACTTGATCGTTCGCCTGGTCGTAAAGAGCCTGGGCGGTGTTCACCTGTGCTTGGGCTGTATCGATACGGGCTTGGTCAGCGATCGTCTCGAGATACAAGTAGCCGACCGCCAGAACGACTAAATCGCGCGCATCCTGGTAGGTCGATTGCACTGACTTCACGTTCTCCGATGCCGCGTGAACGTTGTTGATGGCCTTCCAATCGAAAATCGACTGGGTCAGGTAGGCACGCGAATCAAAATAGCCGAAGGGGCCCACCACGGACGGTATGCTCACGCCCAGGTTATGTAGGTTGAACGTGAAGCCGAATTCGGCCAGATCAACCTGAGAGCCTTCGACATAGGTTGTCGTCGTCACGTTGGGAAGCAGCGCGCTCAGTTGTTGCCAGCGCGCTCCGCGGGCCGAGCGAATATCCTCGTTCGCAAGAAGTGCCCCGAGGTTCTGCCTGAGTCCGCGGGCAATCGCATCTTCCAGCGACAACTCGAGTACGCCAGGGACGAGATTGTCGGGAACGCTCGACGCGAAGTTTCCTTCCGCCGCAGGGGGCAAAGTACTGACGGCGCCCGAAGAAGACGGGCCCGCTTGTCCCCAGGCAGATCGAGCGGGCAGCCCGAACATCGTGGCTGCGAGCATAAGAGTCCCTACGATTTCCGCTCGCCGTCTCACCAAACAGCCTCCTAGGCCGGGTTGTAGGTTGGATGAAACGGCACGAACGGGCGATTCAGTGCCGCCACTGTTTTGACGATCCTCTGTCTTCATGGTCGCGCTCTCCGCGGCGTTCCGGCCGGCGTGCGTTTCTGATGGGCTCCGAACTCGGCCGAGAAAAGCTCCCAGACCTGCTCGGCCGTCTTCGGCAGAGACGAATCGGGGTTCAACGCCCACGCCAGAATGACCCCCAGAAAAACGATCTGCGTCAATCGGGCGAGTTCTTCTGGCGACCGATCGCTTACGATCTCTCCTCGCTCTTGTGCGACGCTGTAGATCTCGGCAAGCAAGCGACGCCCGGTGTGCAGCCGCTTCAAAAGCTCCCGACGCACCGGCTCGCAAGAGGCGTGAGCGGCGTAAATCGCACGAAGCAGGGCAGCGTTTTCCGAGTAGTGGCCCACGAGTTCGACGGCCATCTCTTTGAGCGCAGGCAGCACCGGGCCCGTTTGTGCACGATCGTAAGCGCGCTCGATGACAGCCAGACGCTCGGCACCGAGCGTGGCCAGTACATGTTCTTTGGTCGGGAAATAGTTAAAGAAGGTTCCCTTGCCCACGTCGGCGGCCTCGGTGATGTCTTCGACCGTTGTCTCAAGAAAGCCTCGTTCGGCAAAAAGCTCCAGCGCCGCGCGGAACAACCGCTCTCGCATTTCCGCGCGCCGCCGCTCGCGGCGCCCGGTGGGCGCTCGGTGGGTGCGCCGCGTCGCCAGTGGATGCGATGTCATGACCTCATCCTCTCTCTGACCTAAAGCCAAATATGACTATAAGTCATGAGTGAGGAAAAGTCAAAAGAGAGGTTGGGAGCCCCGCTCGCGGGTCTCTCTCGCTACTTCGATTTGTTCTTGGGGCTGTGCTGGTTCAGCGTGGCCGTTAGAGTTCGCGCCGCCGGGGGAATTGGCACGGCACCGTGCAGCACGATGTCTTTGGCGGAAATCTTCTTTCCGTACACACGCTCGTTACCGTCATTGTCCGGACGCACGGTGGAACCCTCGAGGGAAACGCCAGCGAACAGGCCACGTGCGCGGGAATACGTCAGGATTTCGGCGCGCATCGACGCGTCGGTGCCGGCTTCAGCATCGCGTCCGACCGGGCCCGCAGCGGCCGAGGCGTCGGCGCCGAGCTTCACCTTGCTGCTAAGAATCCCGTTCGCGCCGTCGTCGTTCATGACCAGCAGGACGAAGTCGGTCGCCTGGCCGCCGATCTGGAACCCAACGCTACCCCCTTCCAGGTCGATCATACTCGGTGCTCCCCATGGGCCCTCGAAGTTACCGCCGCTGCGGCAGGTCATCGCACCACGGCCGTAACTGCCGCCGACAACGAACGCGGCTTTGAGCACGGACGGAATAACAACCACGCACCTCGCTTTGTCCAGCAAGTTCTGCGGGATGCCATCAGGAATGTTTACGAGGTCCTTCATAACCTTTCCCGCGTTCTCGAGTCTGTCTTCATCCTTACTCTTATCGTCGGCACAGAGTCTTGGCCCAAACAAAAGCGACGGCAAGCCAATTAGGGCTGCCGAAAGCACCAAAAATGTTATCCTTCGCAACATTCGAGCTTCCTCCCAGGCTGGCAGTTCATGATACGTTCTTCAAGCCCCGCCGCGCAACAGAACGGCCCGGGAACCAGGCCATGAGCCATTTGGCAGAACACCGCGGGTGCCGGCTGGACCTCTCCTCAAGACCGTGTCTTCCGTCGACCGTGATTTTCATGTTAGCACTTGGGATTGTATTCGCTTCTATCGGAATGGCTGGTGCGCAAGGGAAGCCGGCAGGCAAGCCGCCGTCTGAAGCCTCAATCACCAAAAAGATGCGGCCCGATGCGGCGCTGTTTCGTGATCGGGTTCTCGAGATTTTGCGCTCCACAAACTCAGAGCGGAGTTTTTGGGGAATGCTGATTGCCGATCGAGACACGGGTGTGACACTGTATGAAATGAACGCTGATCATTTTTTCATGCCGGCCTCGAACGCAAAACTCTTCACCACCGCTGTAACGCTTGCCACTCTGGGATCTGATTACCGATTCCATACCACACTCGAATCGAACGCAACGCTTGGGAGCGACGGCCGCCTCCCAGGAGACCTCATCCTCGTTGGTCGCGGTGATCCGGATTTGTCGAATCGTAGAATCCCCTACGTCGGGACGCCGGAAAGGGAAGGCATCACCGAGAAAGTTCTCGCCGAAATGGCGGACCGCGCTGTTGCGGAGGGCTTGAAGGCGGTCGACGGAGACATCGTCGCGGACGATCGCTATTTTCCTTATGATCCCTATCCCGCGGCCTGGACGGTGGGGGACTTGTATTTTCGATTCGGTGCGCCGGTGAGCGCCATCGCGTTCAACGACAATACGGTCTCAATCGACATCCTACCGAGCGAGCGAATT
>CAYOXF010000066.1:0-10921 GCA_964407845.1 uncultured Acidobacteriaceae bacterium | reverse complement strand
ATCGACATCGACCTAGCGACAGGGCGCGTGATTGGTCTGTCCTGACCGAACCGACCGAAAGGTGCGGTTGCGCGTTGGAATCGCGTGGGATAGACTGGCCGACCTGATTCGAAGCCCCGGGATCAATGGAAGCTGCCGAACAAGACAAACTCAGAATTCTCATACGCCACGCCGCCATTGAAAAGCGTGTTCGAGCTGTCGCACAGCACATCACACGTGATTTCAAGGGGCAGCGCCTCCATCTGATCGGTGTTCTGAAAGGCGCTTGTATTTTCCTCTCCGACCTCGTCCGTGAAATCAACCTGGAAACCTCCATTGATTTCATCGCCGTATCGAGCTACGGGAGAGGCAAGGACAGCTCCGGTCAAGTCCGCTTGCTGAAGGATCTGGACTCGAACATCAAAGGTCTCAACGTTATCCTAGTGGAGGACATTCTCGACACCGGCCTGACGCTTAACTATCTTCTTCGGGTTTTGAAGCAACGCAAACCGAAAATTCTTCGTGTCGCTGCTTTACTCGATAAGCCCGCCCGCCGGCTGAGACCGGTCAAGGCGGACTATGTTGGCTTCCGGATTCCGAATGACTTTGTGGTCGGCTACGGGCTTGATTACGCCGAGCGTTATCGCAATCTGAAAGACGTTTGTGTTTTGTCACTTCTGCCTCAACAGGCCGAATAAGATCTAAAAACTGTATTTCCAATCATTTGCAGCGTATTGATCGGTGTCCGGGCTCGGCTGTGGCGCCTGCTATAATTGGTTGCCTCGCGCCGGCGCGGATGGCTTCTTGCGGGTGGCACTGGCCGGTTTTAGTGCGCTCATTTGCATCCAATGGATTCGATCAATCTCAATTCGGTGCAGGAAATCCCTGAACAGACGCTTGCCGTCCTTTCTGAGATCAGCCAGGAGATTAACTCCTCGCTGAATCTTGATCAGGTCCTCGCCAGCGCCGCACAGCAGATCCGGCGACTGATCGACTACGAGATTTTCGCTGTTCTACTGCCTGAGGAAAGCACCGGCAATCTTTATGTTCGCTTCGCGATCGGCCATCGTGCAGAGGTCGTCGAGAATTGGCGAATACCGGTCGGCGATGGAATCATCGGTGCGGCGGCCGCAACCGGGCAAGCCATTCGGGTCGGAGACGTCCTGAAAGATCGACGATATCTGCCCGCCGTCGAGGCGGTCCGCTCGGAAATCGCCGTGCCGCTGATCGTACGTGGTCACGTGATCGGAGTCATGGACATTGAAAGTCGCCAGGTGGACTACTTCACGCCCGCCCAGCAGACGGTTCTAACACTTGTCGCCAGCCGAATCAGTACCGCGGTCGAAAACGCGAGGCTTTACGAGAAGGCGCAAAAGCAGGCCGAGACCCTATTGCTGCTGAATGAGATCGGCCGCGAAGCAAGCGCAAGTTTGGAAGTCGAAGAGGTGCTGCGCCGTGCCGTGGAGCTCACGAAGCGCCTGATCGACTACCAGATCTTCAGTATTCTTCTCTACGACGAGGTCGCGGCCGTCTTTCGCCACCGCGTTACGGTGAAATTCGGCCAGCGCGTGCAGGAAAAATCGACCGTTCCGGCGCATGAAGGGATTGTCGGAGCGGCCGCGAAGCTTCGCCGTCCGGTTGTCGTCGCGGACGTTTCGCTCGATCCGCGCTACCGGATGCTGAATCCCGAGACGCGCTCGGAACTCTCTGTCCCGATGATTTATAAGAATCGCGTCGTCGGAGTGATGGATTTGGAGAGTCCGCAGCTGAACTACTTCACGGCCGACCATGTCCAGGTGCTCTCCATTCTTGCCGCGCACCTTGCGGTCTCGATTGAAAATGCCCGCCTCTATGAACGCGTGGCGCGCGATGAAAGCCGTATGGAGCGCGATCTCAATGCAGCGCGTCGGATTCAGGGCGCCCTACTGCCTTCGCCGCCGGGGCCGGAATTCGGGCTAGAGATTGCCGCCCGGGTAGTTTCATCGCGTGAGTTGAGTGGCGATTTGTACGACTTTCTCCGCTATGGTCCCCAGGATCTCGGCATCGCTCTTGGTGACGTGAGCGGGAAGGGAAGTGCGGCGGCGCTGTATGGCGCGGTTGCCGTTGGTACCCTGCGGAGCCTCGGGTCGCAGAAGCCACGCCCCGCCAACCTTCTCCGCGCCATCAACGGCTTCCTCGGTGAACGCCTGATCGAAGGTCGTTTCATGACCCTCTGCTTTGCCACTTGGCATCGACGCCGGCGTCGGCTGCGCATCGCCAACGCCGGGCAAGAGCAGCCCCTGCTTCTTCACGGAGGGCAGTGCGACAAAATCTCATTGGCTGGCTTCCCATTGGGAATTTTCGAAGAGGTTAGCTACGACGAGAAAACCTTCGTCCTCGATCCGAACGATATCGTCGTCCTTTACTCCGACGGCATCGGCGATGCACAGAGCCCAACCGGTGAGTTTTTTGGTCATAAACGTGTGAGCCAGATTGTCACCGAAAATCAGCACCTATCCGCCGATGGGATTGCCGATAAAATTCTGGAGTTGGCCGACGCCTTTTCGGGCGGCCAGCATCCCTCCGATGACCGCACGCTCATCGTTCTTAAAGTGAAATAGCTTGTCCGCCGCAACCCCAGCGTTCGCGTCGGCTTCGCAGAAAACGATGGCTCAACGTTCACTCCAACGCAGCTTGCTCCGAAGCACTTCAAAGTAGGTCTTGTGCGGCGGACGCACCAGAGTCACACGACTGGCTGATTTCGTGATGATCACGCGGTCCTTGGGTTGGAGCTGAAACCCTATCTGGCCGTCCAGGGTGATGTAGACAGGTTCGTCGGAGGGGCCGAAGTCCAATTCGATAATCGCGGAGTGCGGTATCACGAGAGGCCGGTTCGTCAGCATGTGCGGACAAATCGGTGTAATCACAAATGCGTCGAGCTGTGGATCGATAATGGGCCCGCCCGCCGCGAGCGAATACGCCGTCGAGCCGGTCGGGGTAGCCACGATGATCCCGTCGGCGCGATAGCGTCCTACCTGGTTTCGATCTACGAACACGTCGAATTCGAGCATGCGCGCAAGAGCTGCCTTTGTCGCCACCGCATCGTTCAGCGCGCGCTGCCGCTCTGATACGTGACCCTGGCGGATAATCTCTGCGTCGAGCATCATCCGTTCGCTCGTGGTGTGCTTGCCGGCAATCACCTGTTCGAGGACGGGATACATCTCCTCGAGTGTTACGCTCGTGAGAAACCCGAGACCTCCGAGATTGACTGCCAAAATGGGAATACGGTGGCTCCCCAGGGCGCGTGCCGCCGAAAGGAGCGTCCCGTCGCCACCGAGAACGATCAACAGTGCAATCCTTTCGCTCAGCGCCTCTCGCGGTAGGCCCGGCGCGGACAGATCGATGCACGCCCGCGTTTCTTCGTCGACAAAGACCTCGATCTTGCGTTCGCGCAACCATTCCGTGAGGCCTGGCACGACAGAGGACACAAGGTCCCGGTTCGGTTTGCAAATAATGCCCGCAGAGCGAATCATCGGCGTGGACGCAGCATCTTAAGCTATTCGCGCCGCCTCGCGTGGAGAAAAAACTCCTGGTTTCCTTCCGCCCCGGCGACGCGGCTTGCTCGAACACCCACAATTTCAAGGCCTGCCTCAATCGCTGCTCTTGTTACTCGCTCAATCGATTTCTGATGCAACGCGGGCTCGCGCACGATGCCGCCTCTTCCGACTTCCTGTCTCTCTAACTCAAACTGAGGCTTGATGAGAATGAGGAAATCAGCGGCGGGTGTGGCCAGTGGCAGCAGCGCGGGCAGAACTTTGCACACGGAAATGAAGGACAGGTCGACGACAATCAGCTCGACTGCCTCTCCGATATCCGCTTTCCGCAAGTAGCGGGCGTTGCGCTCCAAGGGCACGACTCGGGAGTCCTGTCGCAGCTTCCAGGCGAGCTGGTCAATCGTTACGTCGACCGCATACACCTTCCGTGCCCCGTGCTGCAGCAGGCAATCGGTGAATCCGCCGTTCGAGCTGCCGGCATCCAGACAGATTCTCCCTTGCACATTCACTCCAAAGTCCTCGAGCGCGCCCTCGAGCTTTAGCCCTCCACGGCTTACGTAGCGCAGCGGTGTGCCAATCAGCTCGATTCGCGCGTCGGACGCAACTCGAGTCCCCGCCTTTGTCGCCGGGGCTCCATTCACGCGCACCTGTCCTAGAAGCAGCAGTGCCTGTGCACGTTCGCGCGAGGGAGCCAGTCCGCGCTCGACGAGGATTAGATCGAGCCGCACTTTGGCCGGTCTTGCTCCCTTTCGAGACCGAACATGATCGGAATGCTGACCTCGTGCTTTTGGGCTCATACCATCGGCCGAATCAGGAACGGCGCGCGACGAGAAACTCGGCGAGCTGCCTCAGGCATCGAGCACGCTCGCCGAAAAAAGCAAGTTCCGCAAGGGCCCTTCTCTCCAAATCAGCTGCAATCGCGCGCGACTTCTCGATCCCGTAGAGCGCCGGGTACGTAGCCTTGGCCTGAGCCCGGTCCTTGCCTGCCGTTTTGCCGAGCGTTGCGGACGATTCCTCGACGTCCAACAAATCGTCGACGACTTGGAATGCCCACCCGATGTAGTCGCCGAACCGGCGCAGTCGTTCCACATCATCCGTCGCTGCGCCGCCGGCGATGGCGCCTGCCACAATCGAACCGCGAATCAGTGCAGCAGTCTTCGAGCGGTGTATGTATTCGATCGTCGGCTGATCAACCGGCTTCCCGCCCGCCTCGACGTCCGCCACCTGCCCGCCGACCATTCCGTCAACCGTTCCCGCGGCCGCTGCGATCTCGGCGATCACGCGAACGCCTCGTGCCGGCTCCAGCGGCGCCGTGGCCAGGGTTTGAAAGGCCAGGGTCAATAGAGCGTCGCCGGCCAGGATCGCTATCGCCTCACCGAACACCTTATGGCTCGTCGGTTTGCCGCGACGCAAATCGTCATTGTCCAGTGCGGGCAGATCATCGTGGATCAGTGAATACGTATGTATGCACTCGATCGCAGATCCTACCCGGATCGCGCCTTCCAGATCGTGCGAGAACATGCGAGCCGTCTCGATGCATAGCACCGGTCGAACTCTCTTGCCTCCCGCTCGAATGCTGTAGCGCATCGCCCGATGGATCGACTCTGGCTGGGTGTTTTCCGGAGGAAGAATCTGGTCCAGAGCCGCTTCGACGGCCGCCCGATCGCATTCGAAGAAATCGGGGAGTGTCATGCTACGGGCTGGATTCGGAATGTGGGAAGTGCGGCACAGCCATGCGGCTTAGGAATGCTAAGACGATTCATCTTCGGGCTCAAACGGCTCCGCCGCGATTTTGCCGTCTGCCTTTTTGAGGAGAATTTCGACGCGCCCTTCTGCTTCTTCGAGCTGCTTTTGACACTCGCGTGACAGCTTGACGCCCTCCTCGAAGAGTTTCATGGCCTCGTCCAGCGATAGCTCGGGGCTTTCCAATCGCTTCACAACCTCTTCAAGCCGCGCTAGAGATTTTTCGAAATCTCCCTTGCGCGGAGATTCCGTCGTCTTATTGATCGTCGAGCTCATCGATATGACCGACAGTTGAAGCATTCTAGCGCGCCCGCAGAACGTCAACAATGCCCTTCTTCGGCCCTCCACAGTCGATTCTCCCGGGGGTGCTTGCGCTCGAGGGGTGATGGATGCAAAATGACGCGTATGCCTTTGGAGTTCACCACCTCGTATGTGAAGGATTCTTTCGACATCCTGCACTATTACAAGAGACTCGCGGAGCAAGCGATGGCGCAAGCTTCGGACGAAGCGCTCCTTGCCACACCCGACTCGGAATCGAACTCGATCGCCATCATTGTGAAGCACTTGGCCGGCAACATGCGCTCCCGGTGGACCGATTTTCTCACCTCCGATGGAGAAAAGCCCGACCGCAATCGAGACGCCGAGTTTGAAGCTCCACCCCAGACGCGGGCCGAGATCATGGCGCTGTGGGAATCCGGGTGGACGATCGTGTTCGACTCACTCACCCCACTGACAGACAAGGACCTCGACCGGACGATCCGCATTCGCGGTGAGCGTCATTCCGTGATGCAAGCGATCAACCGTCAGGTCGCGCATTACGCGTATCACATTGGGCAGATCGTCTATATCTCGAAACACGATTCCGCGGATCGATGGAAGTCCCTCACCATTCCGCGTGGGAAGTCGGTCGACTTCAACTCCCGCGTGAATGCTGGTCTCGCTTCCCAGCGCTAGCGGTCGCCCATCGGGCCGAGAGCACATCGTCGCAGCCCATCTCCCTTGGAGCGACCCTCCCTGATAGAATCACCACAATGGTGGCTTCTGAACGCCTTAGGCGAGCCCGTCGCGCACCGATGTGTATGGCTCATCCGGACGCCCATTCCAGTCATGTCTTTCCGGTGATTACCCGATGACTCCGCTGCACATTTTGGGCGTGGTCTTCCTGATTGGCATGAACGGATTCTTCGCCGCCGCGGAGTTTTCGCTTGTCGCCGTTCGGTTTTCGCGCGTCCACCAGCTCGTGGAACAAGGCGATCCACGAGCTCGGATCGTCGAGCAGCTTCTGAGCGACATGAGTCGCGTGGTATCTGGCGTGCAAGTCGGCATCACGATCGCCAGCCTTTCGCTCGGCTATTTGGGTGAAATCACCCTCGCGGCGCTCCTTCGCCCCTTTGTTGAGAAAATGACGCGCCCCTGGGCTCCCATCCTGGCTCACACCGCGGCGCTTGTACTCGTTTTTGGGCTTCTAACCGTGCTTCAGGTGGTCTTTGGCGAGCTCGTTCCCAAGAGCATGAGCCTGGCCCGCGCCGAGAGGGTTGCGCTTCTGATTGCTCGCCCGTTTCATTGGTTTCTCAACACGTTTCGTTGGGCGATCGACCTTCTTGACGGCATCGCCGAAAAAATTCTTGGTGCCATGGGCCTCATTGCGCGCCATAGCCACACCTTGGTGCGCTCTGTGGAAGAGTTGCAAATCATGGTTCAGCAAGCCCAAGACCGCGGTTTGATCCCCGCTGCGGAAGTGCGTCTGGTGCAAAACGCCATGGAACTCGGGCAGGTGCAGGTGCGCGAGATCATGGTGCCACGACCTGATATGCACGCTCTTCCCGCCGACGCGAGCCTCGAAGACACGATGAACATGTTCGCGACTACGCAACGGTCCCGCCTCCCAGTGTATGAAGGCTCGCTCGACCACATTCTGGGTTTCGTTCACATCAAGGACGTGATTTGGGTGTTGCTGGAACGGGCGCGACATGCCGACGAACAGGTTCTTCTTTCGCCCTTCCAACTTAGGAACCATCTCCGAGAGGTGCTGATTGTTCCGGAGACGAAGCCGGCCAGCGAGCTACTGGTGGAGTTCCGATCCCGGCGGATCGGCCTCGCCCTCGTGGTAGACGAGTTCGGCAGCATCTTGGGCCTGGTGACCCTCGAGGACATCCTCGAACAAATGGTCGGCGAGATTCACGACGAATTCGATGTTGTCGAACGCCCGCTTACTCTTCCCGACGGTAGCACGATTTTCGACGGCGCCTATAAGACGCGCGATCTCGAAGCGCGTTACCACATCAAGCTATCCGATGACGCTTCTTTTGAGACAGTCGGCGGTTTCGTCCTCAGCCGCCTGGGGTTCATTCCTCGCGGAGGAGAAAGCTTTGAAACCGATGGCTATCGCTTCACCGTGATGGAGATGGATCGTCGCCGCGTCTCACGAGTGAAAATTAAGCCTTTGGTTGGTCCGGTGGATCATCCCGTACCGCCAGCCGATGTAGCTGTTCCCGCCGCTCCCCATCTTGCACCTGCGATAGCTGCCAAGGAACGCCGCAGAAAATGATCCGCTACATCTCGTTGCGGCTTCTATTTGCCGTGCCGGCGCTTTGGTTGATTGTCACGATGGTGTTCCTGCTCGCACACGTCGTTCCGGGCGACCCCGTTGAGCAGATGCTAGGTGAGGGCGCGCGCGCGGAGGATTTGCAGCAGCTCCGCCACGCGTTGGGCTTGGACGTACCTATTGCGACTCAATATGCACGCTATCTGACCGGGGTCGTTCGTGGTGATTTGGGCGAATCGTTCCGTTTCCACGAGCCCGTTACTCGCATTGTGCTCGATCACTATCCCGCGACACTCGAGCTGGCCCTGGTGGCGCTTTTCCTCTCGGCCGCGATCAGTATTCCGGCGGGCCTACTTGCGGCGGAGCGCCGCTCGACCGGCGCCGACCGTGCCATCGGAGTCTTCACTCTGCTGGGTCTTTCCATCCCGAATTTTGCGCTCGGCCCTGTGCTGATTTTGCTGTTCTCAGTGACCTTGAGCTGGCTGCCTGTCTCGGGCCGCGGTAATCCGGCGCACCTGGTGCTCCCCGCCATCACCCTTGGAGCCGCGCTGGCCGCGATTCTGACACGCATGGTTCGCACGTCCGTGATCGAAGAGCTTTCGAGCGATTACGTTCGGACGGCCCGTGCCAAGGGTCTTTCGCCAGCCGCCGTTCTGTTTCACCACGCGTTCCGCAACGCGCTCATTCCGATTCTGACCATTCTCGGCCTTCAATTTGGCACGCTGTTGGCGGGGACCATCGTGACCGAAACAATCTTTTCGTGGCCCGGTATCGGCCGGCTCACCGTACAAGCCATCGGCGCCCGAGACTATCCCTTGCTACAAGGCTGCATCTTGCTGATCGCCGTGTCTTACGTGCTCGTCAATCTGCTCACGGATTTCATTTGCGGGCTTGTCGATCCTCGGGTGCGTTTCGAATGAACGCACTGCTCGAATTTCTCCTTCAGAGCATGATGGGGCGTTGGGCGCTCACGGTCGCCATATTGATGGTCATCGTAGCGCTCGCGGCACCATGGCTGTCACCGGCCGATCCCACCGCGCAGAATCTCGCGATCCGGCTGGAAGGCCCCAACGCCTCTCATTGGATGGGCACCGACGAGCTCGGCCGTGACATTCTCTCTCGCGTTTTGTTTGGCGCCCGGGTTTCGATTTTCGTTAGCCTGAGCGTTGTCGTTGGCGCGGGAATCGTAGGGCTAGCTGTTGGCTCGCTCGCAGGTTATTGCGGAGGCTGGTTCGACCGTTTTGTAAACATTGTTCTCATCAACGCATTTCTGTCGTTTCCCGGCATTCTTTTGGCCATCGCCTTCGCAGCGTTTTTGGGTCCCGGCATCGGCAAAGTCATTTTCGCGCTGATTGTGAGCGGCTGGGCAGGCTATGCGCGTCTCGCTCGTGCACAAGTTCTGCAGGCGAAGGAAATGGAGTACGTGCTGGCAGCCCGCTCGCTCGGTGCCTCAGGTGCACGCATTCTTCTCCGACATCTTTTGCCGAATATCCTTCAGCCCGTTCTCGTGCAAGCGACCCTGGGCATGGCCGGCGCCATCTTGGCAGAGTCGACGCTCAGCTTTCTCGGTGTTGGTGTGCTCGCACCTATGCCCAGCTGGGGCGCGATGCTCAATGACGCGCGCAGCCATCTGTTCGACGCACCGCATCTCGTGCTGTTTCCTGCACTTGCCGTGATGGTTGCCGTCCTTACCTTCAATCTATTGGGCGACGCGCTTCGTGACTGGTTGGACCCTCGCATGCGGGCGTATTTAATTCTTGCTTCTGTTCGGCGCTGAAGGTGGAAAAAGACGCAGATCCCGGGCGGCGGGCTATCAGAGAAGGCAAAGGAGTCGGAACTTAGCCGAGCTCCACTGTCACTTCCGTCCCTCGCCCGATTCCGAGTGTCCGCGCCGCGTTTGTTTTATTGACGCAAATCTCTAGATACCCACTCGATCCAACGACTCCGACTGCCTCACCGCCGGCACCTTCCGCAAAGGTCCCCACAATCTTCGTTACGACGGCAGATCCGGCCTTGATGGTGCACTTCCCATCGGCCGAAGCAAGTGCCGGCACGTCCTCGATACGGAGGTTCGTGATGAGATTGCCGAATTGATCCACTCGCAGTACAACCCCTCGGATCGTATTGCCGGTTGTCTTGGGCCGGGGAATCGCGAATCGCGTGAAATCCGTGATAGCCTCGCCAAATGCCGATGTCTGCCATGATTTCGAAAGCCATGCTGCCACTGGCGCAAAAATGTCCCGCCCGTGAAAGGTTTTGCTGACCGGCTGGCGAAAATAATGTTCCGAGATGATGTGCCATACGTGGAGGGCTTCGGTTTGATCGTAGACCGATGACAGCACCCCGTTGTCGGGAGCGACGAAATAGTGTTGATCGCTGGCGACTAGAATGGGTCTACGCTCGGTTCCGACTCCCGGATCGACGACCACTACGTGAATCGTCTTTGGTGGAAAGTACTTGTAAGCCTGGCCAATCGCAAGCGCGCCGTCCAGGATGTCGTGGGCGATAACTCCGTGTGTGATGTCCACCACCGTCACATCGGGATTGATGGTTAAAAGCACGCCCTTCATAACTCCGACCAGATGATCATTGGTGCCGTAGTCCGTGGTGAGTGTGACAATAGGCCGCGCCAAGGTGCACTCCTGTGGTGGCCCCCTAAAAGATTCACCGAGGCCGCTTTCGAAACTAGCGAAGGGTTGCGGTGGTGTCAAAGCCATCCGGCGCAACTGCGGCGAGTGAGTAACGCGCAGGGTCCCTCTACTGCTCGATGAGGTCAATCTCCCCGATGCCGCCATGGACCGTCATGTCGATGGTGTTCGGCGTCTTGCCGTACGCGTCGTTCTCGTAGCTGTCACCCTCGCGCCGCAGTCCATTTGAGTTTATCGAGCCGATTCCGCCTGAGGTCGTTACGCGTACGCCCACATCTCTCGGCAGCCGCACCATGGCCGATCCGATACCCCCTTCCACAGTGGCGTTGAGGTTCGCCTTGCGCGGCCCCGTTAGATCGAGGTCCAACCTTCCTACCCCCATATTGACTCTCAGGCGTTCGACATCAAGCCCGGCAAGACGCAGATAGCTCTCACCGGCTCCGATGTTCAGATTGAGGTCGATCGGGACGTCC
>CAYOXF010000065.1:0-23239 GCA_964407845.1 uncultured Acidobacteriaceae bacterium | reverse complement strand
CTTCAAATCGAAGGCCATCATCGCCCCGAAATCGCGCATCTGTTGCTTGGCGAGACGGTGGTCGGGATGCGCAGCCAAACCTGGATAGTGAACCCGCGCCACCTTCGGATGCTTCGCCAAATACTTCGCGACGGCCATGGCCGTCTTGGACTGGCGCTCCATTCGAACGGCCAACGTTTTCATTCCCCGGATCAACAGGTATCCCGCTTCGGGGTCCAGGGAGCCGCCCATTTGAATCATATTGGCGCGCACGAGCCGAATCAGTGTGGCGCTGCCCGCGGCCGCGCCTGCGATCACGTCGGAGTGTCCGGAAAGATATTTCGAAGCGCTATGCAGGGCGATGTGAAAGCCCATGGTGAGCGGTTTCTGTAGCACAGGGCTTGCGAACGTGTTATCGACGACGGCAACCAGTCCCCACTCTTGTGCGAAACGCGCGGCCTTTCTGAGGTCCACCAGGCGCAGCGTGGGGTTGGTCGGCGTTTCGACGTAGAGCACCTTCGTCCGTGGGCCCACCAGTTTTTCGATTCCTGCGAGACTGGCATCGACGTGTCGAACCGTAATGGCCAGCTGAGGGAAAATGTCGCGCAGCAACTTGTAACTTCCCCCGTAGAGCTGGCGTGTGGCGATCACCTCATCGCCAGCACGCAACAGTGCAAGCAGAGCTGATGAGATCGCGGCCGACCCAGAAGCGGCCAGGACGGCATCCTCGGCTCCTTCGAGCGCCGCGATTTTCTTTTCGGCAACTCTCAGAGTCGGATTGCCGTACCGCGTGTAGATGTAGGCACCGCTTTTCCCTTCGGCCCAAAGCCTCATCTCTTCGGTACTGGCAAAGGTGAAGTTCGCCGTGCGGGCAATTTCGGTGCCCACCGGCGCGCCCCGTTGAAACTTTTCCTCACCTGCGTGGATTGCCAGGGTCGCATCGCCGGGCCGCTGCGGAGATTTCTTTCCATTTTTCATGTTGCAACGAGCTTGACCTATCTCGCGGCGAGATCGCAAGGACCAATTTGGCGGTGCACATGGCACCGCCTTGGGGGAGTGGCACGCCGCCTCGAATCGAAATTTTCGGAAAGAGTGGACGTTCTGTGCCAAGATGCGCTGAGCCATCGACCGGCCCAAGGGCTGAGGTGGCATCGGAGAGGGGCCATTGATGAAACAGTCCGGGGAGACGTTACTCCTGTTGTTGCTGACGACGTTCGGCGTGGCGGGTTGCCGAGCGGTGGGGCCTTGTGTCGGCTACGGTTGTCCCTCCTTCACGTCAGCGGTGGCACCGCAGCAGCCTACCGGGACCGCTCAAAACCACAACGCCTCGACAGAAGAGGCGCAAGCGCACAACCATCGAGCGCTCGCGGCCCCATCCGGGCAATAGAGGCCCGTCCGAGCCAGAACGGGCCGTCGAACTATGCGGTGGCCGCCTCTTCTTCAGCGTGATGCGGCTTGTGGGCCGCGATCACCTTGTCGGCCAACTCCTGTGGGACGAAATCGTAATGCGAGAATTCCATTGTGTAGCTTCCGCGACCCTGCGTCATCGATGTCAATTCGTTCGCGTAGCTGAGCATTTCCGATAGCGGCACCAGTGCTTTCACGACGACACTCCCCGCGCGCGTTTCGCTTCCACTGATCTTCCCGCGCCGCCCGCTGAGATGACCCATCAAATCACCCGAGTATTGGTCCGGCGCATAGACTTCCACCTGCATGATCGGCTCAAGAAGCGCCGGCCGCGCCTGCTTCATGGCTTCGCGAAACGCAAGCGAGCCGGCAATCTTGAAGGCGATATCGGATGAATCCACGTCGTGATACTTGCCGTCATAGAGGCTCACGCGAAAATCGACGACCGGGAAACCGGCCAGGTAGCCGCGTTCGGCCGATTCACGAATGCCCTTTTCAACCGACGGAATCCAGTTCTTAGGAATCGCGCCTCCAAAGATGTCGTCGATGAACTCAATTCCTTTCCCGCGCGGCAGCGGCTCCATTTTGATGCGGCAGAGACCGAACTGGCCGTGTCCGCCGGTTTGTTTCTTGTGTTTGCCTTCCGCGTCAGCCTTGCCGCGAATCGTCTCGCGGTAGGGCACTTTCGGAGGCTTCAAGGTCATCTCCACGTGATACCGCTTGCGCAGTTTGGCGACGACCACTTCAATGTGCTGCTGCCCCGCCCCGGCCAGCAGGAATTCTTTCGTCTGTGGATCGCGGCCAAAGCGCAGCGCAAGATCCTCCTCCAAAATCTTGTGGATGGCCACACCGATGCGATCTTCGTCGGCGCGCGTTTTGGGTTCGATGGCAAAGGTGATCGACGGCTCCGGAATGCGGGCCAGAGGATAGTAAATCGGAGCGTTCTTATCGCCGAGCGTGTCACCTGTGAGGGTGTCTTTGAGCTTGGTGATCGCGCCGATATCACCCGCGTGCAAATCGGCGACGGCCGTCGCTGTCTTCCCTTGCATCACCTGGATGTGCTGAAAACGCTCTTGCGAGTTGCGGTTGAAATTCTGCAAGGTTGCGTCGTTTTTCAGCACACCGGACATCACTTTGAAATAGGTAATGCGCCCTGCGAAGGGATCGGCGATGGTCTTGAAAGCAAAGACCGACAGAGGCTCTGAATCTGAGATCGGGCGCTCGACGGTTTCGCCCTTGTGATCGAAAGACTTGTGGCCGACGGCCTTTCCACGAAACGAGGGCGAAGGGAATATCTCGGCAAGGAAATTCAGGATCGCGTCGCTGCCGATATTACGAAGCGCAGAACTCAGCAGCACGGGGAAGATCTTTTTGTCGCGAACCTCCTCGTGCAATCCTTTTTTCAGGTCTTCGATCGGCAGCGTGCCCTTATCGAAGAACTCCTGCATCAGCTCATCCTCCCCCTCGGCGACCATCTCGACCAGTTTCTCGTGGGCAGCCTTGGCCTCGTCGGCAAGGTCGGCGGGAATTTCCTCTACTTTGGCTCGGCCGTCGCCATCCGGTGTGTAGACGAGCGCTTTCATTGAAATCAGGTCGATCACGCCGCGGAAATTCCTCTCGGCGCCGATCGGCAGCTGAATCGGCACTACCCCGCGGCCGAAGACCTGTTCGAGCGAGGCGAGTGCGCGCTCAAAGCTGGCAAGGTCGCGGTCCATCCAGTTCAGGACAAAGGCGCGGGGCTGATCGTATTCGGTGGCGTAGTCCCAGACTTTTTCAGTGACGACCTGTACGCCCGCGGCGGCATCGACGACAATCAGGGCCGCATCGGCTCCGATCAGCGAGGCCTTCGTTTCATTGATGAACGTCGAATAACCCGGTGTGTCGAGTAAATTGATCTTCGTCTTTTCGGGCTGCCCAGGAACTTGCCATTCGGCGTAGGCCAGGCCTGTGCTGATCGTAATCTTTCGGGCGATCTCTTCCTCATCCCAGTCGGTGACGGTGGAGCCTTCGACGACCTTGCCAAGCCGAGGCGTCATCCCCGCGGCAAAAAGCAACGACGACACGAGCTGGGTCTTCCCCGTATCGCCGTGGCCGACAATGCCCACGTTGCGTATCGAATCGGTTGTGTAGGTTTTCATAGATCACCTCGTGCGGAACATCGATTGTTTTGAAATCGGAAATTCGAAACGGAAGGATTCGAGAGAAAGCCACAGAATCCCTCTGCCCGGTCGCACTCGCAACCTGAGGAGAGGAGGCCTGCCCATTTTGTGCTTTCGCTTGAGACCCACATCACGAACCCGCCCCCCGGCGGCTGCGCGCGATGAACGCATGCGCCCTTTGCCCGTGGGGATCGGATCTGGGCGCGAAAGCGGGGATGCTAGCACACGGCCTGACAGAGATTCAACTTTGCCCGCGAAGGCCCACACCAAATAGAGCCCGACCGTTGGAAAGCGTGGAATCGGTTGCAGCCGCTGCGCTTAGCCGTGCGCAGCGAGCCAAGCCTCGGCTTGCTTCACCTGCGGCAGATCGGCGTCCGCATGCGGCCAAGCCGCAAGAAACTCTCGATAGGCCGACGTGGCCGCTCGAACGTCTCCGGCCAGCACGTAAGACTGGGCAATGCCGTACAGAGCGTGGCCGCTCCTGGGACGCTCGCGCAGAGCCGCTTGAAAAGCCTCCCGTGCCTTGTCCCACTGCTTGGCTTTCAGGTAGGCGTAGCCAAGACTTTCCTGCTCGGGGCGGAAGTAGCGAGGCGGTTCGGAATAGCCCAGCTTCCTTTCTTTCTCAGCGGCTTGCTCGAGCAGGTTGATCGCCAGGGTCATGTTTCCGCGAGCCGATTCCAAATTTCCCCGAAGATCGAGTGACATTGTTCCGAGCAGATTCAGAATCTGGGGAAGATTCTCGTTGGGACCCGCCATGGATGGATGATCGGTTTTCTCCGGCTGGCTGGCTTCGAGCCTCCAGAGCTGTGCATCGAGAACCTCGGCCTGCTGGGAAGCTTGTGAAAGATCCCGGGCCGCGAGCGCGGCCATGCCTTTGGCATACATGTTCAAACCATCCGAATAAGCCTTGGCCGGTTGGCTGGCCGAAGCTGGATCCATGCCGAAGCCGACAGGATCTTCTGGGACAGCTTGCCAGTCGCCAAAACGAAAGTGAACGCGCGCGATGCTGGCTCCGGCCCACACGACAAAACTGCCGGAAGTCATCTCTACCGGTGTAGGAATATCGCGGAGCTTTTTCGCCCAGGCCAAACCTTCTTCGTAACGGCCCGATTCGGCGCAGGCGGCGATCAGGTAGGCAAGATTGTGCGCGTAATTCCAATCTTCCTCCGGCTTAATTCCTTCTGCGCTCATATAAGCTTGGTCGACCGCGACGGAATCAAGGAATGACTGACGCGCCTTTTCGTAGTCGCCAACGCGCCAATAGATGTGACCGGGCATGTGGACCATGTGGCCAGAATTCGGAGCGAGACTTTTCAAAATCGCCGCGCTCGAAAGCGCAGCTTCCGGACGCGAGCTGTCCTCCATGACGTGAATCCAATAGTGATTGGCGGCGGCGTTCCGTGGGTGGGCAGCCAGCACATTTTCTAGGATCGCCTGAGCATACAGTTCGCCCTCGCGCGGGTGACCGTCCGGGTCGTAGCCATGCATGAGGGCGAGCGCCAGAAATGCTTTCGCATCCAGATCGTCCGGATAGCGGTCAATCAGCGCTTCCATTTCGTGCTGATAAGCGGCCGGCTCGCCGGGTTTGTCCCAATCTCGCTCATGCTCGGCGGCCCGGATATAGAACTGCTCATGATCGGAGGCCTTGTCCATGAGCGATTGGGCCTTTTCGAGCGCGGCGCGCGTGTCATCTGCGACCGGGCCACGCATTTTGAGCGCTTCAAACTCACCCCAATAGGACATGGCCGCATTTGGGTCCTGTCGTGCGGCTTCCTTAAATGCTCGATAGGCCTCGAAGTCCCAAAAGCAATGCAGCAGCTGAAGACCTTGATTGAAATACGCTTGCGCGGCGTCGGAACGGGTCGTGATTGGAAGGCGGGCGTCGCCAATGCCTTGCATCAGAGGCGGGGGTGGAAGGTCCCGGAATTTGACACTGGGGGAGGAATCGTGATGACTCATGACCGGATTTTGGGCCCTGGCGCTTGAAGAGACCAGCAGGACCACACTGAAAACGAGAATGGATCGCGAACTCATCGTTTTTTACAGCGAGGGCGAGTATAGGTGGTGCGCTTTCTGAGTGCAATTGGCACGATCGGGCGTAGAATACGCGTCGCGTTCGAGCCTTCTTCGGTGAGGTGAGCCAAATGAGTCTTGTGATTTTCGGACAGCCCGGCGACGGCATCATTCAAACAGCGTATGTAGTGAAGGACATTCGGAAGGCGATCGAGGGCTGGGTGAGAGATCTGCATGTTGGTCCCTGGTTTCTCATCGACCGCTTCCGTGGCGAAGACGCAAAGTATCGTGGCGGGCCCTCGCATGCGGAGTCGGCTTTGGCCATGAGTTTTGCAGGACACATGAACATTGAACTGATTCAGCCGCTCAACGACGCGCCCTCGGTCTATCACGACACCATTAGCAAGCGCGGTTACGGCTTCCATCATTGGGGCGTGGCCACGTCAAATTTCGACCGCGACCTGCAGGCCTACCAGCAGCGCGGCTACGAACTGGCGTTTTTCGCGCGCGTTCCGAGCGGAGGACGGGTCGCTTACCTAGAGGCAAACAACGACCTGGCCGGTATGGTCGAATTGATCGAGTTGGGTGCGGCGTTTGATTCTATTTTTGGGCGTTTCTACGCTGCCACGATCGGCTGGGACGGCAAGGACCCCATCCGCTCCTTTCTGTAATCGCTGCCTAGGAAGTCTTGAGTCCCACTCTTTCTACAGTGTGACGGCCATCACCAGACGAGGGTGAGCCGAGTCACGGTAGTTCGCTCGTCGCTCAGCGTAAATAGAGCCAAGTTCATCCTGGACGTGGATTCCGCCCGCGCGGGTCTCCAGGGTGCGTTTCTGGCAAGGAGGAGCGCATGAGTGTGGTGACACATGAAGAGCTGGCGATTCCCGGGACCTACATGTTCGACGGCAAGGCCGCGATGAAGGGTTACCCCCTGAACAAGATGTGCTTCTCGTTTAACGAAGCCAAGAATCGGGAAGAGTTTTTGAAGGACGAGGATGCCTATTGCATCAAATATGGCCTCAACGAGGAGCAGCGCCGAGCCATCCGCGAGCGCAACGTTCTGGGCCTGATTCATGCCGGGGGATGCATTTATTACCTCGCCAAGTTTGCAGGAATTTTTGGCCTCAATGTGCAGGACGTGGGTGCCCAGCAGACGGGCATGACGGTCGAAGCCTTCAAGAAGATGCTGAAAGCTCAAGGAGAGTGACACATGGCGCGCGTGATTGGAGGTCTCACCACATCTCACATTCCCGCTATTGGGAATGCGGTACCCAAGGAAAAAGAGCTCGTCAATGACCCGTACTGGAAACCCTTCTTCGCTGCCTATCCGCCGGCGCGAGCCTGGGTTGAAAAGGTTAAGCCGGACGTTGCCGTGGTGATCTACAACGACCACGGGCTGAACTTCTTTCTGGACAAGATGCCTACCTTCGCGATCGGCGCGGCATTCGAATACAAGAACGCCGATGAAGGCTGGGGCATTCCCACCACGCCTGGCTTTCAGGGCGATCCCGAGCTCTCTTGGCACATCATCGAATCGCTCGTGGCGGAGGAATTCGACATCACCTCATGCCAAGAGATGTTGGTCGATCACGGATTTACGGTGCCAATGTCCTTGTTCTGGCCGAACTACTCCTACGCCGGAGTAAAAACCATTCCCGTAGAGATCAACACCGTGCAGCATCCCCTGCCCTCTCCGCTGCGTTGTTTCAAGCTGGGCCAGGCGATCGGCCGCGCCATCGAATCCTATCCCAAGGACCTAAAGGTGGTGGTAATCGGAACCGGCGGGTTGTCTCACCAGCTGGATGGGGAGCGAGCTGGCTTCATTAACAAGAAGTTCGACATGATGTGTCTGGACAAAATTGTAAATGAGCCCGAAGTGCTGACGCGGTATTCGATTCACGAACTCGTGCGCGAGGCCGGTGCCCAGGGTGCCGAATTCATCTTGTGGCTGGCGATGCGTGGCGTTCTCCACAACAAAGTCACCAAGATTCACAGCAGCTACCACGTGGCGATCTCCAACACGGCCACGGGAATGCTCGTGCTGGAAAACGCGGCCTAGCACGTTCGGCCGGCCTTATTTTCTAAGCCGGCCGAATTCTTTTCTTCCTAGCAGAACTCCCCTCCGGTGTTGTACGACTTGGCCATTCGCGTAGAATACGCTCCCATGACGATCCGCGGGGACCTAGCGTGAAATTCGGCGGAATTCACCTGATGCAGCTCCCGCGGCCCTGGACCCTTGAGTCCGACCGCACCCTGCTGGACGACGCGCTCGCGATTGCGGAGCTATCGGACCAGTGCGGTTTTGACTATGTTTGGGCCACCGAGCATCACTTTCTGGAAGAGTATTCGCACGCTTCGGCGCCCGAGGTGTTTCTGGCAGCGTGCAGCCAGCGAACCAAGAACGTCCGGCTCGCGCACGGAATCATCCAGACACCCCCTTATATCAATCATCCAGCGCGCGTGGCGGAGCGGGTCGCGGTGCTCGATTTGATCAGCCATGGCCGCGCAGAATTCGGTATGGGGTCGGGCGCGACGACAACCGAGTTAGGGGGCTTCTTCGTCCCGCAGGAAGAAAAGAAAGCCATGCAGCTCGAGGGCTTTCGCGTCGCCGTGCGCATGATGGTAGAGGAGCCCTTCACCGGACACGAAGGAAGATACGTGAAAGTGCCGCCGCGCAATGTGATGCCGAAACCCTATCAGAAGCCGCACCCGCCGCTCTGGATGGCCTGCTCGCGGCGCGAGTCGATTCTCGAGGCCGCGCGGCTAGGACTCGGCGCGCTGACGTTTTCCTTTGCCAGTCCGGAGGAGGCGCGGCCGTGGGTGCGCGACTACTACCAGACGATCGAAAACGAGTGTGAGCCACTCGGCTACGCCGTCAATCCTTCCGTCGCCATTGCGGCGCCGTTTCTTTGCGACCACGATCTGGGGCGCGTGGAGGCCGCCGCGGCCGAGCACTATGGCTTTTTCGTGTACGGCCTCGGACATTACAGTTTTTTTGGAGAGCACTGCCCGGGAAAAACCGACATCTGGAACCGCTTCAAGACCGATCTGCGCGATGACCAGGGCACGGAATTTACCGCCAAATCCTGCATTGGCACGCCGGCGATGCTACGCGAACGATTGCGCGAATTCGAAGACGCTGGGATCGATCAGGTCATCGCCGTGCGGCAGGTGGGCAAGCTATCGCTTGACCAGCAGTGTTCCTCGCTCGGACTTTTTGCCAGCGAGGTGCTGCCGGAATTCAAAGAGCGCGAACTCCGGAATGCTCAACACCAGGCCGAGCGCCGCGCGCGAATCGCCGAGAAGGCCATGGCCCGCAAGCCGAAGCCAGCGGAGCGGCCGGTTGATATCGTGATCCCTTCGGCAGGCCACCACTAAGAGTCGCTCAACCGGTCCGCCCACTTCCGTGAACGGACCGGCGTTGCCCATGCCTTACATCCGCCCTTCGTCGCCCGATGGACCGTAGATCGACGGCACGGGCACCTGATTCATCCGCAGATAAACCGATAATTGACCTCGGTGATGAATCACGTGATTTAGGATCATGCTGCGCAACACCTGAATGCGTGGCATCGCAAAAAACGTCTTCCCGCCGTTCAGTAGCGTCCAGGTCTTCTGCAGCTCTTCGTCACTCGCCTTGGCAAGCGCCGCACGGGCTGAAGCGACGTTCTTGTCGAAGACTTCCAGTAATTGCTTGCGTGAAGTCATTACGGTCGGCTGCATCGGCGGCGCGCCCGGGGGCGCAAAATCGAAGGAATCGCCCTGAAACGTCGCGCCCACAAAGCCGGCCATCTCGGCGATATGGCCGGCGAGGCGCCCCATGGTCATCGACGTGTCGTGAGGCTTCCAGTTGGTTTTGTCTTCGGGTACGCGTTCGAGGGTTTTTCGGGTAGTGGCCATCTCGTGCTCAAATTCCGGTAGCAGCGCGTCGCGTATTGCCATCTTATCTTCCTCCCTTGCGAATGGTGGGTTCCCCGTCTGATCTAGGGATGTCAGCAAACCGTAGATGAGATGCCCGGGAGTTGGGTTCAGATTCCTCGGCCCGCGGAGTGAGTCAAGACCTGTGTTTCCCGACGGTCGGACGAAGTTTCGGGATTAGCCTGCGGCCCGGGAAGGGTGTTGGCGCCGCTGCCTGCCGTTCGCTGCCAAGTGTGCACGATGCGGTGAATGACGGTGACATTGGGCCCGATCGCCAAAATCCAAAGCGCAATTTCCATGCGATTGGCAAGCGCCGCTAGGATCATCAGTACGAGCCGCTCGGGGCGCTCCCAGAATCCGATCTCGCTGGTCGCAACCAGCGATTCGGCGCGAGCCTTCGCATAACTGACCATCACCGCGCCCGCCATCGATGCGCCAGCGAGCACGGCATAGAGGAATCGATTTACCTGCGCGTAATAAACCAATAGACCGAGGAACAGGATGAGATCGGAGTAGCGGTCCAGAATGGAGTCCAGAAATCCGCCAAACAGGGACACGCGGTTCTGCCGGCGCGCTACGGGGCCATCCAGCAAATCACAGAGTCCCGCGAGCATCATCATGCCGCCCGCCGCGCGAAAACGTCCCGCTGCAAAAAACATTCCCGCCCAAAGATTTGCAACGAGCGCGCACCAAGTGATGACGTTGGGAGGGATACCTGTGGGAGCCAGTAGGGCGGCCAAACCATCGACTGGCCAAGTGAGGTAGCGTCCAATGGTTCGCGTTAACATACAGCGAGCGTCATCTCGCTAGTCCTCTTCGTAGATCGTGATTAACTTGACGACTTCGTACTCCTTGACGCCGGCCGGAGTCGTCACTTTCACTTCGTCACCCACTCTCTTGCCGAGTAGCGCACGCCCGATCGGTGAGGTCGTCGAGATCAGGCCCTTGGTCGCATCGGCCTCTTCCACCGTGACGAGCTTGTACTCAATGCGGGCGTCTTTCGCAACGTCCAGGACCACAATCTTTGAGCCATAGGCAGCGCGGTCTTTCGGAAGGTTGTTCAGGTTGAGCAACGAGAGATCGGCCATGCGTTTGTGAAGCTGGCCGAGTCGGGCCGCGACGTAACCCTGGCGTTCCTTGGCATACTTGTATTCGGCGTTCTCCGACAGATCGCCGTGGGCACGCGCCACCTTGATCTCTTTCGGGAGCTCGTTGTGCAGCTCACGCTCGAGGGCGGCAATCTCATCCTGGAGCTTCTTCTTGATTTTGAACGCCAAATCAGTCATGGGATTTCGGCGGTCCCCTGAAGCGCTCCGCCGCCTGCGTTGCCCCCCATCAGATTATGATTATAAGGATTTGCCAGGACTGCCGCAAATCCGACGAGCGTTTAGCCCCGAAAGGGCCCCGGTCCCCCCACCCCCCTTCGCTCCGCAAAGGCCTCAGCCTCCTCTTCCTAGGTGTTCCCGGTTTCGCTGTAGAATCAAGCGATGCCGTAGGCGGAGGGGGTGTCGGTGGATCTCGAACTCACCGAAGAACAGCGGCTTTTGCAACAGAGCGTGCGAGAGTTTGCAGAAGCGGAGGTGCGGCCGGTTGCCAAGCAACTGGATGAGACGGGTCGCTTTCCTCGCGAAATTCTGCGCAAGGCCGGTGAGCTGGGCCTGACGGGCATCTCGGTCGGGGAAAGCCACGGCGGCGCGGGCATGGATCACATCTGCTATTGCATTGCGCTCGAGGAGATCGCCCGAGTATGCGCCTCGACCAGCGTGATTCTTTCCGTGCAGAATTCTCTGTACTGCGGCGCACTCGATCATTTCGGAACTGAGGAACAGAAAGGCAAGTTTCTTGTGCCGTTCGCGCGTGGCGAACGAATCGGCTGTTACGCGCTGACCGAACCGCACGCCGGCTCAAACGCCGCGGCGCTCAAGACCAAAGCAGTGCGTCAGGGTGACACCTACGTGGTGAACGGCACGAAGGCATGGATCACGAATGGCGGTGTGGCCGATGCAGGAATCGTTTTCGTCAACACCGAGCCGGAGAAGGCCGAAAAAGGAATCACGGCGCTCGTGATCGAAAAGGGTACCCGCGGTTTTAGCGTCGGGAAGGAGGAGAAAAAGCTCGGCATCCATGCAACCGCTTGCACCGAACTGATCTTCACCGATTGCGAGGTGCCCGCTTCAAACCGCCTAGGAGAGGAGGGCGAAGGTTACAAGATCGCACTGGCGACTCTTGATAGCGGACGCATTGGCATTGCTTCGCAGGCCATCGGGATCGCCCAGGGCGCGTTTGAGGCAGCGCTCGACTACGCCCGCCAGCGACAGGCCTTCGGAGTCTTGATCGCCGAGTTTCAGGCGATTCAATTCATGCTTGCGGACATGGCCACGGAGATCGACGCCGCCAGGCTGCTGGCGCGCCGCGCCGCGTGGAAACAGGATTCAGGCGCGCGCTTTTCGATGGAGGCTTCGATCGCAAAATTGTTCGCGAGCGAGATGGCTACGCGTGTGGCGCACAAAGCGATCCAGATTCACGGCGGCAATGGCTACAGCAGCGAATATCCCGTTGAACGCGCCTATCGCGATGCGCGCATCACGGAGATCTACGAAGGCACCAGCGAGATTCAGCGTCTGGTGATCGCTTCGTGGGTGCTGAAGTCATTCTGAAAACGAGCCTTCCCCAACCGATCGCTTAGCGTTGTTTCGATCCCAGTGCTGGTATTCTGGCTTCATGCTGGAACTTGATTCGGGGCAGCCGATCGATCTGGCGCGCGAAGACGAATTCTTCGCCGCCGTGCCTTCCCGGCCAGGAGTCTTGCTCGTGGAAATAGGCGCCGCGGGCTCGCGGCCTGAGCTTCTACGAACCTCGGATTTGCGGCGTGCAGCGGAACGATTGCTCCGTCCGCCCGAGCCGAATTCCACGCGCCTGAATCTTCGCGCCGTCGCGGTCGGAATCCGCTACCGCGTGACCGGCTCAAAGTTCGAGCAGACGCTTACGCTGTACGAACATGCGAAAAGGCATGCTCCGGACCGCTATCGGGCCCTGCTGCGTTTTCACCCGCCCGCGATGCTCAAAGTGAACCTAAAAAACGACTACCCGCGCTGCTACGTCACCTGCCGGATTCACGCCGACCAAGGATTTTACTTTGGGCCGTTCGCCTCGCGCCGCGCCGCAGATGCCTTCTCGAGGAATTTCCTCGATTTATTCAAAACACGCCGGTGCCAGATCCGGATTCGCCGTGATCCGAGTTTTCCCGGCTGCATCTATTCGGAGATGAAAATGTGTCTGGCCCCGTGCTTTGCGGGTTGCAGCGAACAGGAATATGACGCCGAAATACTCGGAGTCGTCGAGGCATTGGCCACTTCTGGCAGATCTCTAACGAATCGGATCGAGCAGGAGCGGGAGGCGGCCAGCGAAGCGTTCGATTACGAGCGTGCCAGCGTATTGCATAAGCGTCTGGAAAAGGTTTCGGCGCTGCTCAGAGGGCTGCCCGATTTAGCGCGACGAATCGAAGATCTCGATGCGGTGATCCTGCAGCGCGCCGCCCAAGAGAAGACGATCGCCATTTTCCCTTTGCGCGCCGGAGAGCTCCGTGAGCCACTCTTTCTGAGTTTCGGCGAGCTCGAAAGCCAGCCGCGCTCGGTCGAACAGATTCTGCGCCAGGCTCTGGAGCCACTGAGGCCGGTGACCGCAGGCCTAGGGCCGAAGGCGGCCCCCGATCGAGATTCGAACTGGCGAAGCCACTACGGACTCAGCGCCGCGCCGCCGGAGCTCACCGAGCATCTTTCGATCGTCTCGCGCTGGTTTCACTCCCATCCGCGAGAAGGCGAAATTTTATTCCGCCAGGACGACTGGCCGTACCGCCGAATTCTGAGAGCCTGCCGACGCGTACTCGCCCCGCCAAACCCTTCGCCTGCAGGCTCCTGACGCAACTCAGGCAGAATCCAGGGCGGCGTAGCTTTTCGTTAGGTCGTACAATAGAGAATTCATGGCACCGGCAGAAACAACTGAGCCTGCTCGATCCGCGACAGCCTCGAGTCGCTCGCGGTTTCAGGACACGATTCGCTCGCTGCGGCATCGCAATTTTCAGCTTTTCTTCAGCGGTCAATTGATCTCACTGATCGGGACATGGATGCAGAATGTGGCGCAGTCTTGGCTGGTCTACCGCTTGACCGGCTCGTCGCTGCTACTCGGCGTGGTCTCCTTTGCCGGCCAGATTCCTGTTTTTCCCATAGCGCCTTTGGCCGGGATGGTAGCCGATCGACTCAACCGCCGCACGATCGTCATCATCACGCAGACGGCCTCGATGATTCTCGCATTTATCCTGGCGGCTTTGACGCTCACGAAACTCGTGACGGTATGGGAATTGATCGCGCTGGCCGCCCTTTTGGGCGTTGTGAACGCCTTTGACATCCCCGCGCGCCAGTCGTTTCTGGTCGAAATGGTCGGGCGTGACGACTTGATGAACGCCATCGCCCTGAACTCCTCCATTTTCAATAGCGCGCGGATCATCGGCCCTGCCATCGCCGGAATCCTGGTGGCCAGTATCGGTGAGGGCTGGTGCTTTTTTGCCAATGCGGTCAGCTATATCGCCGTGATTATCGGACTGATCCTGATGCGCATTCCGCCCCGGGTGGCGGAGCGCACGATCACGACTGCATATGAGCACATCGCGGAAGGATTCCGTTTCGTGCGCAGGACTGCACCCATCCGGGCGCTGCTGCTGCTGTTGGGCCTCGTGAGCCTGGTGGGCATGCCTTACACGGTGCTAATGCCCGTCTTCGCGAAGAACATCCTGCATGGCAATGCCCGGACGCTGGGCGTTCTGGGAAGTGCGGCGGGCATCGGAGCCCTTACGGGCGCACTCACGCTCGCCTCTCGCAGGCGCGTTCACGGCCTCGGACGCTGGGTGTGGATGGCGTGCGTTGCGTTTGGCGTGTTTCTGATCCTTTTTTCCCTCTCGCGCTGGTACATGCTTTCTGTGCTGCTGCTCGTACCGGTTGGCTTTTCGCTGATGACGCAGATGGGCGCGACAAACACGCTCGTACAGTCGATGGTCCCCGACCGTTTGCGCGGCCGCACGATGGCCGTCTACTCGATGATGTTCATGGGCATGTCGCCGCTCGGCTCGATTCTGGCAGGAGCGGCTGCAGAACGCATGGGTGCCCCCATGACCGTCGCGCTCGGCGGTGCGCTTGCGGTGGGCGCGGCGATTGCCTTCGCCCGGCACTTGCCAAAGATTCGTGGGGAAGCACGCCAGCTCCTGAGTGCCCAGGGGCTGGAAGACGAAGAACTGACGCAGGAGATTACCATCCGCGCTGCGTCCTGAGTGTCTTCTTCCCGCTTCATCCGGTACGCCGTTGTTTTCGCGGTTTTAAGGAGTGGAGATGTCATCGCCCACAGCCACCCAACCGTTGCGCGGCCAAGCGACGCCGCAAGGTACGCTGCACTACGCGGCGCGATTTCAGGGGCGAGCTGCGGCGGGACATTTTCGCCAGGCGGCGGGCGAACTGCTTTTGTCCTCGATTGGAATCGGAACCTATCTCGGCGAACCGGACGCCGCGACGGATGCCCGCTACACCGAAGCTGTCATCGCCGCGGTCAAGGGCGGCATAAATCTGATCGATTCGGCCAGTAACTACCGCTTCCAGCGCAGCGAACGGTCGATCGGCCGAGCGCTACAGTGGCTCGCCACCCAAGGCTTTTCGCGCGAGGAGATTGTGCTTTCCACCAAAGCCGGTTTCCTGACACCTGATGGCGCGATGCCGGACGACGCAGAAGCCTATTTTCTACGCGAATTCGTTGGACGCGGAATCTTCCGCACAGAAGACATCGTAGCCGGTTGCCATTGCCTGGCTCCCCGTTATCTCGCCGATCAGCTCGAGCGCAGCCTCGCGAACCTCGGCGTCGATTCTGTGGACGTCTTCTACCTGCACAATCCGGAAACACAGTTGAGCGAGATTTCTGTCGAGGAATTTCGCCGGCGGATCGCCGAGGCGTTCCGATTCCTGGAGACCGTGGTGAAGGCCAACAAAATCGGTGCGTACGGCCTGGCCACATGGAATTCGTTTCGAGACGATCCCAAGACACCGGGGTACCTTTCGCTCGCATCGATCGAACAGGTGGCGCGCGAGGTCGGCGGTACGAATCATCATTTCCGGTTTTTACAGTTGCCTCTGAATTTGGCGATGCCCGAAGCCTTACTCCGCCCGAACCAGATCGTGGCCGGCAAGACCATGGCGATCGTGCAGGCGGCACGGGCCCTGGAGATCACTCTTATCACCAGCGCGGCGCTCCTCCAGGGGCAGCTCGCGCGAAATCTGCCCCCTTATATCGGCCAGGCGCTGGGCCTTGCGAGCCATTCTTCGCAGGCGCTGCAATTCGCCCGCTCTGTCCCCGGCGTCACGACGGCCCTCGTCGGCATGAGCCGCGTGGAGCACGTAGAGTCGAACCTCGAACTGATCGCCGTCGAGCCCGCCCCGCGGGATCAATTCCTGAAGCTATTTGAACCTCCGAAATAGGCAGCCTCAGCGATCGTCTCGATCCAGCCACCTAGCGATCGTGGCGCCGACTTCGTCGAGGTGTCCCATGAAAAAATGATCGGCGCCTTCGATAAAGACCAGCCGCTTCGGCTCGGGCACGGACGCGAACAGAGCTTCGAGGTTCTCGCGTGAACCAAAGGGATCGTTGCCACCCTGAATGAAGAGCTTTGGCTTCCGGCACCCACGGAGATAGGAAACATCGTGGTTGTTGACAGGAAGGCCAAGTGCAATCAGGCGAGATACGCGATCATCCTCGCATCCCACCTGCAGGCCCACCCAGGATCCAAAGCTGAAGCCGGCCAGAAGGATTGACTTTCCCGAATACTCTCGGGCGAGGTAGTCGAGCGCTACACGTACGTCATCTTGCTCGCCGATTCCTTGGTCGTGTTCTCCCTCGCTTTGACCCACGCCCCGAAAATTGAAACGCAGCACAGCTGCGCCGCGTCGATGAAGCGCTCGGGCCGCTTGGTAGACGACCTTGTTATGCATCGTGCCGCCAAACAGCGGATGCGGGTGACACACGATCGCAACGAAACTCGGATCGGCTATTGCTGCGGTCCACAGAAGCGCCTCCAGGCGCCCGGCCGATCCGGTGAGGAAGAACCGGCGGTGGAAAACGTTAGCCATCGAGCCCCCCGGTCTGACTCACGAGGGGAGCGGGCCGACCACTTGCTCCAGCCACTCCACAGCAACACAGTGGTTGCCGGCCGCCTGGTTCAGTTGGTTCGTTAGGGCTTCGGTGCGCACCACACGCCCCCAAATTTGGCCTCGCGTCGACCACTCCCCCCACGGAATTTGCGCGATAACGACTTGGCCGGTGGAATAAATGTGCGACGTCTCTAGTCGTACGCCTTGTGAAGACAGATCGCAGGTCATCGATTCTTCCGGCCATGGCGTTTCAGCCAGGCGAATGAAAATGGGCAGGGCACATGGAACACGTTCACAGCGCCGCCGCTCTTGTTCGGCCGGGCGCTTTGAGCCGCGGTCCGCATTTTCGACGCGCAGGCCAACCCAATAGCCTCCCCCTTTGGCCGGGGCGACCCGAGTAATTCGCCCAGGCGTCTCGGGCTGGACCGAGACACCAGCCCCACGAACAAAGGGAAACACGATCCATACGCGCGCAAAGAGTTCACAGGGCTCATTGCGGCGAACCAGCACTCCATCGCGTGATACATCCACGGTTTCCGTCATCTCAACCCGTAAGCCCAGAGGGCTCAGCCAGCGAATGCGTGCGGGAAGCCGAAGCGGAGCGCGGGAATGAGTGCGTCGTTCGGTAGAGGTGCCGGACGGCTCCATTGGTTCTACATCCTAGCGGCAGGGCGCGTGCGGGTCAAACTGGCTTTGAAAAGCTTTCTTTCACGCACCCCGGGGTTCGGGCGAATCGCGGTGTGCGCCTCGCCTTCGCCTTTTTCGCCACTCGAAAGTCATTGCACGGCCCGCTCGAGGGATGGTAGGTTGGGGCGATTTCGAGGAGGCCTCATGGAAAATGGGGTCGAGCGCCGCGCGGCGCGACGTTTTTCGATGATGCTTCCGCTAAAGGTTCGCTTCACGGCCGAGAACGGCGTAACGGAAAAGCCCGCGGAGACGCGTGACGTCAGCTTCCGCGGGCTCTACTTCATGATCGAAGCAGCGGTGGAGGCGGGCAGCGCGATCGAGTTTGTCCTCACTCTCCCGCAGCAAATCACGCTTGCCGGCGATGTCCACATCCGGTGCTACGGTCGTGTCCTGCGGGTCGAGGCGCACAATAGCCGTAGCGGTGTTGCCGCGCGGATCGAGCGTTACGAATTCCTTCCCGCGCCGGCCTGAGGCCCTTCCGGCATCCTTGGGCCTTTCAAAAAACTCCTTCTCTTATTTTTCTTGCTGGCGCAAGATTCTTATTTGGGTTTTTCACATGGCGCGCCACACACTTTTGATCGATGCCGACGACACTCTTTGGGAAAACAACATCTTCTTTGAGCAGGCGATCGATGACTTCATCACGAAGCTCGAACATCTAGGATATACGCGCGAATATATCCGCCACATCCTGAACGAGACCGAACGTCGCAACATCCGCCATCACGGCTACGGCGTGCGCAGCTTCCGACGCTCGCTCGAAGATACATATCTGAAACTGGCCGGGAACATGGCGCGACGCGAGATGGTTCAGGACATCGAGCGCGTCGCTGCGGAACTGGAAAATACGCCGCCGCATGTTCTCGATGGCGTTCCCGAGACGCTCGTCTATCTAGCAAAACGCCACCGACTGATACTGCTCAGCAAGGGAGAGCCCGCTGAACAAGCGGCCAAAGTCGAACGCTCCGGCCTACAGTCCTATTTCGAAGCCATCGAAATCGTGCTGGAAAAGGATGCAGACACGTATGTGAGGGTGATCGAGCAGTTCAAGATCGTGAAGACGCACGGCTGGATGATCGGTAATAGCCCGCGCAGCGACATCAACCCGGCACTGCAATCGGGTCTGAACGCGGTCTTCATTCCGCATTCGGCTACCTGGGAGCTGGAGAAATCTGAACTCGAAAGTGGCACGGGAAAACTTCTGATCTTGGCGGCGTTTCGAGAACTGCGCGGCCATTTTTGAATTCATTTGGTTGTCGACAGACCAAATTGTCCTCGCCCATCGAGGCTGGCCGGCTTTCGGTTGCTCGGCCAGATCGATACAATCGCACGCATGGACATCGCGACACAGGTTTATACAACCCCGTATCGAAACGAGTTTGCCGATTTCGAAGGTGTGACGTATCTGAACGCGGCGCTCCAGGGACCGATGCCGCTGGTGGCCGCCCGCGAGGCACAGGCGGCTCTGGAATGGAAGACTCATCCTTACCGATTGGCCGATAGCGCTTACTTCGATCTCCCCGATCGCATCCGAGAAAAGGTCGCGCGCCTGATTGGAGGCCGAGCCGATGAGATCGCGGTCACCACGGGAGCCAGCGCCGGGCTTGCGGCCGTCGCCGCCGGCATCGACTGGAAATCCGGCGACGAAGTGTTGGTCGGCCAGAGGGAGTTTCCCGCCCATTTCTCGACGTGGCTGCGCTACCAACAGGCCGGAAAACTCTGCGTGCGGGTGGTCGAAGGGCGAGGCCGCTTCATCTCAGCTGACGACTATATCGAGTCGATCGGTCCCAGGACGCGCTTGATCTCGGCGAGCTTGGTGCGATTTGACAACGGCGCGCGGCTCGATGCGGCGCGCCTGGCCCGTGCGTGCGAAAGAGTCGGCGCGGCTCTCTTGCTCGATATCACGCAAGCGGCGGGGGCGATGCCGATGAATATCCGCGATCTAGGCGCTTCCATGGCTGTTTCGAGCGGATACAAGTGGCTGCTGGGCCCCTACGGTGTGGGCTTCTTCTGGATCGCACAAGAATGGATCGACCGCCTTCCGCTCGGCGCTGTGTATTTCATGGCTCTAGAAGGCGCACGGGATTTCCACTCGTTGCCGACCGCCGACGTGCGTGCCATGCCGGGCGCACGCCGCTGGGATTCGGCGGAAACCGCCAACTTCACAAATCTCGCGGCCTTCGATGCTTCGCTCGATCTTGTGCTGCGCGTGGGCACCGATGCCATCGAGCGCTTTATCGATCGACTCGTCGCCGAAATTATCGATGGGCTCAGGCGCACTCGGTGCGTGCTCGCTTCGCCGCCTGAACGGGAACGGCGGGGCCCGTACGTTTGCGTCTCGGCCCGGAATCCAAACGACACGGCTGCGCTCTATCAGAAGCTGCGCGCCGCGGGAGTCTCGGTCAGCCTGCGTGAACGAGCGCTCCGCATCGCACCTCACATCTACAACACTCCGGAAGATATCGATCGCCTGATGAAGGTTCTGTCGGACTGAGGAGCCGGGCTACTGGGTGGCCGTCGGATATTGTCGCGGGTCCGTGTAGCTGAATGGCACGTGAATCACGGCCTCGACATCAACCGGCACGCCGGCTCGTGTGGCTGGTTCGAAGGTCCATTTTTGGAGCGCGTCGATGGCATTACGGTCGAGCTGTGGATCGAGGTCGTGCACGATTTGAATGCTGTCGACCGACCCGTCTCTGCGAATGATCGCGTAGAGCACGACCTCGCCGTGCACGTGGCCCTTGATCAGCTCCGGCGGATATTTCGGATCGGTCACGTGCAAGGGCACAGGGTCTGCGAGACGTTCCTTTCGGCGATACGCGGGCTGTTCGTTCTCATCGAGCTCGGTGAAATTCAAAATCCAGCTTCCACTCGCACTGGTTACGTTCGGCAAGTTGACGTGCATCGTGTAGATCTCGCTGCCGGAAAGGATTTTTTCGGGAGGGAGGCCCGGGGCGAGCTTGTTCGGGTCGATGGGACCGCGCCGCGGATTCACCGCCGGCTGATAGGACTCCTTCAAAGTGAGATTCGGCCTTCCCGAGCGACCTGCTCCCGCCGCGATTCCGCCCCCTCCGCCGGTGTGCGCCTCAGTACTTCCGCTGATCGTTACCGCTGCCGGCAACGAGCTCGAGCCTGCCGGTCCGCCCGCGCCGCGACTTTCCGATGACCCGGGCTTTTCTCGGTCCGGTGAAATTGAGATGCGCGCGGCCAAATTCCCTTCGGGCACCGTTGCCAGCGGAGCGGGCGGCCCGGGCGTCGAAGAAAGCGCGATCACGCTGCGCATCACCGAGTCTTTCGACACATTCACGCCAACCTCGGGAGCAGAAGCGTCGGGAGTCGCCGTATGTTCGCGGGTCACCGGTTGCGACGCCGCACTCAACGGTATTTGCGGCCGCGCGATCACGACCGGTTTCGCGGCAATGTTCATCGGACCGGCATTCTTTTCGTTGTTCGGCACTTCCGGTGCTGCTACGTTCTCTAGCTTGCGCTGCTCCATCCTTGGCGCAGATGCGGCAGCCGAAAGCTGAAACTTCGGCTTGGCCAGTTCAGGGGCATTCCACTCAACAATGTTCGGCAGTGGGGGGACGACCTTGGGTGGCCTACTCGGTGAGTCCGGGCGGATCAAGGTCTGGCGTGGGTGCGTCACACGTACCGGGACGGACAGAATCGTCTGGTGCGGGTGAAACACATCGGATCCCTTTTGCCCGTGTGATTTGGCTGCCGGTTCCCTTTTCACTTTCGGTATAGGGGCGGGCAGCGAGATAGGCGGCAAATCCTTCGGCTCCTCATACCAGCTCAGCTCGATTCGTACCGGAGCGAGTGTCGGCATGGCCTGTGGCAGAAACCCCCAAATCGGCAGAATCAACAGCCCAATGACGACGATGTGCCAGACACTGGACATCCCAAACGCTGGCAACGGCAGTCGCCCCTCAATCCACTCCACTCTTAATGCATCCGCTGCTTCCGCTTTCCAGTCTTTCGGCGCGCCTGGCCGCTGGAAAAAGCTCGCCAGACTGGTGCGGAACTCCTGCCCAGGCGTGTCCCAATCGATGCCCAAATCAAGACGGGGTAATCGAGCGTGGGGAGAGAGCTCGATCAACGAGTCCGTAGGAGAATCACCTTCGGTCTCGGGAAAAGGCGGCATGGACTCGGCCATTATACCCCGTTCCGATACTCGCCCCGATGCTAGGCAGCGGCGAGCAGGCGGTAGAAACTCAGCGTGGCATCACCCTGCTCGATCTGCCGTGTGCATTCCAGTCGGTCGAGCCTCTTAGGAACCTCCGCTCCGCTGGTGTGTTCAACGATCACCATTCCCTGTGGCGCGACCAGGTGCGATCGATCCAGGAACGCCAAGACACGAAGAGGCTCCTCGGTTCTTTCGTACGGAGGATCGAGAAAGAAGAAATCGGCTAGGAGATGGCGGTCCGCGATTCTCCGCAGGCCGGCTAACGCATCTGCCTCGATCACTTCGGCCCCGGAAACAATCCCGAGTGCCGCCAAATTGTGGCGAATCAGCTGCGCAGCCTTGGGACTCGATTCGATCCAGATCACCTGTCGGGCCCCGCGGCTGACGGCCTCGATGCCGATCGCCCCGGTTCCTGCATAGAGATCGACGAACAGGGAATCTTCGACCGCAGGCCCGAGAATATTGAAGAGCGTTTCGCGTAGTCGGTCGCTGGTCGGCCGCAGGCCCAGCGGGCCCGGGCCCTTTAGCCTCCGACTGCGAAATTTCCCTGCGATCACCCGCACGATTGTTCCTCGCAATTAAGATCGCGCGTCGTTCATCCGACCGACGCCAACTGATACCGCTTCTGCCACAGTGGGCTGGTCGCCTGGAGGCGCGCCACGACTTCGTCCGCCCGGGACGGGTTCTCGGCCAGGCGAAACGCCTCCTGCCGTGCGCGCTCAAGCAGCTCATGATCGCGCAGCGGCTCGGCGAACGAGAAAGCTCGATCGCCATGCTGCCGTGTTCCAAAAAACTCTCCGGGGCCGCGCTGTTTTAGGTCGCGTTCGGCGATCTCAAATCCGTTCGAAGTGGCCACCATCGTCTCGATGCGTTCCCGCGACTCACCCGTGATGGTTTTGGGCGTTACCAGGACGCAATAGGACTTCTCCGATCCTCGCCCAATCCGCCCGCGCAACTGGTGCAGCTGGGCCAGTCCGAAGCGGTCGGCATGCTCGATCACCATGACGGTGGCATTGGGCACATCCACGCCGACTTCCACCACAGTCGTAGCCACCAGAATTTGGATTTCGCCACGCCGGAATTGGTCCATCACCGTATCCTTTTGCTCATTGGGCAAGCGCCCGTGAAGCAATCCCACGTGCAGTTTCGGGAAAACGTCCTTCGCGAGACGCTCGTATTCGGCCGTCGCCGCCTTGAGCTCCTGCTTGGATTCTTCAATCACCGGATACAGCACAAAGGTTTGCCGCCCATTCTCGATTTCGTGCCGCACAAATTCCCACACCCCTCGAAGGTGGGTATCCACCGCCCAGCGTGTGGTGACTGGTGTGCGGCCCGGGGGCATTTCGTCAATCACGGAAAGATCCAGGTCGCCGTAAAGCGTCAGTGCGAGAGTCCGCGGGATCGGTGTGGCCGTCATCACCAGCACGTGTGGCGACACGCCTTTTTCAATCAGGCTCTTTCTCTGTAGCACCCCGAAACGGTGCTGCTCGTCCACGATGGCGAGGCCGAGCCGCTGAAACCTCACGGACTGTTCGATCAACGCGTGGGTCCCCACGACGATTTGGGTTTTCCCACTCTCCACGCGTGCGAGGATCGCTTGACGTTCGGCGCGCTTCTGGCCGCTGACGATCAAATCGACGCCGTATCCCGCCTGGCGAAACACGCGGCCCGCCGACAAGAAATGCTGGGCTGCCAGGATTTCCGTAGGC
>CAYOXF010000064.1:0-19510 GCA_964407845.1 uncultured Acidobacteriaceae bacterium | reverse complement strand
TTTCACGGAGAGGTCCGCCTCTGCAAAGAAGCTCCGGCGCGACAGCCTTCGCCTTTCTAGTGGTCTACGACGAACTACGCTGCGTCGCTCGTAGCTGGCCCGCCGGGCCGAAGTCCGCCGCCGAGGACGAAGGCTGGTGGGCCTGGGTTGACTTGAACAACCGACCTCACCCTTATCAGGGGTGCGCTCTAGCCACCTGAGCTACAGGCCCGTGAAGAAAATCACGACGATTCTATCATGCCGTTTGAGGGCGGCACAGGTCTTGCGGCTTGGCCGCGATAACGCAGAGAAATATGGCAAGCCGCTCGCCTGGATTAAAGCTTATTCAGGCCGTCCAGGGCTGCGACTTTGTAGGCCTCGGCGAGGGTGGGGTAGTTAAACACGGTATCGCGGAAGTATTCGATCGAGCCGCCGTGGGCGAGAACAGCCTGCCCGATGTGGACAATCTCGGTGGCGCGCTGGCCGATAATGTGAACGCCGAGCAGCTTTCTCGTGTTGCGATCGAAGAGCATTTTCAGCATGCCAGTCTCATCTCCCAGCATCATGCTCTTTGCCAACTCCACGTATTTTGAGATACCGACTTCGTAAGGAACCTTGGCTGCCGTTAGCTTCTCTTCGGTCTGGCCGACCATAGAGATCTCTGGGATCGTATAGATGCCGTAGGGAAACAGTTCGGGCATGTGCTCGGACGGCGCACCGAACATCCGACAACTGGCCAACCGGCCCTGCTCCATCGAAGTGCTCGCCAGAGCGGGAAAACCGATGACGTCTCCCGCCGCGTACACATGAGAAACTTGGGTCTGATACGATTCGTTCACTTTTATCTTGCCGCGTGAGTCAGTCTCTAAGCCCGCTGCTTCAAGTCCGAGCTGATCGCCGTTGGCCTGGCGCCCCACCGCGTAAAGCAGCATGTCACCCTGTACCTTCTTGCCGCTCTCGAGTTCTGCGAAAACACGGTCGCGTTGCTCGTCAACGCCGACACGCGTAACTTTTTCGCCAAGGCGGAAGGTGGTCCCCATTTGCCGCAGATGATAGGCAAGGGCCTCGACGATCTCCCGATCCACGAAATCAAGGATCGTCGACCGCTGGTCAATGAGAGTGACTTCGACTCCGATGGCGGCCATGAACGAAGCGTATTCGAGGCCTACCACTCCTGCGCCCACCACAATGACCTCCCGCGGCAAGCTCGTGGCGAATGTAAACTCATCCGTATCAAGAATGCGTTTCCCGTCGAAGGGTATCTCGGAGCTGCGCGCCGGCCGCGTGCCGCAAGCGATCAGAATGTTGTCTCCCTGCATGATGGTCTTTTCACCGTCGCCGTGAATTTCGATCGTGTGCGGATCCGCGAAGGTGGCTGTTCCCTGATAGATCGCGATGCCATTGCGCTTCAGCTGAGCCCGGATCACCTCGGTTTCCCGGGAGATGATCGTGTTCACGCGGAAGGCAAGATCCGGGATGGAAATGTCCCCGTTCCCGCGATAGCTGTTGCCGTAGAACGTACGGACAGCGAGCCCGGTCAACTGAAAGATGGCTTCGCGGACGCTCTTGCTGGGTATGGTTCCGGTGTGCACGCAAACGCCGCCGATCATCATCCTGCGATCGATCACGGCCACGCGCTTGCGCAACTTGGCAGCACAGATCGCACCTTTTTGGCCGGCTGGACCGCTTCCGATGACGACTAGATCGTAGTGGAGGTCACTCATGCTGGTTTCGATGCTGACTCCAATGCTCCCGGTTAATGTCGCACAACGAATTTTACAGGAATATGAACGCCGGAGGGCGCAAATCAACCCTTGAGAGGGGTGCCTCGGGAAAAGCCTGGGTGAGTTTAGCTGAGCACAATCAGATCGATCTCGATGCGCACGTCGCGCGGAAGGCGACTGGCCTGAACGGTCGAACGGGCCGGCGGATCGTTTGGAAAATAGCGCGCGTAGACCTCGTTCATGGCAGCAAAATCGCTCATGTCTTGCAGGTAAACCGTAGCCTTCACGGTGCGGTCGAGTGAGGAGCCGGCGGCTTCTACAATGCCTTTCAGATTCTCGAGCACGCGAATTGTTTGATCGACAATGCCACCTTCCACGACCTGTCCGCTCGCTGGATCGAGCGCGATTTGACCGGCCGTGAAGATGAAGCCATTGGCCAGAATCGCCTGCGAATAAGGGCCGATCGCTCGGGGAGCCTTGTTGGTAGAAATGACTTTCTTCATGCGGCCTCCTTGTCACGTCCGTTCAAGTTCACAAGCCAATCTCCCCGTTTGAAGTGCCAAGTGGATACCGATCGAGAAAATCCTGTGGCAGCCCTTTGTCATTCAACCAGATGCGAAAAATTTGGCCGAGATTCCGGTGGGTTGATTGCTCGAGCGCAGCGCGTAAATCGCTGTAATCAACTTCCTGGCCACTGAGCAGCGCCACCAGGCGCGCCAAGCCTTTGCGCACTTCTAGCTCCCCGCAGGTATCCTCCAGAGTGACGTAGAAAAGGGGTGCCTTGGCGAGCGCGATCTGGCGGGGGCCGATCGGATCGGTGAGCGTCGTCATGCCTAGAGGTGTTTCAGCTGCCCGAGTGCGAGCCTCGTTGTACTGCCGCAAATACTCGAGGATGCGTAGGCGGCGCCCTGCGGGGCCCTGGCGAGCCTCTTCCACTACGATGGTTGCATATTCGGGCAGGCCTTCCTCTATGCCGATCGATGTACCAAAACCCGGGCGAATCTTCTCGCCGAACCAATTGCGCGCAAGCGCAAGGGTTACAACGTGCAGAAAGGCGTCATTGCGCATTCCCAGTGCGAACGCAGCTGGATTCGCGATCGCGCCTCCCGGAAAGGAGACAGCGACCTCACTCGCTTCGCCCACGGGCGCGCGCAATTCGGGCGATTCGACGATATGTGGCGCGACGATATTTTTGTCGAGTGGGCCAAAGGCTGTTTCGAGCGTCTTCCACGCTAGGGTGATCGGCTCGATTGCGGGGGACAGGTCATCCGGAAGGGGAGCAAGCGTCCAGAACACAGCGGAATGCGAACCACGATTTGGGGGCGTGCTTAGGTAGCGACCTGCGACGACAAAGGGCGGCCCGACGTCTTTGCCCAGCTCGAAACGGTACTCCACGTCTCCGCCCTCTTTGCTTTGGCCTTTGGAGGTCCCGCGCGCGAGTACGATGAAATCGGCTGGAACGCGAAGCGCGTAAGTAGCCAGAGCCGGCGGTTGGGGATGGGAAGCAAGCAGGTGTTTCGGAGGCTGAAGCTCGGGCAGCCAGCTTCCGCCACGGAGATGAAATTCGTTCTCGCCCAAAGTGATGAGGGCCCCCAAGTTCCGCGGTGATGCAAACGTATATTCGATCCCGAGTGTTCGAACCTGTCCTTGCCTCCAAGGTGAGTCCCATGAAATGCGAAGCGTGTTGGGCGGACTAGTTTCGGACACGGGTGCCAAACGGATGGGCGGGCTCGCACCGCCATCCATTTCCGCGTGGAGATCTTTGCGGCCGAATTCTCTTTCATCTGGAAACTTCGCGTCTAGGAATGCCAAGTCGCTGTTGCCGTTGTTCTGAAGCTTGTAGACGACGTGGATGGCTAGTTGGCAGGGCGGGCCGGCAACAAACCGCACCTCATAGGATGCTTTGAGAATCCGGTAGCTAGGTGCGAGGGGGACAGCGCAGGAATATCCACATAGCAAGATTAAGATGGGGACTAAGCAAAAGGCGAGCGAGCGAGGAAACGGACGATTCAAGATGGAGAGATTTTACCGGGAGCGGTTCGCTGGTCCAAGGCGGAAAATGGAAGGCTTCAAGAGGCGGAACTAGGATCCGGTGAAGCGGCCAAGAATTTCGGCGTCGCTCCCGCCATGCCGGCGGAACGAAGTGATCTCGCTGGCCTTCGAATCGGGAACGCCACGCCGCGCGAGTTCGAGCAGCGTCGATTCCCGCACTCCTACGTTTTTCAGTCCGGCAAGCGAAGCTCCCGAGAGAACGGGCTGGTTCAGAGCGCGATGGCGCGCGACTGCAAGCACAGTGGCATCGGAAAGGCCCGCAAGGCGCATGGCCTGAAACTCGCCGGCGGAGAGTCCCAATTGATTGAGCCTGGCGAGTTCCAGGATGGTCTCCTCGCTCACCTGCGCTCGAAACAGCTCCGCAGCGTCCTCTCCGACATCAAATTCCTGTTTGCGATCGCGAAAGATCTTGAACAGTGCGAGGCAGGTTGTGTCCGAAAGGCCGCTGGCACGCGCCGTGGCAACCTCTGCCACCTCAGAAGTGGTGATCTGAAGCGCTGCCAACTGTCGGATGGAATCATAGGACATTCCCACGCTATCCAAGGGCTTGGTATCGACAGGAGGAATACTGTGGCAGCCAGAAGCGAACAGGGCAAGCGACGCAAGCAGCGCCCATTCTACGCACCGGTGGAGGACGGAGCGGTCCGGAACGCCCGACCGAAGCCGTACCAGAGTGGGCCCCATAATTTCATTCTACGCCTTGCAAAAATGAGGCAGACGGTCCTGTAGCGCAAGAGGTAGGAGGGCCCCCGGGCTGATTTAGACGTTGTAAACGCGCTCGATATCGAAGACGCCGGGGATGCGTTTGATGCCAGCGACGATGTGCTCGAGCTGTTTGCGGTCACGGACATCGAGCGCGGCATCGATGCGCGCCCGGGTGTTGTCTTCTCCGCCGCTTTCAAACGTGCGAATGTTCGCACCCGTTTCGCTGATGATGTTGGTGATGGCCGCGAGCATGCCGGGACGATCTTCGGTAAAGATTCGCAGACGGACCGGAAACTGCGCCTGTGTTGAGCCAGCCCATTCCACTACGATGCGGCGGTCTGCCTCATACAGCAAGTTCTCCACGTTCGGGCAATTCTTGCTGTGCACGGCGATGCCGCGACCGCGCGTGACATAGCCGATGATGTCATCGCCGGGGATGGGATTACAGCACTTGGAGCGGTAGACCATCAGGTCGTCGTGACCCTTCACCAGAATGGTGGCTTCATCCATCCCCAGCATGCGCTTGATGCTGGGCTTCGGCTGCGGCTCCTCGGCGGGTGGGGCCAGGGGCTGGCCGCTCACCTTGCCTAGCACTTGGCGCGCCGACCATTTGCCGTAGCCGAGACCGGCATAAAGGTCCTCCATTCGGCTGATCCCATAGGCAGAGGCGACCCGCTGCCACTCCTCTTGCGGAATCCTCTTCAGGTTGACGCCTGCCTGTCGCGCTTCCTTCTCAAGCAGGCGACGGCCGACATCGGTGGCCTCCTCTCGCTCGTGCAAATTGATCCACTGACGAATTTTGCTGCGCGCGCGGGAGGTGCGCACAAACGAGAGCCAATCACGCGAAGGCGTGTGACCCTTCTGCGTGATGACTTCCACGACGTCGCCGTTGGCGAGCGCGTGGCGCAGCGGGACCATCTCGCCATTCACCTTTGAGCCCGAGCACTTATGGCCCACTTCGGTATGAATCGCGTAAGCGAAATCGACCGGCGTGGCCCCTCGTGGTAACACGACGACGCGTCCCTTGGGCGTGAAGGTGTAGACTTCTTCGGGATAGAGATCGACGCGGAGCGTGGAAAGAAACTCGCTCGGCTCCTGCATTTCCTGTACCCATTCGATCAAATGGCGCATCCAGACGATCCGCTGATCATCGGCCGAGGACCCGGTTTCCGCTCCGCCCTTGTATTTCCAATGCGCGGCAACCCCCTGTTCCGCAATGCGGTGCATCTCCTGGGTCCGGATTTGCACCTCGAAGGGCTGTCCGGAATGGATCACGGTGGTGTGAAGCGACTGGTAGAGATTGGGGCGCGGCATGGCGATGTAGTCTTTGAAGCGTCCAGGGACGGGCCGCCAGATCTGATGGATCACGCCGAGGGCGGCGTAGCAATTCTTCACCGTGTCGGTAACCACGCGGACGGCCAGCAGGTCGTAGATCTGGTCGAGCGTGCGCTGCTGCTTCTGGATTTTCAGGTGTAGGGAATAGAGTTGCTTGGTGCGTCCCTGAACTTCCGCGGGAATTCCATTCTCGACCATTTTTTCGCGGATGCTTTCCTGCACCTCGGCCAAGAACCTGTCGAAGACCTTCTGTTTGCTGGCGACTTTCTTCTGCAGCTCGAAAAATGCCTCCGGTTCGAGGTAGCGGAACGCGAGGTCCTCGAGTTCTCCGCGGATTAAACCCATTCCGAGGCGGTTCGCGACGGGAGCATAGATGTCCAGGGTTTCACGCGCGATCCGTTGCTGACGCTCGAATTCTAGATACTCGAGCGTGCGCATATTGTGCAAACGATCCGCGAGCTTGACCATGACGACGCGCACGTCGTTCACCATGGCAAGCAGCATCTTGCGGACATTTTCAGCTTGGCGGTCCTCCGGTGCGAGCAGATCAAGCTTGCTGATTTTTGTGACGCCCTCCACAATCCGGCCTACCTCCACCCCGAATTGCTCGGAGATTTTCTCGATCGGAATCCGCGTATCTTCGACGACATCGTGCAGGAGGGCCGCACAAAGCGAGATCACGTCGAGCTTCATGTCCGCCAGCGAGTGCGCCACTTCGACCGGGTGAGACAAGTAAGGCTCCCCGGAAAGGCGCGTTTGCGCCTTGTGCTGCTCGGCGGCGAAGTCGTAGGCGCGCCGAAGCAGCTCGAAGTCATCGCCGGGGCGATTGCGGCGGACTTTATCAATCAGCTCGGCAAAACGCAGATCCACCGAGCGCCGCGCAGCGAGAGTAATAGCGGGATGACTGGCCGGGTCCATTGGATTATTGTAAACCCTTTGTAGCGTTCCAGCCTGCTCCTGTGCCGTGACATGCCGAACCTTGATTGACAATCTCACCCGATGGCACTACCGTCGACTCATCGAGGATTTATGGGCACGTACCGCTTTCGGTGTTCTCTTGCGCGAATCATTGGCGGCCTGGCCACGCTTTGGGTCCTGACGGCAGTTAACTCGGACTCGAGTGCAGCACAGCAGAAGCCGCCGGAATCGGAAAAGTCTGCTCTTGCAGGGGGCGCCAAGTTCTTTAAGGAAAACTGCGCGGTGTGCCACGGAAACGACGGCAAGGGCAGCGGCCCTCCACCGGCCTCTTCCTCATTTACCGAGCTTCCGCCAGATTTGACTACGCTTGCAAAGCGCCACGACGGGAAGTTTCCCGATGCGTATGTCGAGTCCGTGCTGCGGAATGGAGTTTCCATGCCGGATCACGGTCCGGCGGAGATGCCGGTCTGGGGACTGATCCTCAAAGCGACGACCAAGTCCGATGAAGCCAAGGTCACGCAGCGCATCAAGAGCCTGACCGACTATCTTAGGTCCATCCAGGAGAAGTGAGGATCGGATAGGGTCGGTCTCGTCACTGTCCCTTTTTCATCTGCTCGATCCTCCCACAGCGAAGACCGGGAGGGACAAAAAAAAGGCGGCGGACCGCGAAGGTCCGCCGCTTTACCTAGGACGGTTGAGCTAGGAACTAGGGGTCATGTTGGCCTTTTTCTGCTTGATGGCCTTGACCCTCTCGACGAGGTCGTCGGCTTGTTGTAGGTCCGTGTCGCGCGCTTCTTTGGACGTTTCCATATCGGCCTTTTGGCGATAGAGCAGATTCAAGTAGGCCATCGCATCGTCATATTCCGAGCGCAGAGTCATGGCTTTTTGCAGGTTGGTGATGCCATCGTCGACAACCGTGCCGTACTTGCTGCTAAACTCCATGGCCAGGGCGGGAGGCATCGGATCGCTTTCCTTGATGGGCTTCTTTGCCTTCTGGTTGTAGGCGTCGCGCATGTCCTTATTGGCTCGGAAGGCTAGCGACCAATCGATCACGCCAACCCAGTAGTAGGGTTCCGGATCCTCGGGTTTGATCTGGATGTGTTTCTCGTGGTAGGACTTCGATTCGTTCAGCTTGGCCGCATCGAACGGGCTTCCACCCATGTTGTAAAGGATTGAGCCGATTCCATCGATGGCAGCAAGGTTATTCGGATCGTTGTCCAGGATGGCCTTGAATTCGGCAATCGCCTGGTTGCCGTTATTGATGTTCTCTTGGGAGGGTGCGCCGGGAACGTACTGGCTCGCATACGCAGTGGCGAGATAGAGTTGGGCGTTCGTCAGCGACGGATCCAACTCCTTTGCCTCTTTGAAATCCTCGATGGCCTGGTCAAATTGTCCGCTCTTGTAGGCGTTCACGCCTTTGTTGAGCCGGTCGCGCGCGCGCAGCTTGTCGCAGCCAGCTCCCCCCGCCAATGCGGTCAGAACGACAGCCACAAGAAACCAGATGTGGAGCTTCCGCTGCATGCCTATCTCCTTAGCTTGAGAAATCGGACCGAGATCTGGCCAATAAGGCAAACGAGTTGGAAGGCGGAGCGATGCTCAAATCCTTATCCGACCGACTGTATCCCCCTGGCAAAGCCTCCGCTGCCGGCCAGCGACGCGCCTACTGACCTGCCTCGATCTTGGCGGTGATAAGGCCGACGTGATCGATTCCCGCGCCGCGCATGATGTCGATTGCCCGCGCCACTTGTGCGAACGAGACGTCATCGTCCCCCTTCACAAAGGCAACCTTATCCGCCCGCTCCTTAAAAATGTCAAACAGACGGCTACCGAGCGTGTTCCAATCGCTCTGATCTTGGTTGATCATGAGCTTTCCGCCATTCAGCACCGAGACCACGATCGTACGGTTATCCGGCGGCGGCTGCTTTTCGTTTGGCGGAGGAGGCTGCGGCACGATCGTGGGCAAGCCCGTTGGCACCCTGGGTGTGATCACCATGAAAATGATGATCAGCACCAGAAGCACGTCGATCAGAGGGACAACGTTCGGGTCCGATACGGGACCGTCTTTACTTCCACCAACTGAGATTCCCATGAAAGAAACTCCTTAGCTGCTGTACACCTTCTTTAATCAGAGCCGCCAGTCGGAGGCGGGGGCGGTGCGGCCTTGTTCTGAATCTTCTCGGTCAAAAGACCGATATTCTCAACGCCAGCCGCACGCACTTCATCGACCGCCTTGACCACGTCGCCATACTTCGCGCGCGCATCGGAACGGACATAAACGGTCTTGTCAAGACGGCCCGTGATCAGGTCTTTGACGTTGTCGGTAATCGCATCGAGACCGATTTCTTTATTGCCGGGGCTCAGAAAAAGTCTGCCGTCGCGGGTAACCGCAACAATAATCGCGTCATCGCGGTCCGCGTTGGGCATCTTATCCGCATTCTCCGCCTTGGCCATATCCACCGGTGCTCCGTGTTGGAGCATCGGCGTGATCACCATGAAGATGATGAGCAACACCAGCATGATGTCCGCCATCGGGATAACATTCGGGGCGGCCATAACTGGCGGTGCTTTGGGCTTGTACGCCATTGCTTACTTCTTTCCGCCTCGACGAGTGATGAAGTAGTTGATCAACTCCATCGAGGAGTTGTCCATCTCAACGTCGAACGCTTCAACTCGGTTCGTGAAATAGTTAAAGGTCCACACCGCAGGCACGGCCACCAGCAAGCCGAGCGCTGTGGTAACCAGCGCTTCCGCAATACCGCCAGCGACCGCTGAAAGGCCGGTCACCTTCGAGCTGGAAATGCCTTTGAACGCGTTGATGATGCCCATGACGGTGCCGAACAGGCCTACGAAGGGCGCTGTCGAGCCGATCGTCGCGAGGCCAGAGAGGCCGCGCTTCATTTCGGCGTGCACGATCGCCACCGACCGCTCCAAGCCACGCCGCGCCGCCTCGATGACTTCCTCGTCACTGACTTGCGCGGAGGCCGCCTGAAACTCCGACAGACCTGTGGCGACCACCTTGGCGATGTGACTCTTCTTGTTGCGCTCGGCAATCGAAATCGCCTCATCGAGCTTGTTGTCTTTGAGCGCACCGGCCACCTGCTGGACGAAAATGCGCGATTGCTTGCGGGCCGCGCTGTACATGAGCGCCCGGTCAATCATGATGCCGACTGACCACGCCGACATAATGAATAGAATCGTAACGACGAGCTTGGCCGGAATACCCATGTTGTGCCACATCGTAATCAGGTCCCAGCCGACCTCAGGGGCCTGATCCTGGAACATCGCCAGCAAACTCACCAACATTGCGTTCAGAAGCATAGCCTTCGACCCTCCTCCGTTACCGCCAATCGATCTCGGCAGCCATATACTGCCGGTCGGAATTTCCGTCCCCCTCCACCGGAACTGGGTGGTCGGGTACGGTCCTGCTTAGCCACCGAGCGTAAACACAACCTGAATCGTGGTATCGACCTCTACCGGCTCACCATTGAGCAAGGTGGGCTGATAGCGCCATTCGTGCACGGCGTCCATCGCAGCCCGCATGAGCAAAGGAGGTCCGGAAACGTACTGAAGCTCCTGAATCGAGCCATCTTTCGCGATGATGGCGTGCAGGAGCACCGTGCCTGAAACGTGTGCCGTCTTCGCGATCTGCGGATAGATCGGCTGTACTTGATGGATCAGCTTCGCGCCTTGCACATTGCCACCAACGCGGATCCGCATCTGCGTGGGCTTAGGCGGAGGCGGCGGAGCGGAGTTTCCGATAATTCCTCCCAGCACGCCACCCGGTACGCCGCCTGGTACACCCACTCCGCCCTCGACGCCGCCGACGTCCGGAGCTTCGTCCTTAATCATCTGAACGGTCTTCGGAATCACCGTTGGAGCCACCATTCTTTGCGGAGTCACGATTCGCGGTCTCACGACGGCCTTCACAGGGGCCGCGGGCGGTGGAGGCGGGGGCGGTGGGGCTGGGGCCACAAGAAACGTGTTCATGAATCCTTTCGGCAAAGCCTCCGTATAGATGAGCGGAATCAAAATCAGGATGCCTACAATCAGCGCCTGCACGATCGCCGACATCGCCACGGTCCAAGGCTTGTTCGTCTTGCTTCCATGAGCGCTGGACACGACAAGTTGGTCAAACATGTGCTATCTCCTTGCGGCAGCCACCACGCGCTTTTCGGCTGCGGATCCGGCGCGGACGGTCATTCCTTGTTGCCGCCCACCGTGATATTTGTTCCAAACCACCACGATGGGCGCTGCGATGCCAAAACTGGAATACGTTCCTACCACAACTCCCACCACCATGGCAAAAGAGAAGGCACGCAGGACTTCTCCGCCCATGATGTACAGCACCAAAACCGTTAGGAAGGTCAATCCGCTGGTTAGAATCGTGCGCGAAAGTGTCTGGTTGATCGATCGATTCACGATCTCGGTAAAGGACTCACGCTTCATCAGCCGAAGGTTTTCGCGCACACGATCGAAGATCACGATCGTGTCGTTCATCGAATATCCAACCAAAGTCAGCAAAGCCGCGATCACCGTGAGCGAAATCTCGTAATGGAAAAGGGAAAAGAAACCGAGCGTGATCAACACGTCATGGAAGACGGCGATGACGGCTGCGGCCCCATACACCCATTCAAAGCGGAACGCAATATACACCAACATGCCCCCCAGGGCATAGAGAGTTGCCCACACGGCTTGGTGACGCAATTGGGAGCCCACGCGGGGACCTACAATTTCGGCGTCGCGGACCGCGAAGCTGCTCAACGAATAATCGTTCCCGAGAGTGTTGACAACGGCAGGAGTCACGCCGCTGACATGGCTCAGCTGATCGAAGTTGGTGACGATGCCGCTGTGGTCAGAATCCCGCGCCGCCGTCAGACGCTGGGCCAGTTGGTTGTAGCGATCGCCGGCATTCGTCCCGAGCAGAAGCGGGTCCTTGCGAGTGAGATCGGCAGCCAGATTGGACGTAGAAACGGAATTAAAGTCTGGCCGGCTCGCCGAGCCCCCGCCGAAGGTCGCCTGAAGGACCTCGAGAATCTTCTGCTTGCCGGCATCGAGCGATTCATCGCTGGCGGACTGCTCGAGGCCGATGACGACATCGTTTTTTGAGCCCACGCTCCCGGAATCGCTGATTCCTTGCAGCGTGCTGTTCTTAAGTCCGGCCTGCTCCAACCCCTTCCGCAGCATGTCGATGGGGGGTGGGCCGGCAAAACGGACGTAGACGAGTGTGCCGCCCCGGAAATCGATGCCGTAGAGCGTGCCGTGCTTGACAACGACCGTGCGATAAATGGAGATCCACCCAAGCGCCAGCAGAAACAGGGACAGGCCGACGAAGTACTTCGCCCTCCCCATCCAATCCACATTGACGCCGCGGAAGAATTCCATTACACAGTCCTACCCGTTTTGTTTGACACCGTAGGGCCCGGATTTGTTCCCGCCGAACAGTCGATCATGACCTTCATGGTGGCCAATTCAAATACTCAGCTGCGCCTGCCGATCCATCCTGGACAAGTGATAATCAAAAATCGCCCGTGAAACATAGATGGACGTAAACACGTTGGCGATCAACCCGATCACGAGGGTGACGGCAAAGCCTCTGACCGGGCCCGTGCCGAAAAGAAAAAGGAAGATCGCGGACACGACGGTTGTGACGTGGGTGTCGATGATCGTCAAAAACGCACGGTCAAATCCCGTGTCCACCGCCTGGGCCGCTGCCTTGCCGTTGCGCAGCTCCTCACGGATGCGCTCAAAAACCAGGACGTTCGAATCCACGCCCATGCCGATCGTTAAAATCACGCCGGCGATGCCGGGTAGGGTCAGGACAGCCCCCATGTAGGCCATGAACGCCACCAGGATCACCAGATTCAGCACTAGGGCTACGACTGCGTTGACGCCGCTCAGACGGTAATAGATGACGAGGAAAATCATCACCACGATCATGCTGCCGATCGAGGCCCGTACCCCCTCCCGGATGGAGTCTGCGCCTAGCGATGGACCGACCGTTCGCTCTTCCAGATACTTAATGGAGGCTGGCAGCGCGCCGGCGCGCAGCACCAAAGCTAAGTCCTGGGCGGATTGTTCGCTGAAGCCTCCTGTGATGCGGCCGGAATCTTCGATCCGACTCTTGATAATCGCGGCCTCATAAACCTGCCGGTCCAGCACCACGGCCATGCGCCCGCCGATGGCCGCCTGCTGCTCGGTAAAAGTTCCGAAGCGGCCCGCCGCAGCAGTAGAGAGCTTGAAATCCACTTCATATCCACCGGGGCTATCGGGGCTGGGACCTGCGTCGGCGTTTCTGAGATCCTGGCCCGTCACGATCGGGACCTTGTCCAAAACGTAGTAGACCGGTCCTGTGGTTTGCGCAGGACCGGCCGATTCGCTACGGCCGGGAAGAATAACGGCCCCTGGCGGCAGCACACCCCCGTACTTCGCCAGCGCCTCGGCCTCCGAACCAAACGGCCCATCCACGACCCGGACCAACTGCAGCTGCCCACCGGCGCGTATCACTTCCTTCGCGGCGGTTGGATCGCCGACACCCGGAAGCTGCACGAGTATCTCGTCGTCGCTGCGGCCCGTGAACGCAATCGTCGGCTCGGTGAGACCGAGAGCGTTGATGCGACGTGTGATCGTCTCGAGTGTCTGATTCATGGTGTTCTGTCGAATTTCCGCGATCACCGAAGGCTTCATCGTGAGCTCGTAGCCGTTGTTTTCGCCAGCCGCGGGAGCGAGGGTCCAATCGGTGAACTGGCTGTTTACCAGATCGCGGAAACTGCTGGTGGAGGTGACTTCGATGTTGCGGACCAGAATGTGGGTGTCGTCCACGCGACGGATTTCGCCGAAGCCGATGTTCTTGGCGTGAAGCTGTTTGGTGAGATCGTCCACCGTCTCATCGCAGTGCTGCCCGATGGATTCCTGAAGCTGCACCTGCAGGACCAGATGGCTGCCGCCCTTCAGATCAAGCCCGAGATGAATGCGATCGGCGATATTGTTTTTCAATTGTACGAGCGACGTGGGCAGCCCAATGATGCCAAGGATACAGAGCAAAAGGACAATCAAGATCAGCACGAACTTCCACTTGAGCTGCGCATTCATTCCGGCCGCCTAGCTCTCCTTGGGCTCAGCCTGGAGTCCAGCGATGGCGTTGCGCGAGATCTTGATTTTTACCTGCTCGGCGATGCGCAGCTGAACGGAATCGTCCTCGAGCCCGACGATCGTGCCGTAGATGCCGCCGTTGGTGATCACTCTGTCGCCGTTCTTCAGATTCCTCAGCATTTCGGCGACCTTTTTCTGGCGGCGCTGTGCAGGCAAAATCATCAACACGTAGAAGATCACTATAATCAATATGATAGGAAGGAAGCCGAACACGCCGCCCAAGGGGGACGAAGCGGGCGCCTGAAGGGCTAACCCGAGTGGAATCCCAATGCCAGAAACTGCCATTTTTCTGCCTTTTTCGCCGAGCCGGCAAGCCTGCCGATCGCGACGAACCCCCCACGGCCGTCACACCGGAAAATGCTGCTCCTCCCCTTGCCACACCCAGCGCCCGCTTGGTTTGCCTATGTGAGGCGTGTCTGAAGGTCAGAGCGGAATCGTTCTAGATTTCCAAAACGGATAGCCTCGCGGATTTTGCGCATCATGTCAAGGTAAAAGTGCAGGTTGTGGTGGGTGTTTAAGATGGTTGCGAGGAATTCTCCGCTCGCATACAGGTGCCGCAAGTACGCACGCGAGTATCGTCGGCAAACAGCGCATGCACAGTCCGGGTCGAGCGGGCGCGGATCATCCGCATAGCGCGCGTTACGGATCAGCACCCGCCCGTGAGAGGTGAACAAACAACCGTGGCGCGCACTGCGGGTGGGAAGCACACAGTCCATCATATCCACAGCGAGCTCGACGTAATCGAGGATTTCGTCTGGCTTGCCAACTCCCATCAGGTAGCGCGGCCGTTCCTTGGGCAGTCGGGCGGCGACGAGTTCGGTCATCTCGCAGCTGACGGCATGCGATTCGCCGACGGCTAGCCCGCCGATCGCGTATCCAGGAAGATTCAAGTCGACGAGCGCGTCGGCGTTTTCGCGGCGCAGTTCTCGATGTGTTCCTCCCTGGACGATGCCGAAAAGCATTTGGCGCTCTGGATCTCCGTTTGCTTCAAAATAGTCCCGCGAACGAGCCGCCCAGTCCGCCGTACGCACCGCCGCTTCCCGTGTAGAGGCTTCGCTTGCAGGCGCTTCGATGCATTCGTCGAGGGCCATGATAATGTCCGCGCCCAGAGCAATCTCAATTTCGACCACTTTCTCGGGCGAAAGGAAATGCTCGGAACCGTCCAGATGGGAGCGGAATCGCACGCCTTCATCGCTGACCTTGCGCAGCTCGCTCAGGCTGAAGACTTGGTAGCCCCCTGAGTCGGTGAGAATCGGCCGGGGCCAGGACATAAATTCATGGAGTCCTCCCAGTTGTTGAATCCGCGCGTGGCCGGGGCGCAGATAGAGATGATAAGTGTTGGCCAACAGGATCTGGGCGTCGAGGGTTTCGAGGTCTTGCTGCGTTTGACCCTTCACGGTCGCGGCCGTGCCGACCGGCATGAAGGCCGGCGTTTCAATGACGCCATGCGGAGTGGTCAGCCGACCCAAGCGAGCCCCGGACGGATCGATCGCGAGAACCTCAAAATGAAAGGCCATCCGAGCGAGTGTATCAGGAGAACGCTGCGGTGAGGCCGACGGCCAGAAGGACCGAGACCAGGTAGATTCCAACCACCACACCAATCGCTGTTCTGGTTTTGATCTTCTTGGGATTCAGCGCGTGAAAGCCAATCACCGACAGGGTCATGCCCCAGTAAATGAAGACGTCGACGGTAATGCCTAGCACCATGAGCCAATTCGGCACATTGTTGCCCAAAAAAGCGCCCAAGCCCGACGCGATGAAGTTGTCCGGATTGATCGTCGTGGGATCCTTGAGAAAAAGAATGCCGATTCCGAGGAGCTCTTTGAGAGCCGTGGGCATCATCGTGAAACTCACGACCGAGAGCACGGACTTGAATTTCAGATCGGCGCCTATCAGGAGATTGAATATCCCGAGATAGATCGCTGCCGCAAACAGAGCGGCCGATATGTCTCCGATCACACCTCGCACGTATCGGCTGTACTTCTGCACCTGGACCACACGCTCCAAAGCCTGCTCGTTGGGGATTTGATCGGCGCGGCCCGTTTTTTCCAGCTGCATCTGGATGTACGATCTCCAGTCTACCCGCGTGGCCAGCATGGCGTTCATTCCGAAGCTAATGAATGTGAGAACTATGATCGGCGCAAGCCAAGTAGGCCTGCGGGCAATCGCAGCAAACGTGGCCTGGGGGCTGAAAAGGACGCCGAAAATGCGCCCGATTGCGCTTACCTCACCGGGTGCTTCAGGGGCCTGAATCGCCGCGTCGCTCATCTCGCTTCTCCTCGGCTTCCTAACTCGGGTGTGCTTTCTAGCAGTTCTACGCGCGGGGACGGCGAAGGTTACAGCCTCGGGTGTGGCTATCGCGTCAGAACCCGCGTGATATTCGGGGATACGAGCTCGTAGCGGATGTTGCGCCAGCGGATGCGCTTCGTCAAGAGCGAGGCGATGAAATTCCAGGTGAACAAAAAGGGCACGACGGGCGCCAGCGTGGTCCAAACCCAGCTCCAATCGCGGAGCGGGGCCTTCCACTCAGGCAACATTTCTCCCACCGCGACCGTACGGAGCGCCCCTTTCCCGGCAGCCAGCAGCACAATAATCAGCGGCATCAATAGCAGGTGAAGCCACGGGTCGCCGTCGATCATCGTGTTCAGGATGGTTATGGCGGCGTAAACCAAGGTCACCGAATAGACCGCGTGCGCGGCGGAACCGAGAAGCCATCGCTGCGGCGAATTGATTCGCGTGATGGCGATCTGGCGATTGGTGAACTCGATCAACGAGGTTCCCGTCCAGGGGTGCAGCGTCGCGGCGAGGCATTCCGGGCAGAACACGATCGACCTGCCCATGGCGACCAGCGCATTGGTCAAGCCGAAGTCGTCGCTGACCGTGCCGCTCCAGGCATCGAGGACGTGCGCATCATCAAACGTCGCGCGGCGAATCGCCGTGCCACCGCCCCAGCAGAAATTCTCGCGCGGGCGGCCCAGCATCGTCGCCACCGAGGCGTTCCAGGCCGAGGCCAAGGCACTCGCGAGCCCGCCTTCCCCGATGCGGCGACTGGGGATCACCCAACGGTACGCCGTGGTCGCCCCGATCTGAGGATCCTGAAGCGGAGCCGTGAGTTTGCCGACCCAACCACGCGGCAGGCGTACGTCGGAATCGACGAATACGATGACTTCGAATTTCTCGGGAAGCGATTCCACGGCCTTGCGCAGATTGTGGACCTTCTCGCCGCAATCCTCGGGCGGGCCGGCGATCACGATGTGCACCGGACGCTCGGTCGCCCCCTTTACGCGCTCGATGATCTTAAGCGCCGGATCGAGACTCGTGGCCAGAGAAAAATAAATCTCGTAGTTCGGATAGTCGAACCGCGTAAGAGCCATGAGGTTCTCCTCAAGGCCCGGCTCGGTTCCCTTGCACGGACAGATCACGGCTGCAACTGGCGCGTAAAACCCGGCGTGCGTGCCCAGCCGCCGGCGCACCATGCGAAACCATTCGAAGCCGTCCCAGAGCGAATACGCCCCCAGGGCGATTTGGAGAACGACCAAGATGTAGAAGAGGTCCAGCATTACGATGAGCATAGCAAAAGCCGCCCGTCCGTAGCGGTTCTGCTTCAAGAGGCTTGCTAGAACAGCACGGCCAGAATGGGCCTTCCCTGCGTCCTGTTTGGCTATCCTTCAAGGGAAACCGGGTTGGATTTTCTGCTGACCGCGGGCTCAGTTTTCGCGGCGGCGGGAGAAAACCTTCCGCAGTACGCGGTCCGCCGCCTGGTGAATCTCAAGCTGAAACCTTCCGGCGGCGCGGCGGGCCTGTTCCATGAGCGAAGGATCCAAAAGCAACGCCACGCGATCTACAAAGGGGCCGGATGCCGCTCCGACTCCACGTCGAGCCGTGTTGGCCGAACCGCGTGCGCCGAGCATGCGATAGATGTCCAGGTCGCGCCAGAATTCTCGGGCATCCTCGTCGGTCCAATCCATGGCCTGGCCCAGGGCCACGAAAAACTCCTCGCGAAAAAGGTCTAGGAAGGGAATCGCCAGCTCCAGGCCTGCTTTCGCGGGTCGCTGCGATTTTGCCTTCCGCCCCTTGCTCCGCTTCCTGGCGTGCTTCGTTCTCGGTACCGTGACGCGTACCTTAAGTCGGGTCGGCAGCGCCGCCTCGATCCGCAATACCGCCGCGAGCACCGACTCGCGACGAATTCTTTCGAGCTGTTCCCGATACAACGCTGGCTGGTCGGCGCGACCCGGACGCCGGTACTCCGCCGCATAGAGATCGAGAAAGCGGGCCACCATCTCGTCGCGGTCCAAGGTCTGGAGCAACTGTGTGGCGGCTTCGCGCGCACGCACGACCAATTCTCGGGGGCGATAGGGCATCGAAGGTTAGCTCTACCGAAATCGGCCGCGTGCTGCAATGGGCAGAACCTTGTTGGGGCGCAAAAAAGAAAAGGCCCGGATCGCACCTCCGGGCCTTTCTCCTTCACTTGTCGTGTTTAGTGCACGGGGCCAGCCGTCGGACGGTTCTCGCCGCGCGGACCTCCGCCCACCGGCGGCCGTACGGTCGGTTCGAATTTGCCCAGCGCGATTTCCAACGCCTCTTCCACCCGGCGCACGAAGTGGATCTGGATGCCTTCTAACATCTCGGGCTGTAGATCCTCCCCGACGTTCGGCTCGTTCTCCGAAGGCAAGATGACCTCGCGGATGCCCGCGCGCTTGGCGCCGAGGACCTTCTCTTTCACGCCGCCGATCGGCAGCACCACGCCGGACAGCGAAATCTCTCCGGTCATAGCGACGCGTGGGCGAACGGGCCTCCCGCTGAGCAAGCTCACGAGCGCCGTGACCATCGCAATCCCTGCCGAGGGACCGTCCTTCGGAATCGCACCCGATGGAACGTGGATATGCAAGTCGAGCTTGCGGAAGAAGTCGGCATCGATACCGTAGCGGTCGGAGTTTGAACGCACCCAGCTGAGAGCGGCGCGCATCGACTCCTGCATCACTTCACCCAGGTGCCCGGTCATGGTAAAGCCCTTGCCTCCGCGCGCCTTGCTGGCCTCGATGAAGACGATGTCGCCGCCGACGGGCGTCCACACCAGGCCGATGGAAACGCCCGGCTGCTTGACGCGCTCCTCGACCTCTTTTTCCAAGCGGAACTTCGGCACACCGAGCGCTTCTCGAATCACCTCGATGGTGACGACGAGCTTGTCCGTTTTGCCTTCTGCGATGCGACGGGCTTGCTTGCGCACGAGCGTGGCAATCTCGCGTTCGAGGTTTCGTACGCCCGCCTCTCGCGTGTAGTGATGGATCAAGTCATGCAGCGATTCGTCGGTAAACTCGATCTGCTCACCGAGCGTCAAGCCGTTTTCCTTGGTCTGCCGCGGGAGCAGGAACCGCTTGGCGATGTGAATCTTCTCCTCCTCGGTGTAGCCTGGCACTTCCAGGATTTCCATGCGATCGCGCAGGGGCTCGGGAATGGGATCGAGCCAGTTGGCGGTCATCACGAAGATCACTTTCGAAAGGTCGAACGGCACATCGAGATAGTGATCGCGGAACGTCGAGTTTTGCTCGGGATCGAGCACCTCCATCAGCGCCGCGGAGGGGTCGCCGCGAAAATCGCGGCCGAGCTTGTCGACTTCGTCCAGCATGAGGACGGGGTCGCTCGTTTCG